>JAEZCR010000037.1 GCA_023433465.1 Pseudomonadota bacterium | reverse complement strand
GCGGCGACTTCCTGCTCGCGGAGGACCACGCGCTGATCGCCGAGGTCGTCGAAGATCCGCATGACGTGCGCGGGCTTACCTGCGGCCTGTGGTGGGAGAGCGCGGATACGGCCCGCGCACGTTGTGCACTCGCCGTGTATGAAGGCTCGGTGTTTCGTGGCGTCGCGCTGGTCGTGTTCTCCGGTCTCACGACCGGCGAGAACGAACGGGGCGAACGCGTTACCGGGCTCGCGCCCGTGTTGCCGGTGCTCGCCAAGGCGATCAGCCAGGCGTCGCCCGAGATTTCCGATCCCGCGGCGCAGGATGTGGTGAACGATCCGTCGGACACGACCATCGTCGCCGCGCTGCGTTTCGAGAACTACGACGCGAACGGCGACTTCGAGGCGGATCTCGCCGCGCTCGAGCGCGAGGAACTCATCGTCGAGCTCATCGACGCCGCGTTGCGCGAGGACGAATTCGCGCTGCACCTGCAGCCCATCGTGAGCCTGCGCGAAGACGAGGCCGCGAATGGTCAGCCGCTCATCGTCGAAGTGCTGATCCGGATGCCGACTCCGGAAGGTGTGCTGACCACGCGCGAATTCCTCGACGTCGCCGAACGCAACGGCCGCATGCCGGCGATCGACCGCTGGGTGATCCGCGCGCTGCTCGTGTGGATGCAACGCAATCGCGAACGCTGGGAAGATTCGCGCGCGGTGTTCTCGGTCAACCTGTCGGGCAAGTCGGTGATCCGGCCCGATTTCCGCAACTACCTCGAGAGCTGCCTCGACAAGTCCGGTCTGCCGCTGACGGCGCTGCGCTTCGAGATCTCGGAGCTCGACATGGGATTGGCGCCGCAGGAATTCGCGGAGCTCGCGAAGTCACTTGCCGCGCGCGGCTGCGAAGTGTCGGTCGACAATGCCGGCACGGGCACCGGACGCTTCGATTTCCTGCGCGAGGTGAATGCCGACATCCTCAAGATCGACGGCACGCTGATCGAAGGCGCGACCGACGACATCGTCTCGCGCGCGCTCATCAACGGCATGGTGCACATGGCCGATACGCTCGGGATGCGCACGGTGGCGAGCCAGGTGGATACCACCGGCAAGCTGCGCGCCGTGACGCAGCTCGGCGTCGACTACGCACAGGGTTACCGCCTGCGCCAGCCGGAGCCGATCGAGGACTTCCGCTTCATCGACTGCGGCGTACAACGCCCCCTGGTCGGAAGTATGGGTGCCGGGTGAGAAGCCGCTGAGTCAGCCGGGGTTGGTCGTGAACGTGAGTCAGCGTCAGGCTGACTCGGCATTTCAGCCGGCACTGACCGGGCCGCGGGCGAGGCCGGCCTGGTACTTGCGCATGAGATCGGCGGCGAACTCGGCGAACACTCGCACCTTCGCGAGGTGCTGCGTCGCGCGCGGATAGACCACGGACATCGGTGGGCCCTCGCACGAGAAGTCGTGCAGTACTTCGACGAGCCGGCCTTCGGCGAGGTAGCCGCCCACCAGGATGTCGAGCTGCTGCACGATCCCCTGGCCCTCGAGCACCGACATCAGCAGCGCCTCCGCCGTGTTGAAGGACAGCGCCATCGGCAGTCGCATCGCGCGGGTGCCCGAGCCTTGGCGGAACTGCCAATCGCTCGGCCGGGCGGAGTCCCGCCGCAGGTGGCCGATGAGCCGGTGCTTGCGCAAATCCTCGGGCGTGCGCGGCATGCCGGCGCGCGCCAGGTATTTCGGCGAGGCGCAGGTCAACGTGCGCGAGGCCGTCACCTTGCGGGCGATGAGATCGGGAGACCGGATCTTGCCGACACGCACCGCGACGTCGACCCCTTCCGCGAGGATGTCGACGAAGTGGTCGTTGAAGCGCACCTCGAGGGAGATTTCGGGATAACGCTGCGTGAACTGGGGCAAGGCCGGCATCAGCAGGTAGCGCCCGAACGGCACGGGCACGTCGACCCGCAATTTGCCCTGCGGCCGGTCGCGCGCGAGCCGCAACTCGTCATCGGCCGCGTCGATTTCGGCGAGGATCCGCTTGCAGTGCTCTAGATAGATGGCGCCTTGCGGCGACACCGACACCTTACGGGTGGTTCGATGGAGCAGGCGGGTGCCGAGGTGCGACTCGAGCTGGGCCACGTAACTCGACGCCATCGCCCGCGACATGTCCAGCGTCTGGGCCGCGCGCGCGAAAGAGCCGAGTTCCGCGACCCGCGTGAACACGCGCATTCCCTGTAGCTGGTCCATGGCCGGTGATTGTACGGCAATGCCAGACAATGAATTCGGGTTTGTGTGGTTTTTCCGGGCTAATCACCAGGGTAGGGTTCACCCTGGATGCCCCGCCTTCGATTCCCATCGCCAGACGTTAGGAAAACTGAATCGCGGGTCAGAACTACTCCACGCAGCGCAACTCCTGGACGGTCAGGATGCGCGCCCAGACACGAGGTTCGTCATGTTCGCTTTTGAAAGGTCCGCCATCGCCGTGCTCGCGCCGCTGGCGCTGCTCGCGCTCGCCGTGGCCGCTTCGAACATGTCCGACGATCCCGCGCCGCAGCAGGCGCTGGCGGTCGAACAGCCGCAGCGGCTCGAGGATCCGGATAGTTTCGGATCGGAACGGAACGCCATCGTGGCGCGCAGCGGCGCCGCGACCCGCCACTGATGGGTGGGTCGGCCGCGGTCGAAAAATAAATCTGTCCCCGATCCCCGATCAGGTCCCGATCAGGTCGTCGCGGATCTGTCCCCGATCAGGTCCCGATCAGGTCGTCGCGGCGAGTTTGCCCTCGAGGTGCCGTGACAGTTCGGCGATCGTCGGGAAATCGAACAGTTCGGTGAGGTCGACCAGCCCCGGATAGATCTGATCTATCTTCTCGTGGATCTCGATGAGCTTGAGCGAGCTCGCGCCGATCTCGAACAGGTTGTCGTTCACGTCGATGTTGCGCTCGAGCGCGCCGTCGCAGATGTCCTTGAGCTTGCGTTCGATGTCCGTGCTGGTCGCCGCCGCGCCGCCCGCGGCCGCCAGTTGCGCCCGCAGCTCCGCCAGCTCCTTGAGCTCGGCATCGTTCACGCCGTTGACGTAGTCCTCTTCGAGCAGGTGGCGCTGGATCTTGCCGCTGGTCGTCTTCGGAATGCGCTTCACGGGCACGACGTGCGCCACTTCGAGGCCCGTGTGCTCGTTGACCAGCCGCGTCACCTGCGAGGCGAGGGGCAGGAACTCCTTCATGCCCATGCGATGCAGCACGAAGATGATCAGGTCGTCGGTGCTGCCATGCTTCGCGCGCACACCCGCGGCCACCACCTTGCCGAGCTCGAGACCTTCGGCACGAATGGCGATGCTCTCGATGTCGTGCGGGTAGTAGTTCTGCCCGTTGACGAAAATGATCTCCTTCGCGCGTCCCGTGATGTAGAGCTTGTCGCCCTTCATCATTCCGAGATCGCCGGTGCGCAGCCAGCGTTCGCCTTCCGGGTCGGTGGCGTAGCCCGCCGCGTTCGCGGCCGGGTTCTCGTAGTAACCCTTCGTGACGTTGTCGCCCGCGATCAGGATGTGACCGATGTGGTTCTCGGGCAGTGCCTTGTCCGCGTCATCCGCGATGCGCACCTTGCTGTACGGAATCGGCTGACCGCAGGCCATGAGCAGCAGCGCGTCGGGATGTTCCGCCGGAATCGGCTTGGGCTGCACGCCGACATTGAGCTCGTGGCGATCGACGGAGACATATTCGTACATCTCGCCCGGCGGCTGCGGGAAGCTCACCACCAGCGTCGCTTCGGCGAGTCCGTACACCGGGTACATCGCGGTGCGGCGCAGTTTCGCGGGTGCGAGCCGCGTCATGAATTCGTCGGCGAGCTCGACCGAGATCGGTTCGGCGCCGTTGTAGACCAGCCGCAGACGCGACAGATCGAGATCGCCGAGATCACGGTCGCCCAGCACCTTGAGGTAGTGCCGGTACCCGAAGTTGGGCGAACTCGTGACCGTCACGCCCTTGCGCGACGCGAACGTCATCCACAGCAGCGGCCGGCGGATGAACAGTTCCGTCGGCATCACGTTGAGCTGCATGCGATGCGCGAACATCATGATGTGCATCCCGATGAGACCCATGTCGTGGGTCAGCGGCATCCACGTGAGGTTGGTGTCGTCCTCGTTCCACAACGAGGCCTCGCCCGCGCCGCGCGCGTTCGTGAGGATGTTGTGGTGAGTGAGCACGATGCCCTTCGGTTCACTCGTGGAACCGGAGGAGAACTGGATGAAAGCCGTGTCGCTGGCCTTCACGTCGTGGACCTGGCCGGCCTTCGAAATGTCGTCCACCTGCTCGGCGAAGAATGCGCGCGAATTGAGGCTGTCGAACGTCGCCTGTTCGCCGGCCGGGCCCGCGAACGAGCCGATGCGGTCGAGTGTCTTCCGATCCGTGTAGATGAACGGCGTGCCGAGCTTCTTCGCGATGCGCAGCAGCTTGTGTTTGTGCTCGTCGCTGATGCCGAGCGCCACAGGGACCGGTACGATGCCGCCGAGCATCCCCGCCCAGAACGCGTCGAGGAACTGCTCGTTGTTGGATAGATAGATGATGAGCTTGTCGCCGGGCTTCGCGCCGAGCTTCTGCAGGTGGAACAGGATGCCGAGCGCGCGCTCGTAGAGTTCCGCGTAACTCACGACGCGCTCGCTGTTCTCCGCCTCGAGGTACGAGATGGTGCGCTTCACCGCGCGATTCATCGTGATCAGCTCGGCGAGCGTCTGGGCATTGGACATCGTCATGCGCGGCGTTCCAGTTTCATCATGAGCGGGTG
>JAEZCR010000032.1 GCA_023433465.1 Pseudomonadota bacterium | reverse complement strand
CCGACCCAATGAGCCCGGCCGGCTGATCTGTGCGCCACCGCGATGACTGGGCGCCGCGGAAACGAAGGGATGAATCGAGCGACGAACTCGAAACTGAAGAAAAGATTTGTGCGGTCTAACGATTGAGTTGAGCGGCGCGCGCGCCGGTGTATGAGCTTGGCACTTTATCCCTCACGCGTCCGCTCGAACGAGGTGTTAGGCGGCGTTGCGCTAATACTCACGGGGTTGACCCTCGCGCCCGATTAAAGTTGACAATGAGAAGAGCAATGAACGCGCCCAGAACGGGGAGACCCACGAGAAGAGCATAGAACGTCGCGGCAAATGCGTCTTCATAGCGACCAGGAAAGTAGTAATCCGCGCGCAGCACCCAGAAGTAGGCAATAAAGAGCAAGTCCGCGAGAAGAACTCCGCCAAGAATGTATAGCGCTGCTTTCACGTTGCTCAGGGTACCTCAGGTGAACCGCATAGCTCTCGCGCCGCCTAACGATTGAGCTCAGCGGCGCGCGCGCTGATGCATGAAATTGGCACTTTACCTTTCACGCGTCCGCTGCAGCGAGGTGTTAGAACGCACACGCCTGAGTTCTCCGAAGCTGATTCAGTCCCTTGGCACAAGCTCTCTGGCGCTTCGCGCCCATCCGTGACACCCGATCGAAGGGCGCTCGCCGAAGCTGGGATGAAGAATGCCGCTGAGCAGCCAGCGGCGCAACCGCGCTTACCTTAACCGCCTGGTCTCGCGATTCAAGCCGCTCGGTGCAGATGGCTCGACGCTCAGACGACCGCGTACTTTCCCGGACTTGCGATTTATCTCGGAGGCTCGGTCGACAAAATGCTTCCGACGCGCTGAGCAGGACGGTATCTAATTGCGTTGCGAGGAACTTTGGGCGCCGCGGAAACGAAGGGTGAACCCTCGCGAGAATCTTTCTTCTTTGCGGAAAGAATTGTGCGTTCTAACGGTTGAGTTGAGCGGCGCGCGCGCCGGTGTATGAGCTTGGCACTTTATCCCTCACGCGTCCGCTCGAACGATTTGTTAGGCGACATCGCGACTGCCCGCGGCTTCCACCAGCTGACGGCAAGAACCATGACTCCCACCACTAGGCAGATACCTCCAATCCAGCCAGGCACCACAGGGTGCCGTGGATTGCAATCGTCAATGCAATATGCGCCCGAAGGAAGTGGTGGGAGCGCAAACGACGGAAAGATGTCCAGGTAATACGACCAGTTCTGATTGATCGCCGAGTGAAAGTACAGCATGGATATCCAAGCCTGGACGGCAAGAGCAGCGATTGCTGTCGCCAGCAGCAGCAGCGCGACTAGAAGCCGACCGTCACGTTCCGTTCCCTTAGACATGTGGCACGACGCTTCCTGTCGCCTAACGGTTGAGCTGAGCGGCGCGCGCGCCGTTGTATGAGCTTGGCACTTTATCGTTCACGCGTCCGCTCCAGCGAGGTGTTAGAGCGCATCATCAGCTGACCGACCAGTCAAGGAAGAAGTACGTGACGCCTGACGACTCGGTCATCCAGACCTCCAGTCCGTCAAACCAACCACGCGTTTCCGGAATTTTGAATGTTGGGTTCGAATCTGGGTGGTACTTCGCAATCAGCTCCAGAAAGCGATTCACAACATGCTCAGCATCTTGCGGCCGCGCATAAGAGGTATCTGAAAGCGCGCATAGGAAGAACTCCTGGAGCCTCAAACGCCCCTCACTCTCCGAAGCTGGAGGTGCTGGAGGCGCTTCACTACCCGACACAGGCCCTCTCAGGAACATTCCGTATTCCGGATAGTGAGTCACCGACGCGGCGCAAAGGCCTTCTAGAAATCCGGTGAGGTGGGGATGAAGTGACGTCACAGATGCGCTCTAACTCTTAATTAGACGGCCAAATGACGGGATATATTCCGTAGAACTGCTGCATAACACTCCAGCTCCCTCTGCAAGTTCCTGTTCCACTTCAGCACACCGTCGCCAACAGCGTCAAACGATCCCAGCGTGTTATGCAACATGGGGACGTATAACTCACCCTGTCGTCTCATCCTTCTGCGCATTCCACAGAATCACCACGCCCGCGAGCGCCGAAAGCACCGACGCCCCGAAGACCGCAATCTTCGCTGCCGCGAAATCCGCCTCAACCGGGAACGCCTGACCCGCGATGAACAGCGACATCGTGAACCCGATGCCGCCGAGCGCGCCGGCGCCCAGCAACTGCCGCCACGAATACGCGTTCGGCTTCTCGGCAATGCCGGATTTCACCGCCACCCACGACGCGAGAAAGAACCCCAGTGGTTTGCCGAGCGTGAGACCGCAGATGATCGCGGCCATCAACACCCCATGCTCGCCGAGCGCTTGCGCGCCGATCACCACGCCGGCATTCGCAAGCGCGAATATCGGCAACACCAAGAAGCTCGACCGCGGCGCGACATTACGCAGCAGCCGATCCGCCGGAGACTCGAGCCGATCGTGAATCGCATCGATCTCCTCCAAGGCGGTCTCTGAGGGCCCGTGCCGGTAGTGCTCCCCGGCATGGCTCGCTTCCGCGCTGAGAATCGCATCCTGCTGCGCGAGCAACGCGCGGTAGTCAGGCGGCGGCCGCGTCGGGATGAACGCGGCCAGCAGCACCCCTGCCAGCGTCGCGTGAAGTCCGCCGGCATGCACGCATATCCACAATGCGATTCCGACGATCACGTACGGCGATACGCGATAAACGCCCCACCGGTTCAGCAACGACAGAAAGACCACCGCGACCAGCGCGCCGCCGAGCGCCGGGTAGTTCAACTCTCCGGAATAGAAGATAGCCACGACGATGATGGCCCCGATGTCATCAACAATAGCCGCCGCGGTCAGGAAGATGCGCAGCTCGACCGGTACGCGCGAGCCCATCACCGCGATCAGCGCCACCGCGAAAGCCGTGTCGGTGGCCATCGGTACGCCCCAGCCGTGATGCCAGGCGGCGCCCGCGTCCGCCAGCGGGATCAGCGACACATATATAAGAGCGGGAATGGTCATGCCGCCGATGGCCGCGGCGATGGGCAGCGCCGCGCTGCGCCGGCTCGCAAGGTGCCCGACGGTGAACTCGCGTTTTATCTCGAGCCCCACAACCAGGAAGAAGACGATCAGCAGCGCGTCGTTCACCCAGTGCAGCAGTGACATGCTGAACTCGGCGCCGCCGAAGCGCAGTCCCAGCTCGGTCTCCCACAGCGACGTAAAGGCCGGGCCGAGCGGCGAGTTCATCAGCACGACGGCGAGCACCGTCGCGAACAGCAGCATCACTCCGGTGGACGGCGCCCAGCTCGCGAAGCCCAGCGCGGCGGTGCGCACGCGGTGGCCTAACGACCCGAGCATCGCATCGGTGAACGATGCCTCGTCCCACGGACCGTCGTAGCGCTGTCCGTTGATGAAGAAGGTAGGCGTCACGCGCACGCCGCTCGCATACGAGCTTGCGATATCCGCATCGACACGTGCCTTCGCTTCGGACGTCACGGCCTCGCGGATGTCGGGATCGAGCTCCGACAACGCCAGGTCCGCGGCGACCGCGCGCAAGTCTTCTTCGCTCAGCGTGTTCGAACGGGTCATGAGCGACACGTGCGCGCGCCAGAACTCTTCCGGCGTCGCGGCCTGCTCCACGAGGTCGGCGGCGCGACGCGCGATGTCGCTTCCCGTGAGTGGCCGATGCCGGAACACGTATCGCACGCGTTCGCCGAGCTGGGTGCGAACCTCGGCGATCCTGCCATCCGCCGCGCGGCAGTGTGGGCAGTCGTAGCTGCCGTACTCGACCAGCGTGATGGGCGCGTCGTCGGCGCCCAGGCAATGATCGCGGGCGGGGTCGACGGGCCGGTCGAGGCGATTGTTCATAAGCTGGCCATTGGAGCATACGCAGGAGGACGCGGCACCTGCCCTGGAGGAGTATCCTCGGCGCAGAACTGTTCCGCCGCGCAGGGGAGGGCGATTGGACGTCAGAGCGCAGCTTCATCCTGGGCGCGATTTCCTGATCGCATTCGGGGTGACCGCCCTCGCGGGCGCGGCCATCTTCACCGCGCCGGTGCCGGGTTTCCCCGTCCTGCACACCATCCTGAACACGGGCATCGCGCTCACCACTGTCGCGCTGTCGATCCTGTTCTGGGACCTGGGCTGGCGCACGGGCGAGACGCGCGTGCAATTCCTCGCCATCGTCTTCGCGGTCGCGGGCGTTCTCGAAGTGCTGCACGTGCTGGCCGCGCTCGAGCCTTCGTCGGCCTTCCGGGATCTCAACGAAGTGGTGCAGGGCTTGCGATCCGGAACCTGGGCGCCGCCTGCCTATCTACTGCCAATCGGCACCGCCCTGGTCCTGTGGTGGCAGCCGACGGAAAAGAACTCCAAACTGATGTTTGCTCTGGGCACGGTGGGGGCGTCGCTGGGCCTCTTCTCGTTGTTCCAGTGGCTGCCGCGTTACGCGGGTGGTCCGGGCTTCCTCGGCATCATCCGCCCCACGCTCGTGGCCATTCCGCTGCTGTGGATCCCGGTCGGCATCTGGTTGTGGAATCGCCGCGAAACCGATCGCCTCGCGCACGCGCTCGCGTACTACGCGCTGGCGGCGGCGCTCTCGCACTCGCTGATGCTCTACTCCGAGATGGCGGTCAGCAAGTTCGCGATGACCGCGCACTTCGGCGTCTTCGCAGGCGGACTCATGCTGCTGCTGCACCTGATCCAGATGGGCAGCGCCGACACGGCGCGCCGCATGCGCGCGGAAGAGGAGCTGATGTCGATCAACGAGGCGCTCGAGGTGCGCGTCGCGGCGCGCACATGGGAACTCGAAGCGCTGAACGCCGAGCTTCGTCAGGAAATCGGCGTGCGCCAGACGGCCGAGGGCAGCGCGCTGCTGCAATTGGAGCGCCTGAGCCTGCTGCAGCGGATCACGCGCGCGATCGCCGAGCGGCAGGACCTCGACAGCATCTTCCAGGTCGTCGTGCGCAGTCTCGAAGAGCACCTGCCGGTGGATTTCACGATCTTGTGCAGCTTCGAGCCGCACGATGGAATCCTCACTGTCAATCGCGTCGGCGCGCGCAGCGAAGCGCTCGCGCTCGAGATGGCGATGACCGCCAACTCGCGCATCGCGATCGATCGCAACGGCCTCAGTCGCTGCGTGTCGGGCTCGCTCGTGTACGAACCCGACATCGCCAACGTGAAGTTTCCGTTCCCGCAGCGGCTCGCGCGCGCGGGACTGCGCTCGATGGTCTGCGTCCCGCTGCACGCTGAGCAGCGTGGTTCCGTCTTCGGTGCGCTGGTGGTCGCGCGCCGGATAGTGGATGGATTCGCCGCCGGCGAACGCGAGTTCCTGCGTCAGCTCTGCGATCACGTCTCGCTCGCGGCCAACCAGGCGCGATTGCACGACTCGCTGCGCCAGGCCTACGACGATCTGCGCCGCACGCAGCAGGCCGTGCTCGAACACGAACGCTTGCGCGCGCTCGGCCAGATGGCGAGCGGCATCGCGCACGACATCAACAACGCGATCTCGCCGGTCGCGGTGTACGTCGACGCATTGCTCACGCACGAGAGCGGATTCAGTCCACGCGCGCGAGAACAGCTCAAGATCATCCAGCGCGCGGTCGACGACGTCGCGAACACGGTCGCGCGCATGGGCGAGTTCTACAGAAAGCGACCGGCGCAGCTCGAACTACTGCCGGTCTTGACCAACCGCGTGCTGCGCGAAGTACTCGAACTCACGCGCGCGCGCTGGAGCAACATTGCGCAGCAACGCGGGGTCGTGATCGACGCGCGCGTCGACGCGGCCGACGGCGATCCCACGGTCATGGCCATCGAAGGCGAGCTGCGCGAAGCGCTCGTGAACCTCATCTTCAATGCGATCGACGCGATGCCCGCGGGCGGACGACTGACTTTGCGATCCGCGCACGCGGATGGCTCGCGACGTCGCGTGCTCGTCGAGGTCACCGACACGGGCATCGGCATGGACGACGCGACGCGCCGCCGCGCGTTCGAACCATTCTTCACCACCAAGGGTGAACGTGGCTCGGGGCTAGGGCTCGCGATGGTGTACGGCATCATGCAGCGTCACGGCGCGGACATCGACATCGTGAGCGCGCCCGGCAAGGGGACCACGGTCCGCATGCGTTTCCCGGAATCGGTGACGGCCGCGGCAGTGAAGTCCAGCGTTCCTGCGCCTCCCCCGAGCAGGATGCGAATCCTCGTCGTCGACGACGACCCGCTGCTGCTGACTTCCCTGCGCGAAGCGCTTACGCAGGAAGGGCACGACGTCGTCACGGCGAATGGCGGCAAGGCGGGCATCGACGCTTTCCTCGACGCACAAGCGGAGGGCAGACCTTTCCCCGTGGTCTTCACCGATCTCGGGATGCCGCACGTCGACGGCCGCGCGGTCACGGCGGCCATCAAGGCGGCCGCGCCCGAAACCGTCGTCCTCATGCTGACGGGCTGGGGCCAGCGTCTGGTCGCCGAGGGTGAAACACCTGAGGGGGTCCACGCCGTGCTGAGCAAACCACCGCGACTCGTCGATCTGCGCCGCTGCCTCGCGGAGTCCGTGATGTCCAAAACGCAAGCGGAACCCACGGAAAAAGTCATGTCATGAGACCCGAAGCCGAGACAAGCCGGGCTGCTTGACGACCCACCGGGCTATGGCTTGTACTCGCCCGTCCAGATCAATCGAGGGGTTTTGCAATGCTGAGCCGCCGTTCATTTCTCGTGTCCGCGGGTATGGGTTTCGCTGCCGGAGCGATCATGTCGCGGGCCGCGTTCGCCGGCAGCGGCAAGTTCCCGCTGGGCATCCAGCTCTGGACGGTGAAGGACGAGGCGGAGAAGGACCTCGAAGGCACGCTGCGCAAGGTGTACGCGGCCGGATTCCGTGAAATCGAATTCGCCGGTTACTACGGCAAGGCTCCCGCGGAGCTCGCGAAGTTCATGCGCGACATCGGCTTCTCGCTGGTCAGCACGCACTCGGGTGCGACGGACATCGCGAAGAAAGGCGACCAGATCATCGCCGATGCGAAGGCGCTCGGACTCAAGTACATCGTCGCGTCGTCGCCTGGCGTGTCGCCCGAGAAGGAAAAACTTCCCTGGGAAGAGCGCATGAAGTCGGTGGACCTCAACGACTGGAAGTGGAACGCCGACCTCTTCAACAAGTTCGGCAAGCAGGTGCGCGATGCCGGCATGACTTTCGGTTATCACAACCACAGCGCCGAGTTCAAGAAGTTCGGCAACCAGACGGCCTTCGACTATCTATTCGCGAACACCGACCCGGACCTCGTGAAGATCGAGCTCGACGTGGGTTGGGTCGTGGTGGCCGAGCAGGATCCGATCGCGTTGCTCGACAAGTACAAGAACCGCGTCATCGCGCTGCACGTCAAGGACGTGGGCAAGCGCGAAGCCGGGGGCAAGGAGCCGACGTCCGTCGCGCTTGGCGAAGGCACCATCGACTGGAAGAAGGTCATCGGCACCGCCAAGGCGAACGGCACGAAGGCTTTCTTCTACGAGCAGGAGGCGCCGTTCACGCGTCCGATCCTCGAGTCCGTCAAGATCAGCGGCGACTACCTGACCAAGCTCGCGGTCTGATTCCATTTCTTTGAAAACCTTGGGGCTGAACTGATGCGTCCGTTGCGTTGGGGAATGATCGGTGGTGGTGAGGGGGCGTTCATCGGGAACGTGCATCGCATGGCGGCGCGCGTGGACGGGCGCTACCAGTTGCTCGCGGGAGTGTTCTCGTCGGATGCGGAGAAGGGCAAGCGTTCGGCCGTCGCACTTGGCGTCGATCCCGCGCGCGCCTATCCGACGGTCGAGGCCATGCTCGCCGAGGAGGCCAGGCGCCCCGACGGCATCGAAGTCGTGTCGATCGTCACGCCGAACCACGTGCACTACGTGCAGTCCGCGGCGTGCCTGAACGCCGGGCTCGACGTCATCTGCGACAAGCCGCTCACCACAAATCTCGTCGATGCCGAGAAACTCGTGAAGCTCGCGGCCGAGAAGAAGCGGCTGCTGGGCGTCACCTTCAACTACACCGGCTATCCGATGATCCGCCACGCGAAGCAGCTCATCGCGGACGGCCTCATCGGCAAGCTGCGCGTCGTGCAGGCCGAGTACCCGCAGGGCTGGCTATCCACCGCGCTCGAGAAGACGGGGCAGAAGCAGGCGAGCTGGCGCACGGATCCGAAGCAGGCCGGAGCGGGCGCGCTCGGTGACATCGGTTCGCATTCCTTCCAGCTCGCCGAGTTCGTCACCGGTGAGAAAGTCGCCGAGGTCGCCGCCGACGTGTCGACTCTCGTGCCGGGCCGGCCGATCGACGACAACGTCAACGTGCTGCTGCGCTTCGCGAACGGCGCGCGCGGTAGTTTGTGGGCGAGCCAGGTCGCCATCGGTCACCTCAACTCGCACCGGTTGCGGGTGTATGGAGAAAAGGGCTCGATCCTGTGGTTCCAGGAGCGGCCCGAAGAGCTGCTCATCGTCGAGGCGGGCGAGCCGCCGCGTTACGTGCGCCGCGGCGATCCGGGCACGCCGACGAGCTCCGTGGGCCTGCCGGGCGGCCATCCCGAGGGCTTCATCGAAGCGTTCTCCCAGCTCTACACCGATTTCGCCGAGCGGGTGACCGCGCGGCTGGAGAACCGATCGCCGAAGGCGGCATCGCTGTTCGCGCCCGATGTCGTCACCGGCACGCGCGTGATGGCGTTCATCGAGGCCGTGTTGAAGTCAGGCCAGGCGAACAGCGCCTGGACGAAGATCTAGAGAAATAGCTACTAACTATTCACGAGGGGTTGGGCAATGAGTACAGAAGCCGCCATGACCGGCGTAACGCCGGCGTCAGCCGAGGCCAAGAAGACTTTCGCGGTATGTTTCGCCGCGCTGGTCGCGACGTCCTTCTGCTTCATCCTGCGCGCGTTTTCGATCGATGCGTGGGGCGTGGAGTTCGGACTTTCCGAAACGCAGAAGGGTGAATTGTTCGGCGTGGGCCTTTGGCCCTTCGCGATCAGCATCATCCTGCTCTCGCTGATCATCGACAAGATCGGCTTCAAGGCCACGCTGTGGTTTGCCGCCGCCTCACATGTGCTCGGCTTCATCCTGCTGGTGCGCGCCGATGGCTACTGGGGCCTGTACTGGGGCAGCTTCGTACTGTCGCTCGGCAACGGCGCGGTGGAAGCGGGCATCAATCCGCTGATCGCGCGCGAGTTCCGCCACGACAAGACCACCTGGCTCAACCGCCTGCACGCCGGTTGGCCGGCGGGCTTCGTGATCGGCGGCCTCCTGGCGCTCGCGCTGCCCGATGACATGGGCTGGCGCTACAAGATGGCCCTCATGCTGATCCCGGTGGTCACGTACATCGTGATGCTGCTGCCGCGTGTGTTCCCGCAGAGCGAGCGCGTCGCCGCGGGTGTGTCGTATCGCGAGATGCTGGCCGAGGCCGGATTCATCAGCGCATTCATCGTCGCGGTGCTCATGGTGCTCGAGCTCGGCCGCGTCTTCGGCTGGTCGACCACCGTCGAGTGGGTGCTGATCGCGGCGATCACGATCGGCTACGGCATCTGGGCGCGTTCGCCCGGCAAGCCGCTGTTCATCATCATGACGCTCGTGATGATTCCGCTCGCCG
>JAEZCR010000159.1 GCA_023433465.1 Pseudomonadota bacterium | reverse complement strand
CCCACAAAGGTGTTGCGTGTGTGGCCCGGGGGGGCGCCGGCGCCCCCCGACGGCGTGGGCTCGGGCGGCATCGGCGGGTAGTGGATGATGCGCAGCACGCTGTTGCCGAAATCGACCTTGTCGTCGAAGTAGTTCGATGGAAGGGCGACGGAGCGCGCGATCGCGGACAGCAGGCGCCCGCCCAGCGCATCGAACGCGTCGTAGAGTCCGAGCGTCGCCGACCGCATGTCGGCGATGCTGTCCACCCAGACGTTCGGCGCCATCACCTGGGTGAACGGGTGGCCTGGCGGCAGCTCGCGGCCGACGTGCCAGAATTCCTTGAGATCGTGGTGTTTCGCGCCCTTGGCGGTCTCGATGCCGAAGGGCGTGTAACCGCGCGCGCCGCCGCCGCCCGGGACCTGGTACCGGCGCTTTTCGGCTTCGGGCAACGCGAAAAACGCGCGGAACGCCTTCAGGGTCCGGTCGACGAGCCGATCGTCGATGCCGTGGTTCTGGATGATGACGAATCCGTACTCGGCGTAAGCGGCCGCGATGTCCTGCGCGAAGCGGGCGCTTTCGGCGTCGCGTGCGTCGAGTGTAGGTACTGCGTCGGGCATTCGCGGCTATTGTGCCTACCCCCAATGGGATGTAGAAGTCGCGCCATGCCGCCCGACCAGTCGCCCATTCAAAGGCAGGTTTGCAACGCCCTGTTGATGGTTCGTCCGAAGGCATTCGGCTACAACGCCGAAACCGCGCGGACGAACCGCTTTCAACACGAGGCCGCCGGAAACGAGGCGGCGCAGGTGGCGCAGCGCGCACTCGTGGAGTTCGACGCCTTCGCGTCCGCGTTGACCTCCGAGGGCATCCCGGTCTGCGTCGCGGAAGATTCCGTCGAGCCACGCAAGCCGGACGCGGTGTTCCCCAACAACTGGGTCAGCTTCCATGCGGATGGCACCGTGGTGCTCTATCCGATGGAATGCGAAAGCCGCCGGCTCGAGCGGCGGATGGAGATCATCGAAGCGGTGCAGCGCGAGACGGGATACGTCGTTCGCCGCGTGGTCGACCTGACGCCGCATGAAAAGGAACGGCGTTTCCTCGAAGGCACGGGCAGTCTCGTCCTCGATCACCTGGAACGCGTCGCGTACGCGTGCCTGTCCCCGCGGACGGACGCGATGGTCGCCGGCGAATGGGCGCGGGCGATGGGCTACGAGCTCGAGGTGTTCAACGCCTGCGACGAGTCGGACGTGCCCATCTACCACACCAACGTCGCCATGAGCATCGGCACGAGCGTGGCCATAGTCGCGCTGGAGAACATCGCCGAGGCGGACCGCGAGCGCGTCGCCGCCCGCCTGCGCGCCTCCGGGCGCGAGATCGTCGCGATCGACCCGGCCGAGCTTCACGGGTTCGCGGGCAACATGCTCGAAGTGGGCAGCTGGGACGAACATCTCGGCGACTTCCGCGTGCTCGTGATGTCGCGGACCGCGCGCCGCACGCTCGCGCCGGAGAAGTTCGCGCGATTGAGCGCGGCCGTGGACTCGGTGCTCGTCGCGCCCATCGACGTCATCGAGCGCCACGGTGGCGGCAGCGTCCGTTGTATGCTCGCGGAAGTCTTCCTGCGCTGATCCTTCCTCCCGATGGAATTCGTCCTCAAGGTCCTCGTCGCCTATCTTCTCGG
Source organism: Pseudomonadota bacterium (assembly GCA_023433465.1). Classification (GTDB taxonomy): domain Bacteria; phylum Pseudomonadota; class Gammaproteobacteria; order Steroidobacterales; family Steroidobacteraceae; genus CADEED01. Next base: position 8,229 of record JAEZCR010000159.1, on the reverse strand, counting down.
CTCCATTGTCGGAAGCCTCGTGGTGGGCAGGTTGCGCGGCGGCGTCGACATCCGGACGCAGGGCAGCGGCAACGCGGGTGGCACCAATGCCCTGCGCACCCAGGGCGCCGGCTTCGCGTTCTGGGTGTTCCTGATCGACATCGCGAAGGGATGGATCGCCGCCGCGGTGATCCCCGGACTGGCTCTCGGGGACGGACTTCAAGTCCGTCCCCCTCCCGATCTGTGGCTGCCGCCCGCCTGCGCGTTCGCCGCCATCATCGGCCACGTCTTTCCCGTGTGGCACGGCTTTCGCGGCGGCAAGGGCGTCGCGACCCTGGTCGGCGCGTTCGCGGGGATCGACCTCGCTCTGCTCGTGCCGCTGTTCGCGAGCTGGCTGGGTGTCGTGATGGTGTCGGGTTACGTGGGTCTCGCCTCGATCTGCGCCTCGATCGCGACCCCGATCTATCTACTTATGCGCGACGGCGTGCGGCTGACGCCGACGCTGGGTTTCGCGCTGGCCTGCGCGGCGCTCGTGGTCTACACGCACCGCGGCAACGTCGCGCGGATGCGCGCCGGCGCGGAACCCCGCGCCCGCCGGCTCTGGCTGTTCGGCCGCGACCGCTCGTGAACGTCGAGACTCCACTGCCTCAGCGCGTGTTCCAGCGGCTCGACGACCGCGAATTCCGTTCGGGCGAGGCGCTGGCGGCCGATCTCGCCGTGACGCGCGCCGCGGTCTGGAAAGCGGTCGAGCAGTTGCGCGAGCTCGGCGTCGCGCTCGACGCGCAGCCACACAAGGGTTATCGCCTCGCCGCCGGTGTCAGTCCCCTGTGCCCCGACAGGATCGAAGCGGCGCTGTCTCCCGAAGTTCGCGCCCGCATCGAAGCGCTGCTGGTCGAGTGGACTATCGATTCGACCAACACGAAGCTGCTCGACTCGCTGCCGCCGGGCGCCGGCATGGCGGCGATTGTCCTGGCTGAGAACCAGATCGGGGGACGAGGGCGTCGCGGACGAGGATGGATCGCACCGCCGGGCGGCGGCGTGTGTCTGTCGCTTGCGTGGCAGTACCCCGACATGCCCGCCGATCTCTCGGCCCTGAGCCTGGTGGTGGGACTGGAAGCGCTGAACGCGCTGCGTTCGATCGGCATCGAGGACGTGCGGCTCAAGTGGCCCAACGACCTCGTGACCGCCCGCGGCAAGCTGGGCGGAATCCTGATCGAGATGCGCGCGGAGGCGGGCGGGCCCGTGCACGTCGTCGTCGGCATCGGCCTCAACGTGATGCTCGGCGAGGAAGCGCGCGCCTCCGTCGCGCTCACCGGCAACGTGGCCGACGATATACGTGCGAATCTCGCGCGGGTGCCGGATCGCAATGTGCTCGTCGCCGCGCTCATCGCGCGGCTCGTGCCCGCGCTTGCGGAATTTCCGCAGCGCGGGCTCGCGCCTCACGTCGCGCAGTGGCGCGAGCGCGATGCGTTGAACGGCCAGGAAGTGCGCATCGACAACGCCGGCGAAGTGACTCGCGGCGTCGCGCGCGGCATCGACGCTCACGGCGCGTTGCTGGTCGAGACCCACGAAGGAATCAGGCGATTCATCTCGGGTGAAGTGAGCGTACGGATCGACACATGACCACCTTGTTAGTCGACATCGGCAATTCGCGCGCGAAGTGGGCCATGGCGCGTAGCACGGGCATTTCGCGCATGGGCGCGATCGTTCACGAGGGCAATCCCGCCGCGATGAGCGCCGTGATCGGACGCGCCCCGGCTGACGTGGATCGCATCGTCGCGGTCGGTGTGGCCGGGCCGCGCTTCGAGCGCGCGCTCGCGGCGGCCGCGATTTCCCGATTCGGCGTGCGGTCCGAATTCGTGCGCAGCACCCGCTCGGCGCACGGTGTGCGCAACGGTTATCGCGATCCGTGGCGGCTCGGCGCGGATCGCTGGGTGGGTGTCGTCGGCGCACACGACCTCGCGCGTGGGCGGGCCGTACTGGTCGCGAACATCGGCACCGCGCTGACACTGGATGCCGTCGGCGCCAGCGGCCGTCACCTCGGCGGCGCGATCGTGCCGGGGCCGGAATTCATGATCGAGAGCCTGCTGGCGGGCACGCACGGCATCCGGCGCCGCGCCCGTGGCGATGCGGCCAATGGCGCCAGGCTGTTCGCTTCCAATACCGCCAGCGCCATCGCGGCGGGTGCGCGCTTCGCCGCGGCAGCGCTGATCGAGCGCGCGGTCGAGGAAGCCGCGCGATCGCTGGGGTCGCGTCCGCTGCTGTTGCTCACGGGTGGCGGCGCGGCCGACGTCAGCAGGCGGATCCGCGTCAAGAGACGCGTGGTTCCCGACCTCGTGCTCCGGGGACTCGCGGTGTTCGCCCGCGGCTCCGCGAAAGGCATTTGATACACTCGCGCCTCGCGTGCGTGTCGTCCTTCTCGTACTCCTCCTCGTAAACCTCGCGTATTTCGCGTGGTCGCACTGGCTTGCCCCGAAGGATCCGGCGCTGCCGGTGTCAGCGGCCGTGTCCGCGCCGCCGTTGCAGCTCGCGAGCGAATCCGCGCCCGGGGTCGTCCTCGATGGAAGTTGTGTCACCGTCGGGCCGTTCGCCAATTCAGCCCTCGCCGCGCGCGCGCGGCAGACTCTGATCGATGCGGGATATGCATCCGTGCCGCGCGAGGAGGAAGAGCGCCTGCTCGACGGCTACTGGGTCTATCTCGAAGCGCCCGTCACACCCACCGCGGAGCGCCGGCTGATCGAGCGCCTCAATCGCGGCGGCATCACCGATGCGCAGGTGGTGGGCGAGGCCGGTTCGCGCCGAATCTCGCTCGGCGTGTTCTCGGACGAACAGCGCGCGTTCGCGCAATCCGAACGCGTCGCGCGGTTGCAGCTCCTGCCGCAAATCGAGGCGCGCGAGAAGAAAGCTTCGACCATCTGGCTGGACCTGACTCTCAAATCCGGCTCGCCGCCGCTCGAGGGCCAGAAGTTCAAGGCGGGCGATGCGGAGCTCGAATTCCGGCCATGCCCCGCCGAATCCGGGGCTCCGGCTGCGGGAAATGCGGCCGCGGAATAGCCCGGCGCACGTCGAGCGCATAAAATCGCCCGCGTCGAGTCACCTTCCGGAACGCCGGCTTAGCTCAGTTGGTAGAGCGCCAGTTTTGTAAACTGGATGTCGCGGGTTCGATCCCTGCAGCCGGCACCAAGCTCCTGAATCAACAACACGGCGCGGCGATCGCCGCGCCGTGTCTTTCGACGTCAGGGAATCCTTTCCCCGGGCGTCGTGGTGGTCAGGCCGGAGCCGCCGAGCAGCGTCGATTGGGACGCATCCGCCCGGTTGTTCGTGCCACCGATGCACACGGACAGATTCGCCCCCGCACTCGCGCCATTGTCGAAGCCTCCGATGACCACGGAGCGTGCCGCATTGCCCTTGCCTTCCTGACCACCCATCACGACGACGCGGTCTGCGTTAGCCGAGCCTTCTGACCCACCGACGACCGCGGAGGAAGGCGCGGCCGCCGAGACGAGGTTCATTTCGCCCGACAGCAGACCCGCATAACTCGCATGGCTGTGATATCGCCCGATGACCAGGTTGTGCGAACCCGTGCGTGTGGACGGCCACCCGGAAGAGGCCGGCGGCAGTTCGTTGTACCCGATGATGAGATTGCCGCAGCCATTGGTGCGATCGGTCCGGCCCATGCCGTTGATGATCTGCAGGTTGCCCTTGATGACGACGGTGCGGCAAGCGGCGCCGCCGGTCACCGTGATCACATCGGTCAATGCCTTGACCTGCTTCTCCAGCGCGACGATCCGTGCCGAGGTGGTCACGCTCTTCCTTTTCGCCTTGCTCTTCCTGGGACGTTTGGCCTTCTTCTTCGTTGCCATGTCGACCTCCTGGTTGTTAGATGCCCCGCCGGGAGTATGCGCCGGCGCAAGGTCGATTCCAGCCCGGAAGCCAGGCGTGCGTTCCGCAAGGTGAAAAGTTACCGTTTCGGGTCAAGCGCAGGCGGCGGTGCGTGCGGTGCACCATTGCATCGCGACCGTCCCCGGCGCCGCTCCAAGTCGGCGCAGGAAGCCCGCGATTCAGCGGTGGACGAAAAAATTTCAGCAATCTCATGTGATCGCAATCTCCTTTTCGCATCGTTTCCGCTGTTAAGGTCCCCTGCAACACATGGCGACGAGGGGCAGCCGACATGGAGTAGTTTGTGAATACGAGAATCGCGAAACATTTCCTGCTCGCGTCCGATTTCGACCAGACGCTGAGCTTCAACGATTCGGGCTTCGAGCTGAGCGAACTGCTCGGGGTGCACGGCTTCGAACACAAGGTCGCGGGCCTCGCGCGCAGCCACCTGGTCCAGCAGGGCGGTGAGCTCGCCTACCTGATCCGTCACGATCCCGAATTCCGCGGCGTGCGCCGCGAACACCTCATCGAAGCCGGCAATCGCGTGCGCCTCAAGGGCGGATTGCGCTCCTTCGTCGACTTCCTCGAGCGCGGCATCGACGGCGCCTCGTTCTCGTTCTTCGTCGTGTCCGCGGCGCCGCGCGAAGTCGTGGTCTCCGCGCTCGAAGGCATCGTGCCGCCCGAGAACATCTTCGCTACCGAGTTCGACTACGACTCGCACAGTGGCGAGGTGCGCGCAATCAATCGCGTACGCGCGGGGTACGGCAAGGTGGCCGTGCTCGACGAGCTGGCGCAGCGCGCGGGCGTCTCGTCCGACCGCATCGTCTACATGGGCGACGGCAGCTCGGACATCCACGTGATGCTGCACGTCAACAACGGCGACGGCTTCACGATCGCAGTGTCCGAGAACCGCCAGCTCGCGCGCATCGCGCGCAGCACCGTGCTGAGCGACCACGCCTGCAGTGTATTGGTGCCGTTGCTCGACCAGTTGCTGGGCCTGCGGCCTGGCGAGATCCGCACGCTGCTGGAGTCCACCGGCCTCGTGCTCGACGAGTGGCAGCGCGATCGCACGGACCGCGTGTTGATCCGCGAATTGCCCGGCCTCGAACTCGCGGCGGCGGTCTGAGGGCGCGGCCATGAACGAAATGCTCGGTTGGATCGCCACCGCGATCTTCGTCGGTTCCTATTTCTTCAAGCGGCCCGCGCTGCTGCGCGCCGCGCAGATGGTCGGCGCGACGTTGTGGATCGTCTACGGAACGCTGATCGGCGCCGTGCCGGTGGTCGTCGCCAACGGTCTCGTGTTCCTCGCCGCGGCGTGGACGCTGGTGCGCTCGAAACCGGAGGACTCCACGCCGGCCTGATGCGGCCGGCGCCTCTTGACCTCAAGTCGGATTGAGTTGGCACACTGGCGTGCGTTGGAAGACACACGCGAGGCGAAGGATGAGCGGCAATCAAGGGGTCGTCGACCAGACGAAGTTGTGGAACGGACCCGCGGGACAGGCCTGGGTCGAAGCCCAGGAGTTGCTGGATGGAATGTTCGAACTCTTCGAGAGGATGCTCGTCGAGCCGATCGAAGAGGAGTCCGGCGCGCGAGTGCTCGACATCGGCTGCGGCACGGGCGCCACGACGCTCGCCGCGGCGCGCCGGCTCGGCGCACGCGGGCGCGCCGTCGGCATCGATCTTTCGGAGCCCATGATCGCGCTCGCGCGCGAGCGGGCGTCGCGCGCGGGCTCGCATGCAACTTTCATCTGCGCGGACGCGCAGACGTATGCCTTCGAGGCCGCGAGCTTCGACCGCTTCATCTCGCGTTTCGGCGTCATGTTCTTCGAGGACACGGTGCGCGCGTTCGCGAATCTGCACAGGGCGGCCACCGACGACGCCTGGCTGGACCTCGCCGTCTTTCGTAGCCCCGCGGAGAATCCCTTCATGACGGCCGCCGAGCGGGCCGCGGTGCCCTATCTACCTGACCTTCCGCCGCGCCGGCCCGATGCACCCGGCCAGTTCGCGTTCGCGGACCGGCAGCGGGTACGACTGATCCTCGAGCAGGCCGGCTGGGCCCGCGTCGAAATCGATCCGATCGACGTGCCCTGCGTGTTTCCAGCCCGGGAGCTCGAGCGCTACATGACGCGGCTGGGTCCGGTGGGACTCGCGATGCAGCAGGTTGACGCCGCGACCCGGGACAAGGTCGTGGCGGCCGTTCGCGCGGGCTTCGATCCTTTCGTCCGGGGAGGCGACGTGCGGTTCACGGCGGCCTGCTGGCGCGTGCGGGCGCGCGGCGCGCGCTGAATCAGGAAGGCGTGGCGCGCTCGAATTCGCGAGCCGGCACGAGCGGGCGATGTGACATCCGTTCGCCGTCTATCCACGTCTCGATGACGGCGAGCTTCTCGTCCGCCAATACGAAGTTCGCGAGATATCCCGCTTCGATCCGGCCGAGCACGCGTTCGAGCTTGAGGTAGGCGGCGGGCTGCGTGCTCGCCATGCGCACCGCGCGGCGCAAGTCGAGGTCGAGCATGTCGACCGCATTCGCGACGGCGCGCGCCATCGTGAGATTGGCGCCCGCGAGCGTGCCAGTCTCGTCGAGCAGCCGGTCGTCCCGGACCTCGACGCGTTTGCCCGCGAGACGGAACTCGGTGAGATCGGTGCCGATGTTCGGCATGGCATCGGTCACGAGCACGAAGCGATCGTGCGGCCGGCTGCGCAGAGCGATTCTCAGCACGACCGGATCGACGTGTATGCCGTCGACGATGATCCCGCAGAAACTCGCCACGTCGTCGAGCGCCGCGCCCACGACGCCGGGTTCGCGCGCGCCGAGCGGGGACATCGCGTTGAACAGGTGCGTGAAGCCGCGCAGGCCCACGTCGAGCGCCGCGCGTACCTGAGCGAAGCTCGCGTTCGTGTGCCCGGCGGCGACGATCACACCCGCCTCGGTGAGTTCGCGCACGAACGACGGCGTGGTCAGCTCCGGCGCGAGCGTGACCAGCGTGCGCCCGCCGATATGCGTGGACAGTAGTTTGACGGCCTCGGAATCGAGCCGGCGCAGCTTGGCGACGTCGTGCGCGCCCTTGCGCTCGGGACTCAGGAACGGACCTTCGATGTGTATTCCCAGCACGCCAGGTACGCGCTGTTCGATCGCCTGCGAGACCGCGGCGAGCGCGCGCTCGATGATCTCCAGGTCGTCGCTGATCAGGGTGGGCAGGAATCCCGTGGTGCCGAACGGGCGGTGCGCGGCGCCGATCGCGCGAATGGTCTCCACCGTCGGCGAGTCGTTGAACAACTGCCCGCCGCCGCCGTTGACCTGCGTATCGATGAATCCGGGCAACAGCAGGTGGCCGCCGAGATCGTGTTCCTGCGCCTGTGCGATTCGCGGGTCGTCGTCCGAAACCACGGCGACGATCCGCGTCCCGTCGACGAGCACGGTCAGTCCTTCGGCGAAGCCGGTGTCCCGCAGTACGAGGCCATTGGTCAATGCGTGCATCAATACGTCTCGGTCACCTTCCGCAGGTGCGGTGGCACGTCGGGGTTCATTCCGCGCGCGACCGCGAGTTCCGCGGCCAGATTGTAGAAGCTCTGGATCATGAGCAACGGCTCGATGACGGGATGGGCCGTGACCACGGGCAGCGAGATCGCGCCTTCCGCCACGCCGCCGGCGAGCATCACGTGCGCGCCGCGCGCGGCGAAATCCCGCGCGACCGATTCGATGCCCGGGCGCGTTTCGTCGGATTGCGAGAACGCGAGGACCGGAAAGCCCTGCCCGACGAGCGCCATCGGCCCATGCTGAACCTCGGCCGAGCTGAAGGCCTCGGCGTGGAGTCCGCAGGTTTCCTTGAGCTTGAGCGCGGCCTCCTGGGCGATGCCCAGTCCATACCCGCGGCCCAGCACGAACAGATTGGTCGCCGCGCGCAGGTGCGCGAGCGCTGGACTCCAGTCGATGGAGTTCGCCCGCGCGAGCGCGGCGGGAGCGGCGTGCAACGCGCCGAGCAGGGCCTGGTCCTGGCACCATTCGGCCACCAGGTGCACGAGCGCGGTCAGCGAGGCGATGAACGACTTGGTCGCGGCGACGCTGCGTTCGGGGCCCGCGTGCAGATCGATCGCGTGGTCGGCCTCCGCCGCGAGCGGCGAATTCGGCGTGTTGCACAACGCGACGACGAGCGCGCCAGCGGCGCGTGCGTTGCGCGCGCTCGCAACGAGATCGGGGCTGCGGCCGGACTGCGAAATGGCGATGAACAACACGTCGCGCGAGCCGGTCGTCGTGTCGTAGACGGATGTCAGCGACGGCGCGGCGGAGGAGGTGAGCACGCGCGCGTGCGTTTCGATGATGTACTTGGCGAACGTCGCCGCGTGATCGGAGCTCCCGCGCGCGCACGTGACGAC
>JAEZCR010000179.1 GCA_023433465.1 Pseudomonadota bacterium | reverse complement strand
CGCAGTATTACGTGGTCAAGAGCGGCGACACGCTCTCGAAAATCGCCGAGGAGTTCTACGGCGACAAGATGCTGTACGACCGGATCTTCGATGCCAACCGCAACGTGCTGAACGACCCTAACAAGATCAAGCCGGGTCAGAAGCTGCTGATTCCCTGATTTCCGCGAGGAGATTTCCATGATCAGGTCCATTCCCATGCCGACCCGTGCGATAGCGATGAGCGCGATCTGGTTGGCGATGGCGATGCTCATCGTCGGCTGTGCGCGCCAGAAGGAACCCGCGACGAAGGCTTTGGCGCAGGCCGAGGCCGCCATCGCGAGCGTTCGCGATGACGCGAACCGGTACGCACCGGGGGATCTGCAGGGCATCGAAGCGACACACGCGGCATTGAAGGCGAATCTCGCCAATGGCGATTACAAGGCCGTGCTCGCCGGCGCGCCGCAACTCATGAGCGCGGTGGACTCGCTCAAGACGTCGGTCGCGGCGAGGAAGGCGGAAGCCGAAGCGGCAGCCGAGGCCGCGAGCGGCGAATGGAACGCGCTCGCCGAAGACGTTCCGAAAATGGTTCAGGCGATCCAGAGCCGCGTCGACACGCTCAGCACCTCGCGGAAACTGCCGAAAAACGTGAGCCAGGGATCCTTCGACCAGGCGAAGTCGGGGCTCGACATGATGAAGACCACCTGGGCCGAGGCGAGCTCGGAATACTCGGCCGGCGATCCCGTCAACGCGGTCGCGAAGGCGAAGCAGGTCCAGGAGAAGGGCGCCGAAGTCCTCAAACTACTGGGCATGTCATGACGGCATGACATGAATGCCGGGCACTTGCCGCCGGGCGGCAACGCCTCGCCGACACGCGGCAGGCGGACGCGGCGTGGTTCGCGATATAGTCGCGCGCCATGCTCGACCGACGCCAAGTCATCAATCTCGCCTGCGCGCTTGCCTGCGCGGGCATGTTCGCCTACGCCATTTACGCCGAGAAGGTCCTGGGTTACGTGCCCTGTCCGCTCTGCATGTTCCAGCGTGTATGCATCGTCGCGCTGGGCGTCGTGTTCCTGGTCGCGGCGCTGCATCGGGCCGGACGGGCGGGCGCCGTCGTTCATGGGGTGCTGATCTTCCTGGCCGCCGGCGCCACGAGCTGGGTCGCCGGTCGCCACGTGTGGATCCAGGCACAGCCGCCGGGCACGGTGCCTTCCTGCGGCGCGCCCCTCGATTCCCTGCTGCAGATGTTTCCGCTGCATGACGTCATCCGCCGCGTGATGACCGGAGGCGGCGAGTGCGGCGTCATCGACTGGACGTTCCTCGGGGTCTCGATGCCGGGGTGGGTGCTCATCGCGGCCGTCGCGTTCGGCCTCGTCGGCATCGTCAACAACATCCTTTACCCGGCGCCCGCGCGCGCCCGTTAGAAGAACAGGCCGCCCGCCCACCAGGCCAGCGCCGCGATGCGGGGGGACGCCGGGATCGTCACGATCCACGCGATCACGATGTTGCCCGCAACGCCCCAGCGCACGGCCGAGGTCCGCTGCGCGGCGCCGACGCCCACGATGGCGCCGGTAATGGTGTGAGTGGTCGACACCGGGATTCCCGCGAACGTCGCGAGGTAGAGCGTGATGGCGCCGCCAGTCTCGGCCGCGAATCCGCCAACCGGCTTGAGCTTGGTGATGCGCTGACCCATGGTCTTCACGATGCGCCAGCCGCCGAACATCGTACCGAGGCCAATGGCGAGGAAGCAGCTGATGACGACCCAGGCGGGGAGGTGATCCTTCGTGGTGATCCCGCCCGCGATCAGCAGCAGCCAGATGATGCCCATCGTCTTCTGCGCATCGTTACCGCCGTGGCCCAGGCTGTACGCCGCGGAAGAGAGCAGCTGCAGCCGCCGGAACCACTTGTCGACGCGCTTCGGCGACTGGCGGAAGCAGATGCGCGAAACCAGCACCATCAGCAGCGAGCCGAGCAGCATGCCCAGCAGCGGCGAGACGAAAATGAACGCGGCGGTCTTCAGGATGCCGGGCCACAGCAGCGGCGCGGTGCCGGCATTGGCGAGCGCCGCGCCGATCATGCCGCCGATCAGCGCGTGCGAGGAGCTCGACGGGATTCCGTAGTACCAGGTGATGAGATTCCAGGCGATCGCGCCCACGAGCGCGCCGAAGATCACCTGGTTGTCGACGAAACGAGGATCGATGATGCCCTTGCCGACCGTGGCCGCGACGGCGAGGTGAAAGAAGAAGATCGCAACGACGTTGAAGAAGGCGGCCCACAGCACGGCCTGCCAGGGCTTGAGCACGCCGGTCGACACCACGGTTGCGATCGAGTTCGCGGCGTCATGAAACCCGTTCATGAAGTCGAACGCGAGCGCGAGCGCGACCAGCAGGATCAGCGTGAGCGTGACGGCACCTAACTCCATGCGCGGGGTCGCTCGATCCGCTTACGCGTTTTCGAGCACGACGCTTTCGATCACGTTCGCGACGTCCTGGCACTTGTCGGTGGCCGATTCGAGCGCTTCGTAGACGGCCTTCATCTTGATCACCTGGCGTACGTCCGCTTCGTTGCGGAACAGCTCGGAAATCGCGGTGCGCATGACCTTGTCGGCATCGGATTCGAGCCGGTCGATTTCCTGGCAGATGGTGAGGATGGCCGTCGCGTCAGCCATCGAGGCCATGAGTCCCACCGCCGATTGCACGCGCTCGGCGCAACGCAGCAGCAGCTCGGAGAGTTGCGTGGCTTCCGGGGTGACCTTCTGGATGTCGTACAACACGAGGGACTCGCCCGTGTCCTGGATGAGGTCGAGCACGTCATCCATGCGCGAGATCAGCCGGTGGATGTCGTCGCGGTCGAATGGCGTCACGAACGTCGTGTGCAGCAGCTGGACCGTATCGTGCGTGATGCGGTCGGCCGCGTGTTCCGCGTCCTCGATTATCTTGATCCCCGCTTCGCGATCGGCCTTGTTGTCGTAGTGCTTGAGGACGTCGGCGAGGGCGACCGCGCCTTCGACCACGAGCTTGGCGTGTTCATCGAACAGGCTGAAGAAGCGCCCTTCGCGGGGCATCAGGCGCGAGATGAAGTTCATTAAATTTTTTCCGCGGTCCTAATTTGCGACGCGGAGTTTAGTGGGTCGGAGACGCGCTGTCACAAATGCGTCACGCGCGCCGCGCGCGGAGCGCTCAGGCGAGCATTTCCTTCAAGACATTCAAATAGATGCGATGCAGGCGGTCGATGTCCGCGACGCTGACGTTCTCATTGACCTTGTGGATCGTCGCGTTGATGACGCCGAGCTCGACTACTTGCGCGCCCAGGGGGGCGATGAATCGGCCGTCCGAGGTGCCGCCGCCGGTCGAGAATTTCGGCGCGAGGCCCGTTTCCGCCCGCACCGCACGCGTGACGCCTTCTGACAACGCCCCGGGCGGCGTGTAGAACGGCTCGCCCGACACGTACCACTCGAGCGTGTAGCGGACCCCGTGTTTCTTGAGGATGCCTTCGACGATGTCCTTGAGGCCGTCAATGGTTTGCACCGGCGAGTAACGCAGGTTGAACCGCGCCTTGAGCTCGCCCGGTATGACGTTCGGCGCGCCGGTACCGGCATTGAAATTGGAGATCTGGAAACTCGTCGGCTGGAAGTGCTCGTTACCCTGATCCCAGGTCCGCGCGGTGAGCTCGGCCAGCGCCGGGGCGAAGGTGTGCACCGGATTCTCCGCGAGTTGCGGATAGGCGATGTGGCCTTGCACTCCGTGCACCGTGAGACGGCCAGACAGCGACCCGCGCCGGCCGATCTTGATCGTGTCGCCGAGCGTCGTTTCGCTCGAAGGCTCGCCGACGATGCACCAGTCGATCTTCTGACCGCGCTCACGCAGCGTTTCGACCACTTTCTTGGTGCCGTCGACGGAAGGACCTTCCTCGTCGCTCGTGATCAGGTAGGCGATGGTGCCCTTGTGATCGGGATGGGCCCTGACGAATTCCTCGGTGGCCGTGACCATCGCGGCCAGCGCGCTCTTCATGTCGGCCGCGCCGCGGCCGTAGAGCTGGCCGTCCCGCACCGCCGGCTTGAATGGATCGCTCTTCCACTCCTCGAGCGGTCCCGTGGGGACCACGTCGGTATGTCCCGCGAAGCACAGGACCGGGCCGCCACCGCCCCGGGTCGCCCAGAAGTTGTCCACGTTGCCGTAGCGCAGGTTCTCGATCTTGAAACCCACGTCGGCAAGACGGTGGGTCATGACGTCCTGGCAACCCTGGTCGGCCGGGGTGACGGAATTGCGGGAGATGAGATCGAGGGTGAGGTCGACGGTTGCTGACATCGCTGCGCGTTATACGGAACGCGGCGCACCTCAGCAAGGAGATTTATTGCGGTTCGGTTAAACCAGCCGCACTGAAATATTCCCGAAATCATTCAGTAATAAGTTGCCGCCCGTCACCACCGGAGGCAACACAAGTGACTCGCAAGATTCTCCTGACTTCACTCGCCACCGCCGTCATCGGCGTCCTGGCGGCCAGCGCCCAGGCCCAGTCCGCGCGCGATTCCATCACCATCGTCGGCTCGTCCACGGTCTATCCGTTCACGACTACGGTCGCCGAACAGTTCGGCCGGGCCGGCAAATTCAAGACTCCGAAAGTGGAGAGCACCGGCACGGGCGGGGGCATCAAGCTGTTCTGCAACGGCGTGGGTCCACAGTACCCCGATGTCGCGAACGCCTCGCGTCGCATGAACGCCAACGAGCTCGCGACCTGCCAGAAGAACGGCGTGAAGGAAGTCGTCGAGGTCATGGTGGGTTACGACGGCCTGGTCATCGCGCAGAGCAAGGCGGGTGCCGACCTGCAGCTCACGCGTCGCGACGTCTATCTGGCGCTGGCGAAGAACGTCCCGGATCCGGCGAATCCCAACAACCTGATTCCGAATCCGTACGTGACCTGGAAGGACGTGAACAAGAGCCTGCCCGCGGTCAAGATCGAGGCGCTCGGCCCGCCGCCTACTTCCGGCACGCGCGATTCGTTCGTCGAGCTGTACATGCAGGTGGGCTGCCGGACTTTCGCGTGGCTCAACGATCTGCGCGGCCAGGACGAAGCGCGCTTCAAGCGCGCCTGCGACACGGTGCGCGAAGACGGCGCCTACGTCGAAGCCGGCGAAAACGACAATCTCATCGTGCAGAAGCTGGTGGCCAACAAGGATGCGGTCGGAATCTTCGGCTTCAGCTTCCTCGAGGAGAACTTCGACAAGCTCAAGGGCGCGAAAGTGGACGGCGTTTCGCCCACCTTCGAAACCATCGCGGACAGCAAGTTTCCCGCGTCGCGTCCGCTGTTCATCTACGTGAAGAAACAGCACGTCGGCGTGATTCCGGGCATCAACGAATTCATCGCCGAATACACCAGCGAGAAGGCGCTCGGCGAGGACGGCTACCTGGCCGACAAGGGATTGATTCCGCCTTCGAAATCCGAGGCCGCGAAGATCCGCGCCGACGCCAAGGCGCTCAAGCCGCTCAAGCTGTGATCCCGGCGCGGGGGGGGGGGGGGGGGG
>JAEZCR010000136.1 GCA_023433465.1 Pseudomonadota bacterium | reverse complement strand
GGCGGGGGCGCCGCGCCGGGCCGGGGCGGCGCCCGCTTAGTTCATCGGGTCACGAAACATTTCGGCGACAACGGGGTTCGCGGCCGCGCGGCTTCGTCCGGGGCACGCCCCGATCTATGACACTTGTAAGTAATAAGACCACACTTGTAGGCTAGGCCTATGAACTCACCTCAACACGGCGTGTCCGGACGATTCCACTCCCTCGACGCGGTGCGCGCATCGGCATTGCTGCTCGGCATCCTGGTGCATGCCACGCAATCGTTCTGGCCGGGGTTTCGCGAACTCAACTGGCCGATTTCGGACCCGTCGACGAGCCTCACCTTGTCGGGGACGTTCTTCGTGCTGCACATCTTCCGGATGAGCGTGTTCTTCGCGATCGCCGGCTTCTTCGCGCATGCGCTGCTCGTTCGCCTGGGATGGTGGGGGCTGGTCAGGAACCGGCTGCGCCGCATCGCGTTGCCGCTCGTGGTCGCGATGATCGTCGTGATGCCGCTGCTCATCCTGCCGTTCATCTGGGGACAGCAGCAGCTCGGCATCAGCGGTCCGCCCAGAATGGCGCTGCCGATTCCGAATCCACAGCCCCCGCCCTGGGGACACCTGTGGTTTCTCTATCTACTGCTGGTCCTGTACGCGCTGTGGATGAGCGCGCGTGGCCTGGTCGCCGCGGTGGACCGGCGCGGCGCGCTCGCGAGCCTGGGCGACCGCGCGCTGCGCGCACTCGTGTCGAACCGGCTTGCCGTGGTGGCGCTCGCCGCGCCCACCGCGATCGTCCTGTACTACACGCCGTGGTGGAGCATGTGGCCCGGGATTCCGACGCCGCTCATGGGGCTCGTGCCGAACTTTCCGTCCGTACTGGCCTATGGCAGCGCGTTCGCGTTTGGCTGGTTCCTGCACCGCCAAATGTCGCTGCTCGATTCATTGAAACGCGACTGGTTGTTGAACATCGCCGCCGCGGTCGTGTTGTCGGGGCTGGCGCTGTGGCTCATCGGCGCGCATCCCCAGCTGCTCGCGCACGACCTGCCGGCCGTGAAGCGCGCCGTGTATTCCGCGGCGTACGTGCTCGCCGGCTGGTTCTGGATATTCGGCCTGATCGGCGCGGCGGTGAGATTCCTGCACGCGGAGAGCCCGCGCTGGCGCTACCTGGCCGATGCCTCGTTCTTCATCTACATCGTGCACCTGCCGATCGTATACGCGTTGCAGGCGTGGATGCTGCGCTGGCCGCTGCACTGGAGCATGAAGTTTCCGATCATCGTGATCCTGACGATGCTGATCGTTCTGCCGCTGTATCACTACGGCGTGCGATCGACCTTCGTCGGGAGATTCCTGAACGGCCGGAAATACCCGCGCGGGCCGATGCTCACTTCAGCGCCGAATACTTCTCCGGGCTGAATCCCACCAGCAGCTTGCGGCCGCGTTCGAGGACCGGCCGCTTGATCATCGAGGGCTGTTCGAGCATCAGCGCGATTGCGCGGCGCTCGTCGATACCCTCCTTCTTCGCGTCGGGCAGCTTGCGGAAGATGGTGCCCGCGCGATTGAGCAGGGTTTCCCAGCCCACCGAGTCTATCCACCCCCTGAGCCTGGTCGCGTCGATCCCCTCGACCTTGTAGTCATGGAAGACGTACTCGACGCCGTGCTGGTCGAGCCAGGCGCGCGCCTTCTTCATCGTGTCGCAGTTCCGGATGCCGTAAACAGTCGCTTTCATGCGGAAGATTTGCCCGAGATGCGCGGAAGTTTCAATATCCGTGCCCCGGGAGTGAGGGTGCATCCGATGAACGACCAGCGCGCCTACCGTCTCACGTCGATCGACATGCTGCGCGGTCTCGTGATCGTCATCATGGCGCTCGATCACGTGCGCGACTTCTTCATGACGGGCGCCGTCGTGGACCCGATGGCGGATCCCGACGTCGCGCCGGCGCTGTACTTCACCCGCTGGATCACGCACTTCTGTGCGCCGGTCTTCGTCTTCCTGGCGGGCACGAGCGCGGGGCTGATGGTCGCCCGCAAGGCCCCGCGCGAGCTCGCGTGGTTCCTGTTCACGCGGGGTGTTTGGCTGATCCTGATCGAATGGTTCGTGATCGCGACCTTCATCAGCTTCGCGCCGGCGGGCAGTGCGCAGTTCGGCGGCAAGACCTTCGTGATGCTGCAGGTCATCTGGGCCATCGGCGTGAGCATGATCGTGCTCGCGGCCTGCCAGTTCCTGGGGCGCACGTTCTGCCTCGTGCTCGGCGCGATCATCGTCCTCGGCCACAACGCACTCGACGGCGTCTGGCCCACGGCTCGGGATTTCGGCGATGCCGGTCCGCCGGTGTGGATAGGCCTGTTTTCGCAGTTCGCGAAGGCAGTCGGGCCGTTCTTCCTGATCAACGCGTACCCGGTCGTGCCCTGGATCGGGATCATGCTGATCGGTTTCGCCGCGGCCGCGATCTTCGAGAAGCCGGCGGCGCAGCGCGATCGGGCTCTCGTTCTCGGTGGCCTGGCGCTGTGCGCGGCATTTGTCGCATTGCGCGCGCTCGATGTGTACGGCGACCCCAACGGCTGGGAGTCACAGCCGGGTGGCGCGTTGCGGACCACGTTCGATTTTCTGAATACGACGAAGTATCCGCCGAGCCTGATGTTCACGCTGATGACGCTAGGCCCCGCCGCCATCTTCTGCGCATACGCGGAACGGTGGCGTGGATGGCTCAAGGATTCGCTGGTGATGTTCGGGCGCGTGCCGTTCGCGTTCTATGTCGTGCACTGGTTCGTGATCCACACCGGAGCCGTCCTGTTGGGCGTGATCCAGGGCTTCCCCGCATCGGCGATCATGGATGTGCCGGGCGCCTATCCGGCCGGTTACGGCCTGTCTCTCGCCGGCGTCTACCTGGTGTGGATAGCCGTGGTGGCGGTGATGTACCCCTGGGTGAAGTACATGGCCGCCGTGAAAGCCCGCAGCCGCGCCTGGTACCTGAGCTACGTTTAATGGTCCCCATTTAATCCGCGAGCACGCGGGCCTTGCGGAGCAGCAGGGTCAGTATCGCGCCCGCCAGCAGGATTCCGGCGAGCAGGAACAATGGACTGGTGAAGCTGCCGGTCGCGTCCTTCAGGTAGCCCACCGCGTACGGACCGACGAATCCGCCGAACGCGCCCATCGAGTTGATCAACGCGATCGCGCCGGCCGCGGCGCTGCCGACCAGGAATTTTCCCGGCAACGCCCAGAAAGGTCCGCGCGTGCCGTAGTCACCCACGGCCGCGATGGACAGCGCGATCATCGCCGCCGCGGGCGCGGTGATGAGCCCGGTGGCCACGAATCCGGCCGCGCCGATGACCGAGGGAATCGCGATGTGCAGGAACCGCTCTCCGCTCAGGTCCGAGCTGCGGCCGATCAGCACCATGCCGATCGCGGCGGCGATGTAAGGAATCGCCGAGAAGAATCCCACCTGCAGGTCGGTGAATCCGGACAGGCCCTTCACGATCGTCGGCACCCACAACGTGAGGCCATAACTACCCGTCTGGCAGCAGAACATGATCAGGGCCAGCAGCCACACGGTGGGATGGAGCAGCGCCTCGCGCAGTCCGACGCCATGGCGGACGTGCGCCTCGCTGTGCTCGTTCGCGATGCGTTGCGCGAGCCACTCGCGCTGCTCGGGCGCGAGCCACTTCGCATCGGCCGGCCGTTCGGTGAGAAAGCCGAGCACGACGAATCCGAGCACGACCGCGGGCAGTCCTTCGAGCAGAAACATCCATTGCCAGCCATGCAGCCCGAGATGCCCGTCGAAGCCTAACAACCATCCCGACAGCGGTCCGCCGAACACGATGGACAGCGGAATGCCGATCATGAACCACGAGACGGCCTTCGCGCGATACATGCGCGGAAACCAATGGCTCAGGTAGTAGATGATGCCCGGCAGGAACCCGGCCTCCGCGACCCCGAGCAGGAATCGCAACACGTAGAAGCTCCATGGTCCCTGCACGAACATCATTCCCGCCGAGATGAGCCCCCAGGTGATCATGATGCGCGCGATCCAGATACGCGCTCCGTACCGCACGAGCAGCAGGTTGCTCGGAATCTCGCACAACCCGTAGCCGATGAAGAAGATGCCGGCGCCGAGTCCATATGCCGTGTCGCTCAGCCCGAGGTCGGCGTTCATCTGCAGCTTCGCGAAGCCGACGTTGACGCGGTCGAGCCACGAGATGATGTAGAGCAGGAGCAGGAAGGGCAGCAGGCGCCAGGTGACGCGCGCCATGGTGGTTCGTTCGAGATCGGTCATGTGGGCGAGAGTGTAGGGCACGCGCCAGGAGTTATCATGGACTGCATGAACGAACCCGGTGAATGGATCGACGTCGGCTCGGCCGATGAATTTCGCGGCAAACCGCTGGCGCAGGCCAGGTTAGGCGACCGGCTCGTCGCGGTGTCGTACAAGGACGGGAAGTTCGGCGTCATATCGAACCTCTGCAATCACGTAGGTGGCCCACTCGGCAAGGGCCGACTCGACGGCGAATACGTCGTCTGTCCCTGGCACCAGTACAAGTTCCATCGCTGCACGGGCGAGGGCGAGCCGGGATACGAGGCGGACAAGGTTCCCGGCTACGGCGTGAAGGAGGAAGGCGGGCGGTTGTTAGTCACCGCGAAGCCGACCAGCAAACGCGGCCACCTCGCGCACGAGCCCCATCCATTGGAGCGCTCGACCGAACGCGCGCCCGGTGGATTGCGGGTCGGCGGCATCTCGGCCACCGTGATGGATCGCAAGAACCCGCGCTTCTCGACCTCCGAGCACTTGCTCGGCGTCGCGCTCGACCACGCGCGCACCGCGCTGGGCGCGGAGACGAAGATGATCCGGCTCGACGATCTGCGCTTCCGCCACTGCGAGGGTTACTACTCGAAAGCCGCGAAGGCCTGCACCTGGCCGTGTTCGATCACGTCGATGGACAAGACCGACCAGCTCGATCAGGTGTACGAGCTCGCCGTGCACTGGGCCGACATCCTGCTGGTCGCGACGCCGATCCGCTGGGGCGCGGCCAGCTCGCTCTACTACAAGATGGTCG
>JAEZCR010000132.1 GCA_023433465.1 Pseudomonadota bacterium | reverse complement strand
AGCATCAAGAACCTCGTGTTCGACGCCACCTACTTCAACCGCGTGAATCGCGTCTTCGGACCGGATTCGCCGCAGGGGCACTACGAAGGCGACAGCGGGCTGCTCAACGTCAGCTACCAGACGAAGGCCGGCAAGATCACGGCCTTCAACTATCTACTCGACTTCGAGAACATCGTGGGCGTGCCGGCCGCGGTGCGCGACTCGACCAACACGTATGGCGCGCGTTTCGCGGGCGACTTCCCCGCGACCGACAAGCTGAAGATCACGTATGCGGGCTCGTACGCGACGCAGACCGACTACGCCGACAATCCGCTCGACTTCGAGCTCGACTACTTCAACGTCGAAGGCGGCCTGACGGTCAACCAATACGGCGTCGCGGTCGGAATCGAGAACATGGAAGGCAACGGCGTGAAGGGCTTCGCGACGCCGCTCGCGACGCTCCACAAGTTCCAGGGTTGGGCCGACAAGTTCCTCGCGACTCCGCCGAACGGCATCGAAGACACGTACGTGAACCTGACCGCCAACTACAAGGCCGTCGGCGGCCTCGATACGCTCGGAGTCGTCGTGAGCTACCACGACTACGAAGCCGAGCGCATCGACGCGGACTACGGCAGCGAGATCAACGTCTCGCTCGCGGCGAAGTACAAGAAGATCAACGTCATGCTGAAGTTCGCCGACTTCGATGAAGGCGTCCTCGCCTCGGCGCGCGACACGCAGAAGCTCTGGATGCAGTTCGAATACGTCTGGTGAAACGGGGTCAGGCCCCGTTCCGGGAAACGGCGCCGGACCTAGGTAGTTAGTTGCGCCGGCCGTCGGCGCGGCGCTACATGTTCAGGTGCGCGCGCAGGAACGCCTCGGACTTGCGCAACAGGTCCGCGCGCGCGGTTCCGTCGAGCAGGTCGTGCCTGAGATCCGGATACACGACGAGCTCGCTCGGGATGCGTGCGCGGCGCAGCTCCTTGTACATCCTGCGCGACTGGTCGATTTCCACGTTGAAGTCGCTGGTGCCGTGGAACATGAGCACGGGCGCCTTGAACGACTTCGCGCGCTGCGCCGGCGAGCCTTCTTCGAGGTGTGGCCCCTTGCCGATCATGTCCGCGACGAGGAACGAGTTGGCATGGATCGCCGACTGGTTCCGGTACAGCCGCAGGTCGGTCACCGGCGCGACCGCGATCACGGCCTTGAAGAGATCCGCGTCGAGCACGTTGGCCTGCAGCGCCGCGTAGCCGCCGTAGGACCAGCCGAAGATCGCGAGCTTGTCGGGATCGGCCATGCCCCGGGCGATGAGCCAGCGCGCGCCGTCGCAGACGTCCCCGACCGACACCTTCCAGCTCTGGAATCCATTGTTGAGTAACCACTCGGCGCCGTAGCCCGAGGAGCCGCGAAAGTTGGGCTGCAGCACGACGAAGCCGCGTTGCGCGAAGAATTGCGCGATCCAGTCGAAGCCCCACTCGTAACGCGCCTCGGGTCCGCCGTGCGGCATGACGATCGCGGGCAGGTTCTTCGCCTCGGATACGCCCGGCGGCAGGGTGAGATAACCCGGGATCTCGATCCCATCGGAGGCCGGAAACTTGATCGCCCTTACCGGTGACAGTTTCTTTCCCTTCAGCGCCGGGCGCGCGGCGGTGACTTCGTTGAGCGCCTTGCGGCTGCGATCGAACACGTACCACCGTCCCGGATCGACGTCGCTGCTCGCGCGGACGATGACCATCTGTTCGTCGGCGCTCGCGCTCATGAAATCGATGAGCGGCAGGTCGGGCAGGGCGCGCTCGATCATCGCGTGGATGTTCTCGTACTCCGGATCGAAGTATTTCACCTGCCGGCGTTCGGTCACGTAGCGCGCGCCGATGACGCGCCCCGCGCGGCCCACTCTAACTACATCGTCGACGTCCACCTCCGAAGAGGCGAACACCAGCTCGCTGCGCAGGGAGCCGTCGAGCGCGATGCGATACAACGCGTAGCGGCCATCGAGCGGCTGCAGCACGTAGACCGAATCGGTCCCGGCATCGACGCCGACCGGCACGATCCCCGAGCCTCGGCCGCCGTTGGTGCGATCGGCGGTATACGAGCCGAGCTTGCGCCAGTCCTTTTCTCCCACCCGCCGGTAATAGTGAGAGTCGACGCCGCGCAGGTAACCTGATTCGGCCACCGACGCGGTGGTCATGATGCGGACATTGCCGCGCCCGTCGGACATGTAGTTGACGACCTCGCGCCCCGGACGCTCGATCTGCGTCACCTTGCCGGTACGCGTGTCGATGCGATCGAGCCCAAGGCCTTCGTGGGACCGAGCCATGAGCCGGCCGACGCTCTTTTCCGGCACGTAGGTCCGCGCCATCAGCACCTGGCCGTCCTCGCCGTTCAGCCAGTCGATGACTTCACCGTCGAACGGCCGGCGGCTCAGCTGTTTCATCGTGTCCTTCTCGCCGAGCGAGAGCTGATTCTTGCCGTCGGCGTCCATGGCGACCGTGCGGATCTTCGGCAGCAACACGGTGTCCACGCGCTGCACGCCGTACAGGGAACAGACGAGGCGGTCGCCGCCCGTCCACTCGCAGCCGACCATGTTCATGGGTTTGCCATCGGTGCGCGCGGCGTGTCGCGCGACGCCCGTGGCGAGATCGACGACGACGAGAATGCTTCCGCCCTCGTCATCGGGGCTCACGTACGCGACGCGCTTGCCGTCGGCGGACAGGGAAGCGGAATAGGTATGGTCGAGTTGGCCAAACCGCGCGGCGTCGTCGGTCCCCCCGGGGTTGCCGTCATCGGCAGCCGCCTGCATGCCCCAAAGGAGCAACAGCGCGATGAAAGGGGATCGCTTCGTCGGCATGGCCGGTGCCTCGGGTTCCCGCCCTGCAGAGATTGCCTGATCCGGGCCCACTCTTTAAATGAGGCGATCGGGCATGGCTGGCCATATGACATAAAGTCGATATCTTTCAAGGCGCTGGCGGCAGGGGTACCCGCGGTGGATCAGCCCGGGCTTGCGGCACGGAGGGGCGCTGCCTATACTGCGCGCCCTTTCGCCGGGGTCCCGTGCCTGCGCACAGTACCCAAGCGATTGATTTCCAGCGAAATCGGGCGAGGTTGGGAGAGTCCTTCGGGACTCGATTAACCCAAGACCACTCGAGCTTCGCGGCCCCGCCATGAATGAACAAAGGGCGGACGGTCGCGCACTCTCGTGTTCTCCCTCCAACGACTAGCTACCCGCGCACGCCAATTGTAGTTGTGCGCGTTTAGCGCACGACGACGTGCGCGAAGAACGAGAGGAAAGTCATGAGCGTTGCTCTTATCGGCCGCAAGGCCGGCATGACTCGCATCTTCACGGATGCGGGCGAGACGGTCCCGGTGACCGTCATCGAAGTGCTGCCGAACCGCGTCACACAAGTGAAATCCGTCGACAAGGACGGCTACCGCGCCATCCAGGTGTCCTTCGGCAAGAAGCGTCCGCAGCTTCTCTCGAAGGCGGCCGCGGGCCACTTCGCGAAGGCGAACGTCGAACCCGGCAAGTCGCTGGTCGAGTTCCGCCTCACCGACAAGGAAGGCACGGATCTCGCCGTGGGCAGTGAAATCAAGGCGAGCATTTTCGAAGTCGGCGCCGTTGTCGATGTCACGGGCACGACGATCGGCAAGGGCTTCGCGGGCACGATGAAGCGCCACAATTTCGGCGGTCACCATGCCTCGCACGGTGTCTCCGTGTCGCACAGAACTCCCGGCTCGATCGGCCAGCGTCAGACTCCGGGCCGCGTGTTCCAGGGCAAGCGCATGTCCGGCCACATGGGCGTCGCGCGCCGCACCACCGAGAACCTCAAGGTCGTCGAGATCGATGCCGACCGTAACCTGCTGCTGATCCGCGGCGCCGTTCCGGGCGCGGAAGGCGGTCAGGTCATCGTGCGTCCGTCCGTGAAGGCGGCGCGCCAGAAGAATCGCAAGAAGATCGCGCCGGCCAAGATCAACACCGGCACGTCCAACAAGAAGTAATTGGCGGCACACATGAAACTCAAAGTTGCCAATGGCGGAGCTGAGCTCGCGGTCTCCGACGCGATCTTCGGCAAGGAATTCAACGAAGCGCTCGTGCACCAGGTCGTCACGGCCTATCGCAACGCCGGTCGCTCGGGCACGAAGGCCCAGCTCACCAAGGCGGAAGTGCGCGGTGGCGGCCGCAAGCCGCGGTCGCAGAAAGGCGGCGGCACCTCGCGCGCCGGCTCGATCCGTTCGCCCATCTGGGTCGGCGGCGGCCGTGCGTTCGCCGCGAAGCCGCGCGATTTCGCGCAGAAGGTGAACAAGAAGATGTACCGCGGCGCGCTGCAGTCGATGCTCTCCGAGCTCGTGCGCCAGGATCGCCTCGTCGTCACGCAGGACTTCACGGTCGATGCGCCGAAGACGAAGCAGGTCGTCGAGAAGCTGAAGCAGCTCAAGCTCGATCACGTGCTGATCGTCGTCGAGGCCATCGACGAGAAGCTGTTCCTCGCCGCGCGCAACATCGCGCACGTCGAAGTGCTGCCGGTGTCGGCGCTGAACCCGCTTTCGCTCGCGAGCTACGACAAGGTGCTCGTGACTTCGGCGGCCGTGAAACTGATCGAGGAGCGCCTGCAATGAGTGCTGAAAAGGCCGTGAAGGCAAAAGCCGCCAAGGCGCCGAAGGCCGCGAAGGCCCCGAAGGCCGCCAAGGCCAAGGTCGTCGACATCAAGGACGCGCCGAAGAAGGTCGCCAGCCAGGAAAAGCTGATCAACCTGCTCACCGCCCCGCACATCACGGAGAAGACTTCTCTCGCGATGCAGGACACGAACACCTATTCGTTCCGCGTGCTGCGCAACTCGTCGAAGCCCGAGATCAAGGCCGCGGTCGAGCTCATGTTCGGCGTGAAGGTCGCCAAGGTGAACGTGGTGAACGAGACCGGCAAGACGCGCCGCTTCGGCCGCATGCAGGGTCGCACCCAGGACATCAAGAAAGCCTACGTTCGTCTCGCCCCCGGCCAGACGATCGACTACGAAGCCAAGATCAAGGCCTAAGGTAGATAGACATGCCAGTCATCAAGATGAAACCGACTTCGCCGGGCACGCGCTTCCGCGTCAAGCTCGACAAGTCGCACCTGTGGAA
>JAEZCR010000128.1 GCA_023433465.1 Pseudomonadota bacterium | reverse complement strand
GCACGATGTTGTAGCGCGGCCGGTGCTCCTTGATGAGGTTGTATTCGAGCAGCAGCGCCTCGGTCTCGGAGCTCGTGAGCGTGACCTCGATGCGCGCGATCTGCCCGACCAGCGCCTGCACCTTCGGGTCGACGTTGCTCGCGAGGAAGTAGTTGCCCACGCGGTCGCGCAGGCTGCGGGCCTTGCCGACGTACAGCAGTTCGCCCCTGCCCTCGGGCGCATCCGCCGCGGGCGCGCCATACATGCGGTACACGCCCGGCCGCCGCGGCAGGTTCGGGATGTATTCGCGCGGGTCGAATTTATCGGCGTGTTCGCTCACGCCGGAATGATAAACCCGCATGTCAGCATCCGCCTGCAGTGCGCGCGACGTAATCGTGCGACGTCGTTTCGCAGGCAACCGCTGATCGGCGAGCGCGGCATGGGTTCATATACTCGACCGTATGGTCCGCTGGATCCTCATCGCGGGATTGGCACTGCTCGCGCCGCACGTCGCGTGCGGGGCGCCGGCGGGTCTGGTGGCGCTCGTCGAAATCGAGGGCCCCATCGGAGCGGCCAGTGAATCGCAGGTCGCCGATGCGCGAGCCCGCGCCGAGAAGATGGGCGCGAGCGCCATCGTGCTGCGGCTCGACACACCCGGCGGGCTCGACTCGGCCATGCGCGACATCATCAAGGACCTGTTCGCCTCGCCCATTCCCGTGATCTGCTGGGTGGGACCCGCGGGCGCGCGCGCCGCGAGTGCCGGCACGTTCATTCTCTACGCGTGCCCGGTCGCCGCCATGGCGCCGGGCACGAATCTCGGCGCCGCGACTCCCGTTCCGCTCGGCGGTGGGTGGAAACCGCCCGGCGAAACCGACAATGGTGAGCCTAAATCCGCCGCCGCGGAAACGAAGGCGATCAACGATGCGACGGCCTACATCCGCAGCCTCGCCGAGCGTTACGGGCGCAACGCGGAGTGGGCGGAAACGGCCGTGCGCACCGGCGCGTCGCTGAGCTCGCGCGACGCGCTCGATCGTCAGGTCATCGACTTGATCGCCGTGGATCTCGACGATCTGCTCGACAAGGCGGACGGCCGCACCGTCGAGACTTCGCGCGGACCCGTCACGCTCAATACCGCCGGCGCGCAGGTGCAGCGTCTCGACCCCGGCTGGAGACTCGAGCTGCTCGCCGTTCTCGGCAATCCGACAGTCGCATACGTATTGCTGCTGATCGGTATCTACGGACTGCTCTTCGAAGGATTCAATCCCAGCGCAATCTTGCCGGGCGTCGTCGGCGCGATCAGCCTGCTGCTCGCCGCCTACGCGTTGCAGATGCTGCCCGTGAACTACGCGGGGCTCGGGTTGATCGTGCTCGGTGTCGCCATGCTCGTGGCCGAAGCCTTCGCGCCGAGTTTCGGCCTGCTCGGCCTCGGCGGCATCGTGGCGTTCGTGATCGGTTCCGTGCTGATGTTCGATACCGGCGTGCCGGGTTACGAGGTGAACCGCGGCGTCATCGCCGGCATGTCCGTCAGCACGATTGCGTTGCTCGGCGTCATGGTCTGGTTGTTCTGGCGCGCGCGCCGCGCGCGCATCGCCACCGGCGGAGAAGCGCTGCTCGGCGCCACCGTCTTCGCGCTCGAGCCGATCGAGCACGACGGCTGGGCCGAGTTCCAGGGCGAACGCTGGCGCGTGCACAGCTCCTCGCCCCTGCAATCCGGCCAGCGTGCCCGCGTGCGCGCGCGCGATGGACTGATCCTGCACGTCGAGCCGGAAGACTCTCCAGCCTCCCATCCACCGAGGTGACCCATGTTCGGCTTCAGTTTCGTCGCAATGCTGATCTTCGTGTTCGTGGTGCTCGTCTTCGCGGGCCTGCGCGTGCTCAATGAATACCAGCGCGGCGTGGTCCTCACGCTCGGCCGTTACACGGGCACCAAGGGCCCGGGCCTCATCTGGGTGTGGCCCTTCGTGCAGCAGTTGTCGCGTGTCGACCTGCGCACCGTCGTGATGGACGTGCCACCGCAGGACGTGATCACGCGCGACAACGTGACGGTCAAGGTCAACGCCGTCATCTACTTCCGCGTCGTCGATCCCGCGCGCGCGATCCTGCAGGTGGTGCAGTTCTACGAGGCGACGAGCCAGCTCGCGCAGACCACGCTGCGCTCCGTGCTCGGTCAACACGAGCTCGACTCGCTGCTCGCGGAGCGCGAGCTCCTGAACCGCGACCTGCAGTCGATTCTCGACAAGGCCACGGACGCCTGGGGCATCAAGGTCTCGAACGTCGAGATCAAACACGTCGATCTCAACGAGAGCATGGTGCGTGCGATCGCGCGCCAGGCCGAGGCCGAACGCGAGCGCCGCTCGAAGGTGATACACGCCGAGGGTGAATTGCAGGCCGCCGAGAAACTGACGCAGGCCGCGGCGCAGCTCGCGCGCGAGCCGCAGGCGCTGCAGCTGCGCTACATGCAGACGCTGATCGACATCTCGGCGGAAAAGAACTCCACGATCCTGTTCCCGCTGCCGATGGAACTGCTGACGCCGTTCCTCAAGCAGGACTCACCGCGGCAGTGACAGCCCCGCGAGCGTCGCCGCCCGCACGAGTACGTCCTTGAACATGTCCGCGGTCAGCCGGCGCGTCTGCGTGTTGTAGCGGCTGCAGTGGTACGAATCGATCATGCGCCGGCCCCCGGGCAATTCATGCTCGCTGCCGTGACCGAACTTCGCGGCCGCTCGCTTCAACCCCGAAGCCACCAGAACCGCTTCGTGAGCGACCGTGCCGAGCGCCAGGATGGCTTTTACCGACTCGAGCTGATCTAGCTCCGCCGCGAGATAACGATTGCAGGTCTTGATCTCGACCGGCAGCGGCTTGTTCTCGGGTGGCAGACACTTCACCGCATTCGTGATGCGCACGCCGGTGAGTTGCAGACCGTCGAACCGGTCGACGGACGTCGGCGCGGTCGACAGCCCCAGCTCGAACAGGGATTGATACAGCAGGATGCCCGCGTAATCGCCCGTGAACGGTCGGCCGGTGCGATTCGCACCGTGCATGCCCGGCGCCAGCCCGACGATCAGCAGCCTGGGGCTCGACTCACCGAACGGCGGGACAGGCTTGCAGTGATAGTCGGGATTCTGGTGCGCGGTTTTCGCGAGAAAACTCGCGAGCCGCGGACAGAGCGTGCAGTCCGGACAGAAGGTCGCCGACATGTTTGCGCCCGAAGCGTCAGGCCGCCCGCATGCGTCGGATGATGGCGTCCCCGAAGCCCGTGGTGCCGACCAGTGTCGCACCCGGAATCAAGCGCTGCAGATCCTCCTCGACGTTCTTGCGTGCCGCGAGGTCGCGCTTGGTGGCGCGGATGGCTTCGCGCAAACGCGCGAGATCGTAGGTCATCTCCTTGGCGGCGATCGTATCCGCGACGCCCTGGAGGATCAGCTCCGCGGCTTCCTTCCAGCCGAGGTAACGCAGCATCATCTCGGCCGACAGGATCAAACTACCGGGATTCACGCGGTCCTTGCCCGCGAAACCCGGGGCCGTGCCGTGCGTGGCTTCGAAAACCGCGATGCCGTCGCCGATGTTGCCGCCCGGCGCGATGCCGATGCCGCCCACCTGCGCCGCGAGCGCGTCGGAGATGTAGTCGCCGTTGAGGTTCAGTGTCGCGATCACGTCGTAGTCTTCCGGCCGCAGCAGCACCTGCTGCAGGAAGTTGTCGGCGATCACGTCCTTGACGACGATGTCATGGCCGTTGATCGGGTTCTTGAAGCTCAGCCACGGCCCGCTGCCGATGGGCTGCGCCCCGAATTCTTCCTTCGCGAGCAGATAGCCCCACTGCATGAAGGCGCCTTCGGTGTACTTCATGATGTTGCCCTTGTGCACGAGCGTCACCGAAACGCGGTCGTTCTCGATCGCGTACTGGATCGCCTTGCGCACCAGGCGCTGGCTGCCCTCCTTCGACACCGGCTTGATGCCGATGCCCGAGCTCGCGGGGAAACGGATGCCCGTCGCCTTGAGCTCGCTCTGCAGGAAATGGATGAGCTTGTGGACCTCGTTCGAACCCGTGGGCCATTCGATGCCCGCGTAGATGTCCTCGGTGTTCTCGCGGAATACGACCATGTCGGTGAGCGACGCATCGGCCATCGGCGTCGATACGCCCGGGAAGTAGCGGATCGGTCGCACGCAGGCGTAGAGGTCGAGGTTCTGGCGCATCGCCACGTTGAGCGAGCGCATGCCGCCGCCCACCGGCGTGCCGAGCGGTCCCTTGATCGAGACGACGAAGTCGCGCAGCGCGGTCAGCGTCTCGTCGGGAAATCCGGTGCCGTAGAGTTTCTGCGCCTTGTCGCCGGCGAACACCTCGACCCAGGCGATCTTGCGTTTGCCGCCGTAGGCCTTCTCGACCGCGGCGTTCACGACCTTGAGCATCACCGGCGTGATGTCGATGCCGATGCCGTCGCCTTCGACGAAGGCGATGAGTGGGTTGTCCGGCACGTTGAGCGTCGTGTCGGGGTTGATCGTGATGCGTTGGCCGTCGGCGGGGATCTGGATCTTTTCGTATTTCATGTGTGTCGTGTGCGGACTTGATGATCGAAAAGTCCGCTCCCCCCGTTGCAGCGGACTTCATGGACGGCGCCCCGTCAGGGGCGACGTTTCCTTCGTGGCGCGCAGCGCCTGACTAAGGCCCGTGCCGGCCGATGAGCATCGCGAGCTCGAGCGCCTGCTCGTAGTTGAGCCGCGGATCCACCGTCGACTTGTACGCACGCGCAAGGTCCGCATCGGTGAGACCGCGCGCACCGCCGGTGCACTCCGTGACGTTCTCGCCCGTGAGCTCGATGTGCACGCCGCCCAGGAACGAGCCGTTCGCCTCGTGGATCTGGAACGACAGTTCGAGCTCGCGCAGGATGTTCTCGAAGCGGCGCGTCTTCAGTCCGCCGGAGCTGGTCTCCGTGTTGCCGTGCATCGGATCGCTGACCCACAGCACTTGCTGCCCGGTTTCGCGCACGGCCTTGATCATGCGCGGCAGTCCCTTCTCGACATCCTTCGCGCCGAAGCGGTGGATGAGTGTGAGACGTCCCGGCGTGTTGTTCGGGTTCAGCGTGGTGACGAGACCTTGCAGCCATTCTTCCGTCATGGCCGGTCCGATCTTCACGCCCATCGGATTCGCGATGCCGCGATAGAACTCGACGTGCGCGCCGTCGAGTTGCGCGGTGCGCATGCCGATCCACGGCATGTGCGTGCCCAGGCTGTACCAGCGCTTCTGGCGCTCGATGTAACGCGGCTGCGCCTGTTCGTACTGGAGCACCAGGCCTTCGTGCGCGGCGAAGAAATCCACCGCCGTCACTTCGTGCGGCGCGCGGCCGCCGCTGACCCTTTCAAAAAAGTCCAGGGAATCCGCGATCGAGTCGACGATCTTCTGGTACTCCGCCTTGGCCGGCGAGTGATCCATGAAGCCGAGATCCCAGAACTGCGGGTGATGAAGATCGGCGAACCCGCCGTCGCACAACGCGCGCACGAAATTGAGCGTGAGTGCGGCGCGTTCGTAGCCGCGCAGCAGCAGCGTCGGATCCGGTTCGCGCGCCTCGGCCGTGAACTCCGACCGATTCACGAGGTCGCCGCGGAACGCGGGCAGCGTGACGCCATTACGCGTTTCCGTGTCGGCGGATCGGGGTTTCGCGTATTGCCCGGCCATGCGGCCAACGCGGATGATCGGCTTCTTGAGTCCGTGCAACAGCACGAGGCTCATCTGCAACAGGATCTTGAGCTTCTTCGCGATCTTGTCC
>JAEZCR010000126.1 GCA_023433465.1 Pseudomonadota bacterium | reverse complement strand
GTTCACGCCTTGTTCGGCTTCACGTTCGCGTTCAACCGGAACAGGTTCGTCGGGTCGTATTTCTTCTTGAGCTCGACGAGCCGCTGGTAGTTGCCGCGGTAGTTTGCGTTGATGTCCCCCGCGGTCGCCTCGCGGGGGAGGTCGTTCACGTAGAAGCCGCGTGTGAACGGTTCGAGCGCGGACCAGTATTTACGCGTCGCGGCGATGTGTTCCGCCGGATCGTCGATACCCATCCGCCAGCCGGTCACGGCCATCGCGTTGCCGATCGAGTCACGCTGCGCGAACGCCGTTGCGGATTCAGCGATGCGCCCGCTCGCGCCGCCACAGTGCTGGAAGAAGATCAGCGTCGTCCGGCGCGGGTCGCCGGGGAAATTGTCCACCATGGCCGACACGAATCTTTCGGGAATCGCCGGGACGAAGCCGCTCTTCATGTACGTGCCCATCGAGCGCGAATCTCCCGAGTCGTTCCAGCGCTGGACTTCCACGTAGTCGTTGACCTTGATCGTGGCGTGCATGGGCGTGCCGAGTTTGCGCAGCGGCGCGAGCACGCGTTCGGCCTCGCCATGAGGGCCGCAGTAGCAGACCTCCACGGATACGAAACCAGGCTCGCCGCCCGGCGGCTGCATCACCACCGGGTCCATGTACATCTCGTCGGACGCGGTCACCGCGTACTCGCTCCACATGCTCAGCACATCGCGGGCCCTCGCGATCGGAAACGTCACCGATCCGGCGATCACTTCGCGATTCATCGGATGCAGGCGGAATTCGAACTTCGTGACCACGCCGAAATTGCCGCCACCGCCGCGCACGCCCCAGAACAGATCCGCATTCTCGCTGGCGCTCGCATGCCGGAGTTGCCCATCCGGCGTGACGATGTCCACCGATTCGAGATTGTCGATGGCCATGCCTAACTTCCGGGCCAGGCGACCGAAGCCGCCGCCCAATGTCAGGCCGCCGACGCCCGTGTGCGACACCGTGCCGAGCGGCGCCACGAGTCCGTGCGCCATGCATTCGTGATCCACCTGTCCGAGCAGCGTGCCGCCGTCCACCGACACACGCCGCGCGGCGGGATCGACGCGCACCCCGCGCAAGCGCGACAGATCGATCTGCATGCCGCGATCGCAGGTGGATTGCCCCGAGTTGCTGTGGCCACCACACTTCACCGCGACGAGCAGATTGTTAGCCCGCGCGAACCCGACGGCCGCCTGCACGTCGGTCGCGTCGAGAGGTTGCGCGATGAGGGCGGGGTGTTTGTTGAACGAAGGGTTGAGGATGAGCCGCGCCTGGTCGTAGCCGTCTTCGCCGGCGAGCAGCAGCGTGCCGCGCATCTTTGCCGCGAGGTCGCGAATGTCCTTGCCGCGCAGCGTGATCTGCAGTCCGTCTCCCGTGACGGCCGCGACGTCGTCGATCGGGCCGGTGCCGACGACGGCGTACGCGACGCGGATTCCGGGGACCGAAACCGCCGCGGCCAGCAGCGATGAATTCAGGAAATCACGGCGTTTCATCTTGGAACTCACAATGCGGAGTTCCGCAATGGGTTTTTGTGAGGGGTACTTTATGCGGGTGCGGGTGTGGGGACAACCGCCGTCACCTCACTTGACGCGCCGGTGCGTGATGATGAATTCGCGCACGACATTCCCGTCAACCTCGACCCACATCCTTTGCGCGCGTTCGTCGCGTGACTTGACCACGATCTCGTTGTTCAGGACGGCGGGCTTCCCGTTCTCGGTGATCTGCATCGAGCCGCGAACGGTATTGCCCTGCACCTGGATCGCGATCGGGGCCTCGAGGAGTCCGCTGTCGCTCAGGCGCGCGGTGCTCAACATCTTCCTGCCGGGATCGTAGCCGGAGATGTCCAGCGCCGAATCCGCGGGACGATTGGTCCATTCGTGGTGCCACGTGCACACGTTGCCGATGCCCTTTACCGCGGCCACGCATTCCCAGGTGGCGTAGGCCTTGGTCCGCTCTTCACCGTTGATGATCTCGCCTTCGCTGCGCCAGGTCCCACGTTGTCCCTCGAGCCACGCGACGATCTCGGCAGGAACTGCCGCACTCGGTGGAGCCTCGCGGTTCACGACGAGTGGGTCCCCGGCAACACGCCGTTGCGTCAGCTGCCATTCCCGCACACGACTGCCGTCCTCGTCGAAGGTGATGTGTTGCCGCCATTCGCCGGGCTTTATGACGACTATCTCGTTGCGCATGACACGAGGCTTGCCGTCTTCGCTGGTGGACTCCCGCACCACGGTCATGAAGTTTCCGCGCACGGTGACTTCGGCGCCCGCGCCCAGCGCGCCCGTGTCGCTGACGCGTTGTATCCGTAGCACCTTGAGCTTCGGGTCGAACCCCATGATGTCGAGCGCGTAGTCGTGAGGCCGGTCGGTCCACTCGTGATACCACATGCAGACATTGCCCACCCCGTTCACGGCCGCCTTGCATTCCCAGCTCGCCGTCACCGGCGTGCGTTTGTCACCCTGGATGTCCCAGCCTTCGGCACGCCACTGGCCGCGGT
Organism: Pseudomonadota bacterium; assembly: GCA_023433465.1. Taxonomy (GTDB): domain Bacteria; phylum Pseudomonadota; class Gammaproteobacteria; order Steroidobacterales; family Steroidobacteraceae; genus CADEED01. Next base: position 65,744 of record JAEZCR010000126.1, on the reverse strand, counting down.
GCTCGAGCAACATCGCGGTGACATCCGCCGGGATCAGCGGAGACGCTGGAGGGTCGGCTGCCGGGCTCGCGGAGGACAGTGCAGCCGCAGCAAGCAGGAAGCATCCACAGAGTAGTTTCATGGCCATGTCCTCAGGTCGGGTGGAGTGGAGGACCGGAAGCTACAATCGCCATGCCCGTTCGCGCCTGAGGAAAGCCTCAGGATCACCTTAGTTCCGTCGAAGGACTCGACTCCGTATCCCGATGACCGCGACGAAAACCAGAATCGGCGCCTGGATCGCCGACCCGGCGTCGAACCTGCTCTTACGGGACGGGAAATCCGTGCGTCTCGAACCGCGCGCCATGGATGTGGTCATGCATCTGGCGGCGCGCCGCGGCGAGGTGACCTCGGTCAACGATTTGATGGCCGCGGTCTGGAAAAACGTGATCGTGAGTGATGGCTCCGTCTATCTAGCCATCAGCCAGTTGCGCGAGGCGCTCGGAACCACGGAGGAAGGTCAAAGCTATATCGAAACCGTTCCGAAGCGGGGATATCGGCTCATCGTGCCGGTCGAGCACGAGGCACCGGCCCCGGTGTCGAAGCGCTCCTGGAAGGGACCCGCGATCGCGGCGGCTGCTCTGGTGGCCCTGCTCGCGATCGTCTGGGCGACCTTGCGTCCGCCAGCGACCGACATCGACCGCTCGCTCGCCGTACTGCCGTTCGCCGACCTGTCCCCCGATGGAGACCAGGCGTACTTCGCCGATGGCATCACCGAGGAAGTGCTCAACCGACTTGGGCGCCTGCGAGACCTGCGCGTGATCGCACGGACTTCGTCGTTCCAGTTGCGCGGTCAAGGTGTCGAGGCGCGCGCGGTCGGCGAGAAACTGGGCGTGAAGCACCTGCTCCTCGGCAGCGTGCGCAAGGGCGGCGACCGCGTGCGCATCACGGCGCAACTGATCGAAGCGCCGACCAGCCAGCAATTGTGGGCCCAGACTTTCGAACGGCCACTCGAGGACATCTTTGCCGTTCAGGACGAGATCGCGCGAGCCGTCAGCGTCGCGATGCAGGTGAAGCTGCGCGTGGGTGATCTCGCCCGCATGCCCGGAATGACGGACGACGTCGATGCTTACGACGAATACCTGCGCGGCAGCGCTCTCAATCTCGTCGCCCGGCCGGAGACCTATCCACTGGCGATTGCGCACCTGCAACGCGCCACCGTCATCGACCCGGAGTTTTCAATGGCGTGGTCCGGGCTCAGCGGCGTCTACAGCAATGCCGCTTTCGCCGTCCCCGAGCGCGCCGCTGAATGGAAGCGGGCGTCCGAGGAGTCGCTCGAGCGCGCGCGGCAACTGACGCCGGATGCGCCACATGTATTGCAGTTGCTCGGCATCGCGGCGACACGCAGGGGAGACTGGTCAGGCGCTGCCTCCTATTTCCAGCGCATCGAGAAGGCCTTTGCCGAACATGGGGTGTCGGCGGAGTCGGTGGGCTCGCGCGGGGTGTTCCTGTTGTGTGTCGGCAGAGTGCGTGAGGCGATTCCGGCGCTCGAGAGCGCTCGCGCCCATGATCCACTCGCGCCCGCATTCGCCGGATTCCTGGCACTCGCATACGTGGCAAACACCGACTACCGCGCCGCGCTCGGCGAAGTCGATCGCGGCTTGCAACTCGAGGGGTTGAGAGATGGCTTGTTAGGTCTTGGCTTGAGCATCGCACTCGCGAGTGGCGACCGGGCCGAGATCGATCGACGGCTGGACGCGATCACCGACGACGTTCCCGCCGCGGCCATCAATCGGCATATGGCGAAGTTTCTCGATGAGCCGGCGGGTGCGATAGACGAGATCCGCGCCATCGCGACTACCGCGGCCGATACCGAGAAAGTAGTGCTCGCAATGTGGGCGGCGTATTTCTCTGAACCTCGAGCTGCGCTGGAGATACTTTCCGGAGTCGTTTCACGGCGCCCGCACCCGGCGCCGATCTGGCATCCGCTGTTCGCCGAAACACGTCGGTTGCCGGGCTTCGCGAAACTCGTTGGAGATCTGGGCATGACCGATTACTGGCGCGTGCACGGCTACGGAGATTTCTGCAAGCCGGCGGGTGAGCGGATCGAGTGCCGTTGAAACGGTGTATACGAAAAACGAAGTGACACCCTGACAAATCCGGTATGCCGCTCGTCGCGGTCAGCCCTCTAGAATGTTCGAAACGATCCAAAGCAGGGGGACACATGGCTGATCCGACGAAGCGCGCAGGTCTCACTCGGCGCGAGGCGCTGATTCTTTCTTCCACGGCGGGGGCCGGCCTTGCGGCGACGAATTTCGCCGCGGCATCGGACAGCACCAAGACAGCGGCCCATCAAGGTCCTGGAAATCTGACGACGCCGCGTTCGGCGATCGCGAAGACGCAGTACGGCAAAGTGCGCGGCTACCTCGACGGCGGCGTTTTCACGTTCAAGGGCATTCCGTACGGTCAGACGACGGCGGGTGAGAATCGCTGGCTGCCCGCGAAGGCGCCCACTCCGTGGTCCGATGAATATCCCGCGCTGATCTACGGCGCGAACTGTCCGCAGAACACGCATCCGTGGACGAGCATCGAACAGACGTTCATCCAGGACTGGGACGATGGCTGGATGAGCGAGGACATGCTCAAGCTCAACGTCTGGACTCCGGGCTTGACCGGCAAGCGCCCGGTGATGGTGTACTTCCACGGCGGCGGCTTCAGCTTCGGTTCCTCGTACGAACTTCCCTCGCATGAAGGCGCGCAGATGGCGCGCCATCACGACGTCGTACAGGTCTCCGTCAATCATCGTCTGAACATCCTCGGATTTCTGGACGCGGCGGAGATCGGCGGCGCGGCTTACGAGGATTCCGCGAACGTCGGCATGACGGATCTCGTCGCGGCACTGCGCTGGGTCCAGGAGAACATCGCGAACTTCGGTGGCGATCCCGATCGCGTGATGATCTACGGCCAATCCGGCGGTGGATCGAAAGTGACGACGCTGATGGGCATGCCGTCCGCGGCGGGCCTGTTCCACCGCGCGGCCGCGATGTCGGGTGGCGGCGGAAACATTCCGAGCCGCGAACAGCAGCGCGAGCTCGCGCGGCAGACGATGAAGGAGTTGGGCCTCGCGCCGAACGACATCGGCTCGCTGCAGAAGGTGGAATGGTCGAAGCTCTTCGCGGCGGGCAACGCGGCGGCGGCCAAGATCAATCCAGCCGGTCCCCCGATGGGTGGGCCGGGCGCACCGGGCACACCGCGCGTCGGCTGGTCGCCGTGCGTCGATGGAAAGATCGTCAACATGCGTTCGTTCTTCGACGCCGCGCCCGAGATCTCGAAACACGTGCCGATGCTGATCGGGTCGGTGACCGAAGAAGGCAACATCATGTCGCGGCGGCCGACCGAGGACGAGTGGCGCGGCAATCTCACGAAGACTTATGGAGCGGAGAAGGCGGTCTCTATCATTGCGGCGCTCAAGAAGGCCTATCCACAGAAGTCGATTCGAACGCTGTCGTACATTTGCAGCGGACATCCGGGGCTCAACGGGCTCGCCATTCGCAACAGGGTCGTGCAGATGGCGGGCTTCAAGCACGCGCTCAACGCGGCGCCGGCGTACACGTACTACTTCACCTGGCAGACACCGATACTCGATGGCGAGCCAGGCGCGTGGCACACGGCGGAGCTCGCGTTCTGCTTCGACAACACGAAACGCTGCGAACAAGGCACCGGCAACACGCCCGAAGCCCAGGCCCTCGCGAAGAAGATGGCGTCCTCCTGGGCGAAGTTCGCCGGGACGGGCAATCCGAGCATCCCGGGACTCACCTGGTCGCCGACGGATCCGAAAACGAATCGCACGATGGTCTGGGACAACGAGTGCCGCATGGTGGACGACCCGGACGGCGAGGCTCGCAAGATCATTCTCACCTGAACCGATGAGAATGATTCGACACGCAGTCCCTGGCATGGCGGTGGTTCTCGCCGCCATGTCCTTCGTCGCTCAGCCGGTCCTCGCGCAGGACCCCTCTAACTTCCCACCGAAGGTGGAGAGCTTTCCTCTCTACGGCGATGCGAAGATTCCGAACTCGAAGCCGGGTCCGGACGAGGAATCGACGACGGATGGCAGCTGGATCAGAAAGGTGTCCCGGCCCTTCATCCAGGTTTATCGCCCGGCCAGGTCGAAGGCCACCGGCGCCAGCGTCGTCGTCATTCCGGGTGGTGGATACGCCGGGCTCACGTTCGACTTCGAAGGCACACAGCAGGCGAGGTACTTCATCGATCACGGCATCGCCGCGTTCGTGGTCAAGTACCGGATCCCGAGCGATGAGACCATGGTCGACAAATCCATCGGCCCGCTGCAGGACGCACAGCAGGCGATGCGCTTCGCGCGCCAGCACGCCGCGGAATGGAGTCTCGATCCGAGAAGAATCGGCGTGATCGGCTTTTCAGCGGGAGGCCATCTGGCCTCGACACTGGCGACGCATTTCGACACGCCTCACATCGACAACCCGGAGCGAGTCAACCTGCGACCGGACTTCCTCATCCTCGTGTATCCGGTCATCAGCATGGACGCGAAGATCACGCACATGGATTCGCGCAAGGCGCTGTTGGGCCCGAACCCATCGGACGCGCAGATCCGGATGTTCTCCAACGAGCTTCACGTGACCAAGGACACGCCACCCACGTTGATCCTGCACGCCGCGGACGATCGGCTGGTCGACGTGGACAACAGCGTCGTGTTCTTCGAAGCGTTGCGGCGCGCCGGCGTTCCCGTGGAAGCGCGTCTGTTCCAGAAGGGCCAGCATGGCTTCTTCCTCATGCCTCGCGATCGCTGGCAGGGGACGATCATCGACTGGCTGCGGTCGAATGACTGGCTGAGCCGTCCGCCGAACTGACCGCGATCGATCTCCACGCTCGCGAGCGCCTGGTAGACAGACCAGGCGCCCGCGAGTCGGTCACCAGATCACGACCTTCTTGTCGCCGCTGTTGACCATCGGATCGCCTTCCTTGCACCCGAACGCCTTGGCGAACGCGTCCATGTTGGTGGGCGTGCCATTGGCGCGCACGCCCCCCGGCGCATGCGGATCCGAGGCGACGATCAGTTTGGTCAGCTCCGGCGTGTACTTCTCGCGCCAGGCCGCGGCGAAGCCGAGGAAGAAGCGCTGATCGCGCGTGAGGTCGTCGATCATCGGATCGGGCTTGCCGGCCACCGCCATCTGGAACGCATCGTAGGCCACGCTGAGTCCGCCGAGATCGGCGATGTTCTCGCCAAGCGTGAGATTGCCGTTCACCTTCTCGGTGAGGCCGGGCGCGGCGGTATAGCCGTTGTACTGTTCGACCAGTTTGCCGGTCAGCTTCTCGAAGCTCGCGGCGTCTTCCTTCGTCCACCACTGCTCGAAATTCCCCGACGGCCCGAAGCGCGAGCCCTGGTCGTCATAGCCATGAATCAGCTCGTGACCGATCACCATGCCGATGGCGCCGTAGTTCAGCGCATCGTCCGCCTGCGGATCGAAGAAAGGCGGCTGCAGGATCGCCGCGGGAAACACGATTTCGTTGTGCTGAGGATTGTAGTAGGCGTTGATGGTCTGCGGCGTCATGCCCCATTCGTTCTTGTCGACGGGCTGCCCGATCTTGTCGAGGGTCCAGCGGTAGTTGAAAGCCTTCGCCGCAGCGAAATTGCCGTACAGGCTGTCACGGCTGGTAGTCAGGCCCGTCCAGTCGCGCCACTTGTCGGGGTAGCCGATCTTGGTGTTGAACGCGGCCCACTTCTCCATGGCCTTCTTCTTCGTGGCGTCCGTCATCCATGAAAGATTCTCGATGCGTGTCTTCAAAGCGGCGCGCAGGTTGTCGACGAGCTGCTCCATCTGCGCCTTCGAAGAGGCCGGGAACGCGACTTCCACGTAGCGCTGTCCCATCGCTTCGCCGACGGACGTCTCGATCATGTTGAGGACGCGCTTCCAGCGTGGCCGCTGTTCCTTCCGGCCCTGCAGCGTCTTGCCGTAGAAATCGAAGCTCTCGTTGACGAATGCCTCGCTCAGATAGGGGGAGGCGTCGTCCAGTAGTTTGAAGCGAAGGTAATTCCTCCAGTGCGCCACCGGGATGTCCGAGATCATCCTGCTCACTTCCTGGTGGAAGGCCGGGATCCCCAGCGAGAACCACTCCGGAGTCGCGACCTTCTGCGACTCGAAGAACTTCGTCCACGGGAAGTTGGGCGACAGCTTGTCCGCTTCGGACATCTTGATGGGGTGGTAGTAGAGCTCCACGTCGCGCGAGAGCTGCTCGCTCGACTTCGACACCTTGGCCAGGCGCGTCTCGAACGCCAGCACGGTGGCCGCCTGCTTCGCGGCCTCGTCGGCCGGCGTGCCCGCGAGCTCGAACAGCTTCGCGATGTGCTTCACGTACGCATCGCGGATCGGCTTCTTGTCCGCGAGCGAGTAGTAAGTCGAGTCGGGCAGTCCCAGGCCACCCTGGAAGGCCGACGCGATGTTCATCGTGGAGTTCTTGAAATCCGGTTCCGCACCGAATGCGAACAGCGGGTTCTCGCCGGCCGCGGCGATCGTCCGCAGATGCTCCGCGATGGAAGGACCGTCGGTGAGCGCGTCGATGGCGGCCAGGCGACTCTCGAGCGGGGCGAGTCCCGCCTCGTTGAGCTTCTGCTCGTCCATGCCCGTCGCCCAGAAATCACCGATGATCTTGTCGATGCCGGTTGCATTGGGCTCGGCGGCGATGCGCTCGGCGAGTTGCTGACGCACACCCAGCGAACGGTTGTGCAGTACGACGAATGCACCCCAGGCCGGCTCATCCGCGGGGATTTCGTTGGCCGCCAGCCACTTGCTGTTCGCGTAAGCTCCCAGGTCCTTGCACGCGTTCTGTTCCGCGTCCAGATCCGCCGCGGCGAAACGGATCGGTTGCTGCAGTTTGCTTTCGTCGAGCGTCCAGGCGGCTGGCGCGGCGGCTTTCTTCTCGTCGGCGCGCTGGCAGCCCGCGAGCGCCAGCAGCACGGCTGCGGCGACGGACATCGACATGAGGGAACGGCTCGTGACGGACATGGAGGCTCCTGCAGGAAATTTCTGGGCTCAAGCCTATCGCGCCGTCGCCCCGACTCGAACGTGAATTCGCCCAGCCGTGCGATGAACCGATGGGCGCGGACGGGTGTTCGCCGCATCATGTCCCGATGCTGACCCGCAGACAGTTCGCCGAGTCCGCGGCCGCCGCTGGCGCCGTGCTTGCGTTCGGGAAGGGGCGCGCCGCGGCGCCGACGTGGCGCGAGCGCCGTGACCTGTATCCGCAGGGAGTTGCCTCGGGGGATCCTGCGCCGGACAGTGTCATTTTGTGGACACGCCGTCAGCCGGCCAAGGGCGACTCGCGCGCGGCCTATCTACTAACGGTGGAAGTCGCGAAGGACCAGGCATTTCGCAACGTGGTGGTGCGCGGCACGGCCGAGGTCACCGCCGACACGGACTGGACCTGCCGCTTCATGGCGGCCGGGCTCAAGCCCGCCAGCGAATATTGGTATCGCTTCACGGACGCGGATGGGGACGGCAGCCGCATCGGCCGCACACTCACCGCGCCGGGTGAGCGCGACGCGCGCCCGGTGCGCTTCACGTTCGTGAGTTGCCAGGACATGACGATCGGCGCCGCGAACGCGTATCGCCGCATGATCTACGAGGACGAGCGCCGCCCGCGCGCCGAACAGATAGGCTTCGTGTTGCACCTCGGGGACTTCATCTACGAGGTGGTCAACTACGCGGACGAGATGCCGGAGGGCAAGTACCGCGGCCGTCGCCTGCGCCCGTTGTTCAAGTATCCCGACGGCGACAAGTTCCGCGACTACCACCTGCCCGTGACCCTCGCCGATTACCGCACCGTGTACCGCGCCTATCTTACGGATCCCGATCTGCAGGACGCGCGCGCCCGCTGGCCGTTCGTGCCGGTGTGGGACAACCACGAGTTCTCGTGGCAGGGATTCCAGAGCATCCAGGTCTTCGGCGGCGAGGTGCGCGCCGCGCAGGCCACGAAGGTCGCGGCCAACCAGGCGTGGTGGGAATTCCAGCCGGCGCGGGTCGCCAGGCCCGGCGCGAACCGCGACCGCTTCGAGGCGCCCGCGGTCAAGAACACGCCGATCACGGAGTTCGACGAAGACGGTTTTGGGCTGGGCGCCGACAACGCGGCGGCCGTCGAAAGCCTGACTATCTACCGCGCGTTCCGTTATGGCCGCAACGCGGAGCTGATCCTCACCGACAACCGCTCGTACAAGATTGCCGACGCGGCCGGCTCGCCGGTGGCGCCAGCCGGGTTCCCGATGTTCATCGACGAGGACACGGCGCGGATCATCGATGATGGCCGCGCGGCGAACGGTGGAAAGCCGCCCGCGACGCTGCGGTTCGATGGCAAGGACATTCCGAATCCGGGCGTCGATCAGCCCATGCAGACCTATCTCGGACCGAGGCAGCGAGCGTGGCTCATCGAGCGGCTGACCGCGAGCCAGGCGCCATGGAAGGTCTGGGGTCACTCGTTCGGCACGCTTTCGTGGCGGACGGATCTCGGCAACTTGCCCGAGGGGATGGGGCCGAAGTGGCCGGGAACGGGTTTTGCGCTGGCGAACGGCGGCTACTACGCCGAGCATGCGCTGATCTACGACGAGCTGCGCAGGAAGGGAGTGATCGGGCTCGCGATCGTGGCGGGAGACAAGCACTCGTTCTGGGCCGGGCTGACTTCCGCCGATCTTCCGCCGCGCGCCTTCGATCCGGTGGGCGTCGAGTTCGTCACGGGGTCCGTCTCGGCGCAGGGGCTCGCCGAGCTGATGGATCGCATCATCAAGCCTGACCACCCGCTGCGGGCGCTGTACTACGCCGGCGAGCGTCATGAGATTCCCGCATTCAACTACACGATGCTGCATGGAGTGCGCGCGGCGCTGGCGTTGTCGCAAGCCAGCGCGGCGGAGGCGCGCAAGCTTCACAACCCGGCGGTCGCGCCGCATCTGAAGTTCGTGGATTTCGGCGGGCACGGGTACGGCCTGGTCACCGCGACGGCGGACTGGTTGGAGACCGAGTTCGTCTGCATACCCGTGCCGTTCGAGCGTTGTGAGGCGGCGGACGGAGGGCCGTTGCGGTATCGCGTGCGGCACCGAGCGAACCTGTGGAAAGCCGGGAAACCACCCGAGCTCGTGCAGTCGATCGTCGAAGGGGACGCGGAATACTCGATCTGATACCGAGTGTCGCGACCTGCGCGAGACCGGCGTACTTCGCGATCGGTCAATCGGGCTGTACGAAGTCTCAGAAGGTCAAGATCACGATCTTCAGCCCACCACCCGATCGAGCTTTCGATGGTATCCCTTGTATCCGATTTCCCGCGCGAGCTCGCTGCGGATGTCCTCGTTCGCCGCGGCGCGCCTCAGCGCCGCGTGAAAGTCGTGCACCGGCTTCCAGCCTAACTTCTTCCTCGCGCGGACATTCACATACACGCGATCGAGGGTCGGCAGCATCTTCCAGCCGCGCGCCGCATAGACGGCGGCATATTCCGGCACGCGACGCGTCAGCACCGCGGGGGCATCACGCCCGAGCTCCGCCAGATCCTCGTGCGTGAACGGCGACGTCGCTGAAATGATGAACTTGTCGAATCCCAGCTCCGGCGCGCGCGTCATCGCGAGCAGGTGCGAACTCACCACGTCTTCCACGTCCACACGCCGATACAACAGCTCGTTGATCTTGAGGTTGGCATCCTCGAACGCCGCGGCGCGCTCGGGGACGTCGTCCTCCTCGGGAAAGAAGCGCGACGTGCGCAACACGAGGCAGGGTAGTTTGTGGTTGCGGTGGAACAGCTTGCAGAGATCCTCCGCCGCGGTCTTGGTCACGCCGTAGATGTTCTTGGGCTGCGGCACCACTTCTTCCGTGATCCACGCGGCCGGCGCGCCGCGCGGCGGCGTGAGCGCATCGCCGAACGTGCTCGTGGTGCTGGTGAAGATGAACGCGCGCACCTTGTTGGCAACGGCGGCCTCGAGCAGGTTCAGCGTGCCGGTGACGTTCGTGTCCACGAATGCCTGGCGCGAGTGCGTGGCGACGTGTGGCTTGTGCAACGTGGCCGCATGGAGCACGACGTCGACCCCACGCATGCACTCGTCCACGAGTGCGCGATCGGCGATCGATCCGGTCGCATGCGTGAAGGGTGAGGGCAGCACGTCGACGCCGAACGCTTCATGACCGAGCGCAGGCAGAGTGCGCATGAGCGCTTCGCCCAGGTGGCCAGAGCTTCCTGTTACGAGGATCTTCATCTGGCCTGACCCAAACTACGCGCCGACCTCGACGAGGAATCCGCCCGGCGCGGGAACATAAAAGGAGTACGCATGCTCGCGGCGCGGCTCGCCCACATCGAGGCCATCATCGCGCATGCGGCGATGAATCGCGTTCACACGCTCTTCATCCCGGACGAAGAAGCCGACGTGAAAGTTCTCGGGATACCCCCTGCGCGAACGAGAGCCGGTCTTCATCAGTGTGAGCACGAATCCATCGTCGTCGAGCAGCACGGTGAGGCCGGCGTTGCCGCCGGCCTTGCGCAGATCGAAGTATTTCTCGAAGAAGCCGACGGCCGCGGGCACGTCCGGCACCATGAGGTGCAGGTGATTCACTTTCATGCGCGCATACTTGCGTGTCGCGAGTCGGCCCGCAATCGTCGGCCCGTGCGGTGCCTTACGCCAGCGCCTTCTTGAACAGCGCCAGCTTGCGCTCCCAGCCCTTCTCGGCCGCTTCCGCGTTGTGGTTCTGCGAATCCGGCGGCATCCAGCCGTGGTTCGCACCCTTGTACACCTCGATCTCCGCGGTCACCTTCGCGTCGTCGAACGCCTTGCGCAGGATGTCCTTCGAGGTCGGGTCCTTCTGATCGTCGTTGTCCGCGATCGCGACCAGCATGCTGGCCTTCATCTTCGGAATCAGCAGGTGCGGACTGTCCTCGTTCGTCGTGGTCAAACCACCGCCATGGAACGAGCAACCGGCGCCGATTCGCTCCGGCAGCGATGCGGCGGTGCGGAACACGATGGGACCGCCCATGCAGTAACCGGTGGTGCCGATCTTGCGCTTCCTATCTACCGCCTTCTGCTCGTCCAGCCAGTCGACGAAGCTCTTGGCATCCAGCACGTGCGTGGCGGGGCTGAGCGCGCGCGCGAACTTGAACGCATCGTCGCGGCTGGCGGGCTGCCCCTTCAGGGAACGATAGAAGGGATTGACCGTGAGGACCGCATATCCGGACTCCGCAAGCCGCTTGCCCATCGCACGGAACGCGGGGCGAAGTCCGAAGATGTCGGGCCACACCAGCACCGCGGCAGTGGCTTTGGCCGGATGCACGAAGTGCGCATCGCAGACACCGTCGGGAGTCTTGATTTCCACCTCGGATTCCGAGACTTCCGCGGCCCCCGCGACCTTGGGCAGCATCGCGGCCAGCGACGCGCCGAGTCCCAGGGCGCCGAAATGGCGCCGTGAAAGCAGCTCGCTGCCGCGAAGGATGTCGTCGTTCGAATCGCGCTCACACATGACTGACTCCCAAGGAGGAAAGGGGGTGGGGGTCGATTCTAGCCGGGCGCGCGGCGCGTGGGGCTATCAAACCATCTGCGCGGATGCCGCCTTCCTCGCCTTGCGCCATGAGTACATTCCGAAGACCACGAGGAACGACCCCAACGAGAGCGATACCAGGGCCACCGCCGCCTCGTTCACGAACGGCTGCAGCCCGAGCGTGTTCGTGATGCTTCCTGCGTCATAGGACACCCATGCCAACAAGCCGATACCGGCCAGCGCCGCCGTCGAACTCATACCCGCTGACAACTTCATCGCGATCCTCCGGACTTCAAGATAAATGGAGTGATTGAATCCCCGCCTCGCGGGGGCTACGCCCAGACTCCGACCCACGCGTCTCTCGAACTCTCTTGCTTCCCATCCAGCATCGAAAAGGCTGAGGACTTCGAGGGCCGCAAGGCCGTGCGCCACGACTCCGATCCCCCATCCGATCGCCCCACAGAGCAGCGACGGACGCTCGAACCCAAAGACGACGCCCGCAGCCATGACGACGAGGAGGTAAAGAAATACGTGACTGAGGAAATCCCTCCGCCCCTTTATGTCCCTGATCGCCGCGACCTCTTCGGCTCCCAGCGGTGGGTTGTTGGCCGGCGCGACGCGATCGAGCACGGAACGCTCGACCTGGAACACGGCAGCCAACGCGTTCTGCGACTCCAGGCTGCACGCCTGTCCGCGCTCGATGCGTTGAATACTGCGAACGCTCAGTCCGCTGAGTTCCGCCAACTGCTCCTGGGTCCAGCCCCGCTGCAATCTCAGTTTTCGCACCATCGTGGTCATTTGATTCGATGACTCCCGGAAGAATGAATCGCGATTCACGGTTGAAACACGTCAGGAACCCGACAGAACCGACAATTGCCCGCAATCTCGCGCGACGGGCGGATTTCACGGTGTTCGTCAGCACACCGATTGTAGTTTGACAGCCTCGAAGCTCAAGGCTCTACTAACCCCTTCACCGATCAGAGGCCCCCATGGACGAGAACAACAAGTACTGGCCCATCATCTATGTTCGCGGTTACGCGATGTCGCAGAAGGAGATCGACGAAACGACGGCGGATCCTTTCTGTGGGTTCAACATCGGCTCCACGATCGTGCGCGCCACGCCCAGCCAGAACAGGGTGCCTCGCAAGCTCATGTTCGAGTCGCCGCTCGTGAGGCTCGGCAGCGACTACGGCTATTCCGACGTTTACCAGGAGGGCTTGGACATCCTCGACCCCGACTGGGACGGCGAGATCGACCGAAGGTCGGTGGTCATCTACCGTTACTACGATTCTTCATCGAGCATCTTCGGTGATGGAAAGACGCGGCCCATCGAGGAATTCGCGCAGGGGCTCAACGATCTGATCCTGCGCGTTCGCGACCTGGTCGTGGCGAATCCGGCCAACGGGGTGAAGGCCAAGGACTTTCGTTGTTACCTCGTAGCCCACTCGATGGGCGGCCTCGTCTGCCGCGCGTTCCTGCAGAACGCGAAGTTCGGCACCGCGGCGGCTCGAGCCTGCGTGGACAAGTACTTCACCTATGCGACGCCTCACAACGGCATCGATATCGCGGGCGTCAACGTGCCTGGCTGGTTGAGCCTCAACGACGTGGACAACTTCAACCGCGAGCGCATGGCGAAGTACCTGAACCTCGAGTCCCTGTACAAGAAGACCAAGCGTGTCGACTGGATGCCGGAGGAAGCTTTTCCGTCGCGCAAGATCTTCTGCATGGTGGGCACGAACCGCGGCGACTATGACGTCGCGGCCGGACTATCGCGCACGTTCGCGGGCAACGGTAGCGACGGGCTCGTGCGCGTGGCGAACGCATCCGTGTGGGGCGTGGATGCGGCGGGCAAATTTTCCGAACCCTGCGCGACGGCCTACGCGTACCGCTCGCACTCCGGGCGTTATGGCATCGTGAACAGCGAGGAGGCGTACCAGAACCTCGTTCGTTTCCTGTTCGGCGATCTGCGCATCGACATGTGGCTGGACGTCACGCATGTGTCCGTGCCGCAGGAGCTGGAAGAGGCGGATGAGAAGGGCGAGCTGGCGGCGCTGTATCAATTCGAAGTGCTGGCCGCGCCGCGCGGCAAGCGATGGTTCCTGACCAGGCGCACCGCTGAAGAAGACTCGGTGGCCGTCAGGGACCACGCCACTCTCCGGCGCGCCACGGACAAGAAGCCGGAGAGCATCTATCTATCGTCCGCATTCCTCGCGAAGCGGTACAAGGTCGACAACACCCGCCCCACGCTCGCGTATTCCCTGACGCTCGCCGCGCGCGTTCCCGACTATGAAGTCAACAAGAAGTTCTGGCCGAATCGCCACTACGAGGGTGAAAGCTTGTTCCGCGATTCCATCGTCGTCGAGATGACGCCACCGGCGACGGACAAGGCTAAGTGGAAGGTGACGTACAACTGGCAACGTCACGACGTCGGTCAATCGTCCAAGCCCGTGCCGCCGGACCAGATAGATCAGCTCGACAACGGATCGGCGGTGCTGACATTCGACTTCGCGACCGGCGATGCCTCGCCACCACGTTCGCCGGGTATCGCCGGCAGGCTTCGGTTCGTCGTGTCGCGGTGGAATCGATGATGACCGATGCCGCGGTGCGCGCTGCGGCACATGTCTGTTTTCGGGGACTGCGAACGCAATAAGTCGTCGGACGTCAGCATCTGCCCGCAGTGACTGCGGGCGATTCCTACTTACCGCGCCGTACCCACGCGTCGCATCGTGCAAACGATGCGAAGAACGAATTTCAGGGTTTCATTCGGCTGCTGCACGGCACTTCTGCTCGCGGTCTCGGCATGGACGACGACTTTCGCGGCCGACGGGCTCGTGCCGCAACATGCCGAGGACCTGCGGCCCACACTGACTCGCGCCTCGAAGAGCGGCATCGCGACCCTCGACTTCACCGCGTTCGATCGCGGCTTTCGACTCCAACTCGCACCCAATCCACGTCTCGCACAGGTTGCCGCCGGCAGTTCCTTGCAGCTCTACGCGGGGACCATCGAAGGAGCGCCGGGCTCCTGGGTGCGCATCAGCGTTCAGGACGGCCTGCCACGCGGCCTGATCTGGGACGGCAATGAAATGTACGTCGTCGATGCGGCGCCGGAAGGGGTCAACTTCGGCGCGGCCGGCACGGTGATGTTCAAACTATCGGACGCGGTGCTGGAGCGCGGCATCTCGCTTGCCGACGATGCGGTGGAGAAGCCCCGTGACGCGGCCGAAGCGTATGGCGCCCTGGTCGGTGAGCTGCGCGCACGAACACGCGCCGTGCAGGTGGCAGGCGTAGCCACTGAACGGGTGGACATCTCGGTCCTCGGGGATCAGGACTACCGGGATCGTTATCCGAGCGAATCGCAGGCGCGCGATGCGATTCTCGTCCGGCTCAACAACGTAGACGGAATCTTCAGTTCGCAGCTCGGGGTGGAGTTGCGAGTCGTATCGGTGGATATCGGTGGCGAACACACGTCGAGCCTGTCCGAAACGACCGACTCGAACGACTTGCTCGAGGAGTTGGGGCAATTGCGTCGACAGAGATCGTCGCTTTCCGCCACCGGCCTCACGCACCTTTTCACGGGGCGCAAGCTCGACGGCGACGGCGCGGGCATAGCGTACGTGCTGGCGCTCTGCAGTCCGCGTTACGGGGCAAGCCTCGCCATGGCTCACATCAGCGCGGCGCTCGATAGTTTGATCACCGCGCACGAGATCGGCCACGTGTTCGGCGCCCCGCATGATGGCGAGGATCGATGCGCGTCCACGCCGCAGGGCGAATACATCATGACGCCGACGCTCACCACGACGTCTATCGACACCTTCTCGCAATGCAGTCTCGATGAGATCAACGAGGTGATGGACAGTTACTCGTGCGTGGTGGCGCTTCCCGCGACCACGCCGCCACCACCCGCGCCTCCGGCTCCGCCTTCCGGAGATGGGGGAGGGGGCGGAGGCAGTGGCGGAGGGGGTGGTGGATCGCTCGATCCCGCCTTGCTACTGCTCCTGCTCGCGCTGGGCGCCGTGCGTTTGCGGCGTTACGACATGACACGCGCCTGAGCGTGTCCCGTTCCCGGGATACGAAGTCCCTCGCTTGAGGGCGTATGCGCGGCGGCGCATAGTGCGCCCATGGCGCGCATCATCCGGCTCGTGTCCGCAAGCATGTTAGTCGCGGGTGCGGCATCGATGATCTCGCCGTCGCATGCATGCGAGCCGCTCGCCTCCGATGCCGCGAGCGCCACAGGCGCCACGCGCAAGGATACGGCGGGGCGCGCCGTGGCGATGGTCAGCATCAACGGCCAGGGGCCGTTCCGCTTCATCATCGACACGGGCGCCAATCGCTCGGTGCTCTCGCGTTCGCTCGCCGCGCGTCTCGGCCTCGAGCCGACCGGCGAAGGCGTCGTTCATTCGATCGATGGCGCGGAATCCGCCACGTTGGTCAATGTCGACTCGCTCTCGTTCGGCGCCCTGCATCTTTCGCGCGGAGATACGCCGGTGCTCGACGGTCCCATGCTGGACGGAGAGCAGGGACTGCTCGGCGTCGACGGCATGGCGGGGCGGCTGCTGCACATCGATTTCACCAGACAATGCGTGGCTATCTACGAGGATGCCGCGCAGCTGTCGATGCAGGGGTGGCAGAGCGTGTCCGCGGACATCCGCTTCGGCTCGCTGCTGCTGGCGCCGGGCGAGATCATGGGCGTGCGCGTCAACGTGCTGATCGACACCGGCTCCGATACCTCGCTCGCCAACGAGCGATTTCGCGACGCGTTGCGCGGCATCGCCGCGCGAACGATCGAGTACCACGGCGATCGCGCCTTCACCTTCGGGCGTCCCGTCGTGCTCGAGCAGAGTGTCTGGGCGCCGACCCTGCGCCTCGGCCAGACCAGGGTCGACGGCGTGAACGCCTTCGTCGGCAACTTCCACATCTTCGACTTCTGGGGACTTCAGGATGAGCCGACGCTGCTCATCGGCATGGATGTGCTGGTCCGATCGCGCGAGATGGCGATCGATTACGAACGCGGCGTCATGTACTTTCGAAAGCGGCCGGGCGAATAGGAGCGCGCATTGGGTAGCGGCCGCGCTGCGGACTTCCTAACGAATCCGCGGTGAGCCGTTGAGCGCAAGCCAGGCCTTGATGTCCGCCGCGTCCGCATTGCCCAGACTTGGTTCCCAATCATCCGCGAGGTCTCTGGCGGCTACCTTGAGCGCCGCCACGATCGTGGCGCGAGCCCTGGCATCCGCGGGTTCGCGCCTCGCGAAATTCTCATCGAGCTTGATCAGGCATAGCGCCTTGCAGTACGAGTAGTAGTACCCACTCGCGACGTCCGAGCCACGCAGCTGGATCGCCTTTTCGAGGTTGGACAGTGCGCCCTTCCAGTCTGGTTCCAGCTTGTCCTTGAGCGCGTAGCCCAGTTGACCGTATGGGTCATGCCAATTGGGCACGGCCTGGATCAATGCCATGAACACCGGGATCGTGCGTTCCATCCGGTACTTGTCGCCATACCAGGTCTCGCGCCGCAGCGTCTGCGCCATGCTCATGATGGCGTATCGCACCGAAAGGCTCGAACGCTGGATCGCATTGGTCATACGATTCACGTCGATACCTGCCGCCCCGACGTCACCGTGGAGCTGGCGGTTCGCCAACGAGAGCGCGACTTCGCCGATACGCCATTGCGGAGTGCTGTCGGAAATCTCGAAGGTGGCCGCGCCGTCACCGGCGTACAGCTTCTCGAGCTGTCGCGAGAATTGCCACTGCAGGTCCTCGGAATTGCGGTACATCGTGGGGTAATGATTCAACGCGCGCAGCCGCGCCTTGAAATCGAGCAGGCTCTTGACCTGCTCGTCGAGCTCGCCGGTCATCAACACATCATTGCGGAAGAACGTGTAGATGAGTGGGCCCTTGCCGGTTTTCAGGTCGGCGAAGGCGGTTTCGAATTCTTCGAGCGTGTATCGACCTACCTTCGTGAAGAACATCATCACGAAGATGTCGCATTCCTCGATGGCCTTGTTGTACTCCTTCTGCAGGCCCTCTTTCGACATCGCGTCGATGAAGTTCTCCCACACGACCAGGTCGAAATTGACGTCGCGCTGGCGCCAGTCCCTGTTGAGCCGGGCCAGCATCAATTCGAAGGCGCGGCGGTCTTCCTTCAGCTCTTCGGAAGAAGCAAGGAAGATTTTCTTGATCTGCATGAACTCACCTCACGCGCGTGATGTTAGTGGCTGCGCGGCCAATTCACCAATGGAAAGTGCGAGGTGGCCGGGGTCATTGTGCGTCGCGCCGCAAACCTGCACTCACGTCGGCCCACTAGCTATCTGCAGCCCGAGAAGGTGGTTGTCGTTGGGCTGCCGCGGTTGTAGTTTCCCGCTGTATCCACCACCTCGCCAGGTGCGCCATGGGCAAGTTGATACAAGAGGCTGCAGGGCAGTAGAACAGCATGAGGATTTTTCTGAGCTACGCGTCGGAGGATCGCGCCACCGCGGATGCGATCCGCCTGGCGCTCGAAGGTGACGGGCACGACGTGTTCTTCGACCGCACGGACCTGCCTCCCGGAGAGGAATTCCACGCGCGCATCCGGAAAGGCATAGAGAAGTCCGACCTGGTGATCTTTCTGCTGAGCCCGCACACGCTCGACGCGGGAAGTTATACGCTCACCGAGATCTCGATTGCGGAACGCGCGTGGCCGAAGCCCGGCGGCCGCGTGCTTCCAGTACTGCTCCAGCGAGTGAAAGCGGAGGAGCTGCCGCCCTATCTACGCTCGGTCACCTTCCTCGAGACCCCGGGGAAC
Organism: Pseudomonadota bacterium; assembly: GCA_023433465.1. Taxonomy (GTDB): domain Bacteria; phylum Pseudomonadota; class Gammaproteobacteria; order Steroidobacterales; family Steroidobacteraceae; genus CADEED01. The sequence continues at coordinate 47,462 of JAEZCR010000126.1, read as the reverse complement.
GTGCCGGCCGAAGTCGCCAGTGCGGTCGACCGGATCGAGCGAGACCGTCGCCGGAAGAAGCTGCGCGTGCTTGTTCCCATGACGGGCGTGGCAGTCGCCGCGGCGACCTGGTTCTTCTTCTGGGGACGAGGCGAATCGACGACACGCATCGGCAACGACGGCGCACCGGCCGTACTCGTACCGGCCGGAAAGTTCACGATGGGTGACGACGAGATCACGCCAAAGCGGCAGCTGTTCGTCGAGGCGTTCTACATGGACCAGTTCGAGACGACGACCGCGCGCTTCCGGAAGTACCTCGAGAGCATCGGTTCTGAAAAGGTACCTGACTACTGGGACCAGGTTCCGGGCAAGGACGGCGATGAAATGCCCGTCATCGGCGTGAGCTGGAACGAGGCCAACGCGTACTGCCGCTGGGCCGGGAAGCGCCTGCCTACCGAGGCGGAATGGGAAAAAGCCGCGCGTGGCACCGACGAGAGACCGTTCCCATGGGGCACGGCTCCGCCCAGCCAGGAACTGGCTAACTACGAAAACGGCGCACCGGGACCGTACGAAGGCGCGCTCGCGCCGGTGGGCACACATCCGGCAGGCAAGAGCCCTTACGGTGTGGAGGATCTCGTCGGCAATGCTTCGGAATGGGTTGCCGATTGGTACGCGGAGAGTTTCACGTCCGATGATGTCTACAACCCGCGCGGCCCGGATTCCGGCGAGAAGCGCGTGATCCGCGGTAACGGCCGGTATGACCCCGCTTCGCGGCTGAGCGCCACGGCACGGTGGTTTGCGGTTCCGTATACGCGCGATGACGACATCGGATTTCGTTGCGCGAGTGATCCGTGAATCGAATTCGAGCAAGATGGAAGGGCGGGTTGCGCGCGATCGTAGTCAAAATCCCGGATCGAATCCGGACGAGGCCTACGCGCTCGCGGTTTCCGGAAATACGATAATCCACGAGCTGATACGCCCGGCGCGGGCATCACATCCTTGTTCTGAATCAGCGAGAGTTTGCATGACCAAGACCTCTGACGACAAACCTCGCCGATACCGCAAGCGCCCGAGCCAATTTGTACTTGCGGTGCAGCTCGCCGTCGATACCGAGGGCTTCAAGTATCGGAAATGGGGAGGCCTCCAGCGCGCCAAACGTGGTGACTGGCTAGTGGACAACGATGGCGACGTCTACACCGTCGATGACAGGTCCTTCAGACGGACGTATCGGCGACTGAGTCCCGGTGTGTATCTCAAGAAGACACCTGTTTGGGCTAAAGAAGCAAAGACGACCGGAAAGGTCGCTACTAAAGAAGGGCATACGCGCTACAAGCGCGGCGACTACCTGGTGAGCAATCATCGAGATGGCCGCGATTCATATGCGGTGTCACGCGCCGCGTTTCGCCGGATGTATGCGCCAGCTACTTCGAGGTCCCGGGGCTGAGCAATACGCCCGCCTCTCAGGGATCCAGCGACGCGAGTTTGTCGAGCTGCGAGTTCATCGATTCGATCATCCAGGGTGCCGGCGCCGGGTGGCCGTTGACCAGCTTCTCGAGTAGCGCATCCGCCTCGGATTTCCGGCCGATTCCCAATAGCGCCTCGACCTTGGTGGCGTTCACCCAAAACTTGTCATCCGCCCCGATGGTGTCACTCGCGAGAGCGGTGTCGCACAACGCAAGCACTTCGGCACGCGTGCGGCGCGCGATCACGCGATCCGCGACCGCGTCATCGCCCTGCGAAATCGAGGCACGCACGTTGAGTAGAAAGGCGAAATTGATTCCGTTGTAGTAGTCGTCCTTGATGAAGTAGCCACGCGCGTAGGCCCTGACGGCAAGACCCAGATCGGTTGGATCCTTGCGCAGCTCCCACAGACGTTTGTGAATCGCGCCGCACAAGCCGACAGTTTCCGCGTCGCTCGAGGTGTATGGGCCAAGCACGTCGAGAATGTCCCTGGCCTTCTGCAGTGCCTGGATGGCGTCCGGGTGCTTCGATTTGTAAGTCGCCAGAGCGAGCTGCTGGACGATGTAAGGATCATTCGGCTGAAGCTTCATCAATCTATTCGCGACGTCCACGACGTTGAGCCAGTCCGCGGGCGTGCTCGCCAGCCTCTTGGCCTGGCTGAGGTTCACGCGCATGGCCTGCATGAGTTCCGCGAAGCTCTGATCGTCCTGGCGCGGGGCTGTGGGCGCTGCCGCGGGTGGGGGTGATGCGAGTGACCTGGTGTTCCTCGATTGCAGGCTTGGCAGAAACAGATACACCGGACTGTCGATCTCCTGCTTGTCGAGAAGCGCGCCAATCTTCTTCTTCAATTCGTCTTTTACCCGCAAGACCTCGCGATAGCCGATCTCTTCGCCGAGGTGCTGGTACTTCAGAATGCTCACGTGATTCAGGTCGAAGGGAAAGGCGAACCCGTTCTCGGCGATCACGATCGTCGTGTACGGGCGCAGCGCGTGACGCACGCCGAGTTCATAGATGGCGTTGGCGTTGGAAGTCGATAGATCGGCGATGACGATGTCGGCGGCGAGCAGCTGCTCGTACATCGGCTTGTCGATGAAGGTCGAATGAATCACCTTGTCGGCGCGGATGCACTCGAGACTGCATTCCTTCACCGCGGGCTCGATGATGTCTTCGAAGGTGCGGTTCAGGTCGAGCACACGTTGCGGGCTCGATTGAAAATCCGTCTTCTTCCCGAAGCCCATGACTACGAAGCAGGTCTTCTTGTCATTGCCATCGCTGGTGGTCATGTAGAAATCCCTTGCGTCCGATGCTGATCAGGCAAAGCCGTTGCTCGTGCCAGCCACGAAATCGAAGTAATCCGCCAGCACGAAATTGGGTCCGGCTTTCAGGCGCTCGCGCAGCATGTTCTCGATGCCGATGAGAACCTCGACCGTCATCAGTCCTCGGTTCTTATTCGACTTGCGCGGCGCCGAGCAGCGACCAATCTACCGGAAATCGATCCTCTTGCAATGCTCGACTCGCCGTCGCAGTGGATTGCGCAGTGCAACGATGACAATGCCCGCCTGACTACCCTTGTCGCACGAACGTCCCGCTGTAGAACAGCCCCGTCGCCACACCCTTCCCGTCGTACTGCACCGACTTCAGCGAACATCACGAAAGCGAGTCACGCGTTGTTCATGACGCAGCCCAAGGTTGTCGCGGAGGTGATCGACGAGGCCGCGCGCCACGCCGAGAGTGTCGCAAAGGTCGGGCATTGAACCATGCGCGCACGATGCGGCAGGGCAGGTCAAGGGTTTCATCATCATGGGCAAGGACGAAGTGCGCGTTCCGACCCAGCCATGTCACTGGGGCGCGCCTGAGAGCAGATAAGGACCAGTGCCCTGGAGATTGGAGCCGTCGTGCCATCGAGAATCATGAATATGAGAGCCCTCACGGTCGTGGCGGGCCTGTGTTTTGGGCTGTGCATGGCCAGCCTCGCCCCCGCTGCCGACGAAATGGGCCGCCGCACGAGGAAGATCCACGGCCCGATCCCGACGAATGGCGCGAGCCTGGAACAGGCGCGGCGGGCGATCCTGCTCGGCATGTATCACAACAAAGGCGTGAAGCTGACTTACGAAGGCGAAACGGCGAACTCCGTGTTCGCGCGCTGGGACTACCGCGGCGGTGCCGTCGTGTTCGAGGTGCGTTACGACGACAAGCAGATCCAGGTACTTTACCGGGACGCGAGCCATGAGCTCGCGTGCAAGGAGCTCAAGGCAGGTATCTGCCACGACGGCACGAACCGCTACTACAACTACATGCCCAACTTCACGAAGAGCATCCGCAACCAGTTGGCGTACATCCTGAGGGCGGCATGAATACGTCAAAAAGCGGCCGTATCGGCGCCGTCCTCCGCCGCTCGTTCTTGACGATCGCGTCGGCCGCCGCGGGATTGATTGCGAGCCAGAATGCGGGCGCGGCCCTCGACGGCGCGGCGGCTTACAACGCGCCGTACTACATACCGAGCTTCGTCACCGACGTGCGCGCGCTGATCGCCGATTCCGCGAGGCGACACACATGGCAGGTCATCGACGACAGGCCCGGCGAAATGACGCTCCGGCTGAATCACGTCAAGGCGCACATGACGGTCGTCGCCAGGGCTCGCTACACGAAGTCGGAGCTCTGGTTCGAGAGGGTCAGCGCGAACACCTACCAGTGCGTTCCGGATCAGCCGTGCCAGGTCATGCCGGAAGTCGTTCATCGCTGGATGGTTACGCTGCGGCGTGAAGTCGGTGTCTCCCTGCTTCGAATGGCCATCGTGGATGCGGGCGGCTCGCTGCCACGTTGAGTCGTGCGGGCAATAACGAAGGAAAACATATGAAGAGCATGACTGCATTCATCGTTGGACTGGTGTTGGCCACGCCCCTCGCGGCTCAGAGCATCATCCCGCGTGAGCGTCCCGCCACTGTCGACAAGATCGGAGCATTGACGGACGACGACGTGCGCAAGGTGATGGACCAGTTTTCGGCGTGCGTGCTCGACCGTCGTCGCAAGCGCGTGCTCCAGGCGCTGGCGCTGCCGCCCGATTCACCCGAGCAGAACAAACTTTTCGCCGGGCTCGCGAAGACCGAGTGCACCGCGTATACGAAGCTTCACTTCGATGGGCCGTCCTTCCGGTCCAGCTTGTACAAGGCGCTGGTGCGCAAGGACTTCGGCAGGGAAGACGTATTTGCGGCGCCGTCGGGCGGCGCCAGCTCAGCGACGAATGCGCAGCCAAGGAGCGGAACGTTCCTCGACGAGACCGAGCCGCTGAAGTTCGCCAGCTGCGTCATCCGCAGCGATCCGGAACACGCGCGTGACGCGATCCTGTCCACCGCGGGATCCGACAACGAAGAAGCGGCGTTAGGCGCGCTGGCGAAGTTTCATGGCCAATGCCTCTACAAGGGTGAGACCCTCAGTCTCTCGAAAGGCAGACTGATCGGCCTGCTCGCCGAGGCTTACTACCGCGATGCGAGCGCCGCCTCGGAGATGTCGGCCGCGAAGTGAGTGGCCGCCCGGCGTGCGCCTGCGGCCGGTCCCGGTCCTTCGATTCGTGACGGCGCTCAATCGCGAAAAGGCCCGTCACTGTAAACTCGATTCCGTGAATACCGGCGGAGGGTAGTTCGATGCGCGCTCTTCTCACCACGGCGGCGGCCGTGCTTCTCCTCGTGTCCAGCGACGCACTTGCCGACTGGCACGAGGCCAGCAGCGATCACTTCGTGATCTACGCGGACGAAAGCGAGAAGGAGATCCGCAAGTACTCCGAGAGGCTCGAGCGGTACCACAGCGCGATGAGCTGGGTGTTGCCATCGAGAAACGCGAAGCCGAGCCCGTCCAATCGCGTGACCATCTACGTCGTGAAGAGCGAACGGATCGTCCGCAAGCTTTATGGCTCCGGGAACGACTCCCGATACGTGCGAGGCTTCTACGTACCGCGCGCGGGTGGCTCGCTCGCCATCATTCCGCCCATCGATGTCAGCGGCGGCACGCCGACGGAGTCGGAGCTGGTGCTCATGCACGAGTATGCGCACCACTTCATGTCCGAGAATGCGCCGTACCTCGTGCCCCGCTGGTATGGCGAAGGTTTCGCGGAGTACTTCTCGACCGCGAAGTTCGTGGCCGATGGTGCCGTCGGACTCGGCCTGCCAGCCCAGCATCGCGCGTACGAATTGTTCGAAGCCAGGGACGTCAGCATCGAGCGGCTGCTGGATTCGAAGCTCTATGCGGAGAAGAAGACGAAGGACTACGACAATTTCTACGGGCGCAGCTGGCTGCTATTCCACTATCTGTTCACCGACGGTGAGCGTCGCAAGCAGGTCGTCAACTACCTCAATCGCCTGAACAAAGGGGAGGCGGAACTCTCGGCCGCGAGCGCGGCCTTCGGCGACCTGAAGGCGCTGGACAAGGCCTTGGACAAATATCTGCGGCAACGGCAACTGCAGTACATCCAGGTTCCCGCGTCTCAACTGAGCGTCGGGCCGATCAATGTCCGCAAGCTGAGCGAGGGCGAAGCCGCCAGCATGCCGATTCGCATTCGATCGAAGCGCGGTGTCACCGCGCAAACCGCGCCAGAGGTCGTCGTGGACGCGCGGGAAGTCGCGGCGAAATACCCCGACGAACCCGCCGTGCAGGCGGCATTGGCCGAGGCGGAGTTTGACGCGGGCGACGATGAGGCGGCGATTCGCGCCGCAGACAAGGCGCTCGCCGCGGCGCCCAACAACATGACGGCGCTCATCCAGAAGGGTTACGCCCTCACGCGTATCGCGGAGAAGACCAAGACCGACGAAGCATGGCAGGCCGCGCGCAAACATTTCGTCTCGGTCAACAGGATCGAAAACGACCACCCCATTCCACTCATCTATTACTACTCGAGCTTTCGCGAGCAGGAGAAGCAGCCCACAAAGGCGGCGCTCGATGGACTGGAATGGGCGCTCGAGCTCGCGCCCTACGATGCCGGTTTGCGAATGATGGTCGCGGCGCAGCAGATGGAAGACAGACGATTCGCGGCGGCGGTTCGGACCGTCAGTCCGCTGGCGTATCACCCGCATGCCCCCGAGGACAATCCCGCGATGGGCTTGCTCAAGAAGGCGCGTGAGGAACTCGCGGCGCAGTCGGCGAGTAGTAAGTCGAACAGTAGTGAGGTGGCGGCTCACAAGGATCCAGCACGATAAGAAGTAGCTCAAGTAGCGAGTTGAAGCGGCAAAACCGTTAGTTCGCGCACGGTCATGGGCTGCGGACTGGTTGATCCTGGCCATATGGACACCGCAATCACGGTCAACGGAAGAATTCCCAATCTGTTTCGCGGGTTGCTCGCTTATCGCCCGCGGGCAGACCGGAATTCTCACGAAAACTTTCTCACGGAGGCGTTTGCTTACACGCTTGCGCAGGACCCTTCCTTCGCTTCGCGAATCATCAAGAAGTTGGTCGGAGAAAAGTTCGCGCTGAAACGGATAACGAACATTCGCACACAAGTGTCGCTCGGCGATAAGAACAGCCGAGGCCTGCCTGACATGATGATCGAAGTGCTCGAGCGCAATGGCAAGGCTCTGCAGATCTGGATCGAGAACAAGTGGAGCGCGAGCGCCAACCCAGATCAGATCAGCCGCTACATTGGCTACCTCAAGGCTCATGATTCGAAGGTGCGCAAGCGCCTGGCCTTGCTCACGCCCAGGCACACGGACGCAATGTTCTGCTCGGCTGCCGTGCGCGGCATTGCGATATCGCACATCACCTGGTCAACAATCCACGAACTTCTGGCCTCTCATCGGGTATCGGGCATCGCAAAAGAGTTCGAGCACTTCCTTGGAGAGAAAGATCTTGTGGTAAAGCCAATCAGGTTGGCCGCGACGCTCACTACCGCAGCCAATGGCGGTCGCCGGGATCTGCGCGAAAATTTGTGGACCTTGTGCACTCGTGTCCAGCAGGGCCTTTCGGCTACTGTGCTGACGAAAGATGTCACTTGCCACGACGGCTACGGTCGCGTCGCGTTGTGGATGTTCAAAGGCAGGGTGTCGCTTGGTGTGCTCTACGATACGACCGATCATGCGACCCGGTTTCTCGATGAAAAGCGTCCGCTGGACATCGTCGTGCGCGTCGAAGGGCCGTACAAGAAGGCGAATTCGGAGCCCGCGAGAGCGAAACTGAGGCCTGTCGTGAAGAAGCTCGAACTCGCGGGATTCGACTGCGAGCGGCATCGTCCGCAAGGCAACCACCACACGCTGGTATTAGGCCATCTCCGCGAGGGATTCCCGTTCGACTTGAACTCTGACGAGCAGGTCGCGCGACTCACGGAAATTTTCGACTCGACTCAATTGCTCCTCGCAAGGGATGAATCCTTGATGCGCCTGCTGAATGGAGTCAAACACTACTGAGCGTGTGACAAGAGAAGACACGCGATTGATTGCTGAACGCCGGCTGAACGCCAGGCGAACGAGACGAACGTGTAGCTAGAGTCGGAAGCGCGGGCTCTGTTAGAGTCGGTGAACACCACTCGCCGGAGTCACCATGTCGCCATTTCGTGCCCGCCTCGCGCTCGTGCTCATCTCGTGCGCCGCTGCCGGGCTTTGCGCGTGCTCCAGGCCCGCTGAAGTGGAAGCGCAGGCATCCGGCAAGGGAACGGAGACCGAGCGCATGTTGCGCGACGCACTCCAACTACCCGCGGACACGCGGCTGATCTTCGAAGACGAATCGGGCGCACCACTGACTGCCGATCAACTGGCGCAACGAATGCAGGAGGGCATCAAGTTCACGCAGCACCGCGACGATGCCGCGAACACCATGACGTTGCGCATCGAGCCCAAACCGGAGGTCATCGAGCGGCTGCCGGAGTTCGACCTCGTACGTCTGGACGGCGGCCGTGTGACCAATGCCGATCTGATGGGGCAACCCGCGCTCGTGAACTTCTTCTTCGAGACCTGCGTGCCCTGCATCAAGGAAGTGCCGGCACTGAATGAATTCCGCCGCAAACATCCGGAGTTCCGCTACCTGGCCATCACCCATGATTCCACGGACGACGCGAAGCGATTCGTGGAGCAGCGCCGATTCGACTGGCCGGTGGCCCCGGAGGCCGGGGCGTTCATCGCCGCGGCCGGCATCCGCGGCTTTCCTACCTACCTGTTGCTGGCACACGACGGTCGCGTACTCGGCCAGGGCTCGGGCATGAACCAGAAAGTCCTGGACGATCCCGTGCAAGCGCTCGCCGAGCTCGAGCAGTGGGTCGACGAGCGGTTGCCGATGAGGCAGTGATCCCCGCGTCGCCGCGCCACGTGCGCGCGGGGCTGGGCAATCCATTCGTCTCGTGGGGCGCGGTCGATGTCAGCCACGCGGCCGCATGTAGTGAGTGAACACGTACTCGGCAACGCGCGGGCAGGCCTCGCGGCTCGCATCGTTTTCGAAGGTGAAGTGAATTCCTCCGTAGACGCGGCTGTTGGCCTGGTCCGTCGCCATCTGCCAGAAACCCGAGTATGGCCGCGTCACGTCCGGATTGCCGCCTGAGCCCGTCCACACCGCCGTGAATGGCACGGTGTCCGTGCCATGGAACAGCGCCAGCGCGCGCGCCGCGCTGGCCCCGACGCAGGCCTGGTTTCCCGCATGTGATGGGTAGGGCGGCGTGGTCAGCAGCGACGACCAGGTGAGGTCCGGATCCGTCAGCGGATTCATGTCCTCATCGGCGCGCCGGATCGCGGTGATCGGTCGCCACAAGGCGTACACGAACTTGCTGCTGTGCGAAGTCTGCACGCCGTCGTGAATCGACCCGTTCAGCAGCGCGAACAGTCGCGCGGTCTCGATCAGCGAGAGGTGGCGATCGCGCGCGGTGTCGCGCGCCACGTTGTTCCACAAGGCCCAATGAACGGTGCTCGAGGTGACACTCGCGAACAACCGCGCGAGCTGCGTCTGTTCGGCCGTGCGTTCGATGCTCGAAGCCGATCCCAGGCGTTTCACTTCGTTGAAACCCTCGGTGTATTCGGCGCTGTCCAGCGCCGGAGGACGGCGCGGCAGGTACTGCGTGGGCGTCAACAGGGCGAATGGCTGCGTGCTCGCGAACTGGCCGAACTGCGCCGCCTGGAACGCGGGCGGCGTCGGTTGCCACACTCCCGGAATGGCCGGCTGCACGAAGGCCGGCGGTATCTGCGACCAGCCGTCATTCTGACGCCAGTCGAGCACCCGCTTCGCGATCGCCTTTCCCACCAGCGCACCCATTCGGGCGCGATGTGGATTGACGAGATCGAGGCGCGCGTTGAGCGCCGCGTCGAACCTCGCGACCTGATCCGGCGCCGGGAACAACGCCGCGAGGATGTCGTGACCGGCCTGAGCAGCCGCGGCTTCCGACGAAGCGCCCGGGGCGCCCGGGACGCTGAAGCGGTAGCGCCCATGGCTCCGTTCGATCGAGTTGACCGCGTCGAACATGGCGACGTGCAGCATGGCGTAGTAGCGCGGCGGGTTCAGGCCTCCGGCCGGCACCACGGACTGCAGTAGTTCGTTCCATTCGACGATCACCTCGGCGTCGGGTCTGGGCGGGCCCGCTTGCGCGGCGATGACGATCAGTCCGAGCATCAGCGAGGTGGTGAGACTTCTGACTAGTTTGAACGGCTTCATGGTATGTGCTCCTGCGTGTGCGCCCCTCTAGCCGGGGTTCTCTTCGAGTTGGCCCGACACTTCGATCGGCAGCCGGATGAACTGCCGCGTCTTGTAGAAGACGACGAGGTTGTCGAGGGTGAAGTTGTCCAGGTTGCTCCGGCCATCCACCGTGCTGGTTTCGATGTGCAGATGGTTGTCGCGGCGGAGCACGTGTGCCGGTATGAGCAGCACGCGCGTGCTCCAGATCGAATTGCCGGGCGTGGAAGGAATTCCGCCGATGAGTTGCACGCCATTGATCATGACCGGGTGCTCCGGCGACAGGCCGTCAAGGCCCCCGTCCGGCTGCGGAACGGGAAAGCTGATGAATTGCTTCGACCCGCGATGCGCGAACTGCAGGACGGCGGATTTCGTCGTGTCGACTCCCGGGCAGGTGAATGGGAACGAGCCTGACTGGCCGAGCAGCAGTGCGTCGGAATCGAAATCGGTCTCTCCGGGGTCCTTCTTCAGGTCACCGAACCGGACCCGCTCCCGAACGACGATGGTGAAGTCTCCTGACATGTGGGCTCCTTGGGTTGTTGGCGTGACGCACGCTCGTCCCGGGAGTCACCTGAGACAAGCGGTAAGATGCGGCACGAGCCCGCGCGCGGTGTCTTGCCGCTGTTTGCCGTGCGGCGGCATGCCGAAAATGCGCCGATGTTTCAGGACAAGGACATGACTTCCCCCGCCACCGGTCCCGCGAAGGATTCCGCCGCGCCGCAGCAGGGTGAACGGCTGGATTCGTGGAAGGCGATCGCGTCCTACGTGAAGCGCGACGTCACGACGGTGCAGCGCTGGGAAAAACGCGAGGGCATGCCGATCCGGCGGCACCTTCACGACAAGCGCGGCTCTGTTTACGCGTTCCGCGGAGAGCTCGACGCCTGGATGGCAACGCGGGGCCCGCAGCTTTCGCCGGAGCGGAGCCAGTTGCTCCGCCCACCGTATCTCGCCGGCGCGTTCGCGGTCATCGCGATCGCCGGATTCCTGACATGGTGGTTGACGCGTGAGCCGCGCGACGCCATGCAGCCGCTGCGCGGCGCGCGCGTGGTTCCGCTCACGGACTTCGAGGGCGTCGAGCGGGCGGCCGCGATTTCGCGTGACGGCCGGTTCGTGGCATTCCTGTCGGATCGCGACGGGAAGATGGACGCATGGGTAACGCAGGTGGGCAGCGGGGAGTTCCGCAACCTGACCCAGGGACGGGCGCCCGAACTACTCAACCCGGAAGTGCGCAGCCTCGGGTTCACGCCCGACGGCAGCCTGGTGACGCTCTGGACGCGCGTGTCGAATCCCGCGCCGGGCGCGGACGAGGTGAGCATGTGGGCCGTGCCCGTCATCGGCGGAGCGCTGCGACCCTTTCGCAATGGTGCGGTGGAAATGGATTGGTCTAGCGACGGCGGCCGATCGGTGTTTCACACGACGGAACCCGGTGATCCCACCTTCCTCCTGGCATCCGCGCAGAGCGAACCGCGCCGGTTGTACGTCGGCGCGCGCGGGATGCACAGCCATTTTCAGATCTGGGCGCCCGACGATTCGTTCATCTATTTCACCCAGGGCATCCCGCCGGACGAAATGGATTTGTGGCGCATGAGGGCTGACGGGACCGGGGTCGAGCGCCTGACTCACCACAACTCGCGCGTGTTGTACCCGGCGTTCGCCGACGCACGCACGCTGCTGTATCTCGCGACGACTGACGAGGGCGCCGGTCCGTGGCTGTTTTCGTACGACGTTCAGCGCCGACGATCAGAGCGCGTGAGCTTCGGCATCGAACAGTACACGTCGCTTGCGGCCAGCGCTGACGGTCGCCGACTGGTCGCGACCGTGGAGCGCGCCAAGGCCAGCCTGTGGAGGGTCGCGATGCAGGACGGGATCGCGCCCGAATCCGCGGCGCGGCGCATCGAGCTATCTTCCGTCGGAGGACTCGCGCCCCGATCGGGGCCAAACTACCTGCTCTACGTATCGCCCAAGGGTACCGGCTACGGCATCTGGAAGCTGGTGGGCGGCACGGCCACCGAGCTCGCCAGCGGCAGTGATGCGCGCATCGTCGGGGGCGTGGCGATCTCCCCCGACGGGAGTCAGCTCGCCTTCGTGGAGGAAAGTCGCGACGGCACGCGGCTCAACGTCATCGGCGCCGAAGGCGATGCCGTGCGAGTGATCTCCGGTGAGCTCGAGATCCGCGGCGCGCCGGCCTGGACGCCCGATGGTAAGGCGCTCGCGGTCGCCGCGATGAGCGAACGCGGGCGGCGGCTGTTCCGCATTCCCGTCGACGGTTCGAGGCCGGTGATGATGTTCGATCGCGACGCGATCAACCCGCAGTGGTCGTCCGACGGTTCACTGCTGGTGTACGCGGACATCGGAGTCGGTCCGACCTATGAAGTGAAAGCCGCGAATGCCGACGGCACGCCTCGATCGCTGGGGCCCATCACGCTACCGCGAGGTTCGCGGCGTGTCACCTTCGTGCCCGGCACACATGCGCTCGTGGTGCTTCAAGGCGAGATGGCGCACGTGAATTTCTGGCGCGTGGATCTCGACACCGGGCAGCAGCGCCAACTCACCGATTTCGGCCGCGAGTTCACCATCGGCGATTTCGACGTGACCGCCGCCGGCGAAATCGTATTCGACCGGCGCACTGAGAATTCCGATATTGCGCTGATCGAATTGGCGGGTGGGGATAGTGGTGCCGGTGTAAAAAGTGGGGATTAGCGGAGATGGTGGTGGCAATTCGGGCGCCCGGCGCTAATCCCCACTTTTTACACCGGCACCGCCATCCCCACCCCGCGAATCGACGGCGATCCAGTTGACCTCCCAGGTCTTGCCGCCGTCGGCCGAAAAGGCTTGTTCGAAGCGGCAGGAGGTGGGTGTGATGTCGGAGATCACGAAACGCACCAGGATTTCACGGCCGTCGAGCGTATCGAAGTTGTAGAACTCGCCACGCCCCTTGCTGAATCCGCCCAACGCGGGCGCCGCCATGACGCCGCCGCGCGCGTTCGCGAAGTTCAGGCTCCATTGGCGCGTTTCCGGGTTGAACAGTCGAAGGCTCAACGCCTCGATCCGGCCCGCCGGCCCCGTGACGTCGAGTTCGACGAGGTTCGCGCGCCCGTCCCAGACCTTTCTAACTACAGTCGTGCCTTCGTACTCCACCCAGACGCCGGAACCGGTGAGAGGTTTCGTCAGCCGACGCAGGTGCGTCTTCCATGATCCGATTTCGAAGTCGAAGTCGTTCGGCGCGCCGTGCTTCGTGAACTCGGGCGGCAAGTCGGCCGACCGGAGCACCGGCGCAATGAGTGCGCAGGCGAGCAGCGCGGTGAAGGTGCGGGTCCATGTTTTCATCGCGTCTCCTCGAAAAGGCGGCTGGTGCTGCGAACGATTCTAAACGCTCATCCAGGTTCGTCTTCATGAGCTGCGGTGCCGGCGCCGGGACGGATATACTGCCGTCGCTTCATGACCCGTTTGTCTCGTGCATTCGAGGCTGCGCACCGTGGGAAGCCTGCTGTTTACGGCGTTTCTATCCGTCGCCCTGGCCCAGCCCATGGGAGCCGATGCGGCGTCGCAGCCCGATGCCGGGACCAGCCATGAAGCAGAACAAACGACCCGATCCGGCGACTCCTCGCTACCCGAGATCATGGTCGTCGGCAGGATCCCGCGCTGCCGCGCCTTGCCGGACGATCCGCTCGACGGCGTCGATCTCGCGGCGGCGGCAACGCGGCAACAGCAGGTGATCAAGCTCGATCCGGCGACGGGCCTCATGGGCGTGTTTCCCGACGATGATCCGTTGACGGGTCCCGGCATCTGGCAGCGGGCCGGCACGCGCATGGACCAGTTCGTGTTCCGCGTTCCGCAGGACGGCACGCCGCTGTGCATCGGCGCACGCGGCAAGAAATCACACGGCTGGGGTCAGTTGCGACAAGTGGTCGACGCGAGGCCGTATCACGGAAAAACCGTGCGCGTGACGATGTGGGCCGCTTCGCGCGACGCGGGACGCGTCTGGTTCTGGCTGGCGAGTGGTCGGGACGGAAAGAACGACAACCCCGATCGGCCGCGCAATGCCGATATGGCCGCCGAGAGCGGCAGTTTCGAATTCCGCGGTAACCGGCGCTGGACACCGATCAGTCTCACCATGGGCCCTGTCCGATGCGACCAGGAGAAGCTGAGTTTCGGCTTTCTCCTCGACGGACGCGGCGATCTGTGGATCTACCAACCCGAGTTGCAGGTGATCGGCGAGCTCACCGGGAAAGAAGCCGCGCGCGAATGCCGCGCCCTCGGGAATCGCAGGTCGATGTCCTCCAGGAAGAAACAACCATGAAGCGAAGAACCTTCGTCACCTCGACCCTCTCCGCGGGAGTGATCGCAATGTTGCCGGCGCGGCGACTGCTCGCTGCGACCGCCGATATTCCGGCCATCGGTCGCACCGGCAAAGAACTCGTGCTGCGTGGATCCGACATCGAGGAACTGCGCGCCCGCCTTCGCAGCAAACTACTCACGGCGGCCGACGAGGGCTACGAGCAGGCGAGGCGCATCTGGAACGGCGCGTTCGATCGCCGGCCCGCGCTTATCGTGCGGTGCGCCGGCGCCGCGGACGTCGCGCAGGCCGTGAACTTCGGCCGGACCCAGGATCTGCTGATCGCGGTGCGCGCCGGTGGACACAGCCTGTCGGGCCAGTCGGTCTGCGATGGCGGGTTGATGATCGATCTTTCGCTCATGCGCGGCGTGCGCGTCGATCCGATCGCGCGCACGGCGCGCGTGGACTCCGGCGCCTTGTTGGGCGATCTCGACCGCGAAGCGCAGGCTTTCAACCTCGCGACGCCCGCCGGCCGCGTTTCGCACACCGGCGCTGCCGGACTCACGTTGGGCGGCGGCTTCGGCCGACTGACGCCGCGCTTCGGACTTTCATGCGACAACCTGCGCGCCGCCGACGTGATCGCGGCCAATGGCGAGTACGTGCGCGCCAGCAAGGACGAAAACTCCGAACTGCTGTGGGGGCTCAAGGGTGGCGGCGGCAACTTCGGCGTCGTGACGTCTTTCGAATACCAGCTCCACCCGGTGTCGCCGACGATGTACGGCGGCGTCCTGCTCTATCCACTGGCGAAGGCGAAGGAGCTGCTTCGTTTCATCGCCGAGTTCTCCCAGAGCAAGCCCGATGAACTCTTCGTCGACACCATGCTCGCCAACCTTCCGCAGCCCGGCAAGGTGCTTGGCTTCTCCGTCTGCTACAGCGGTCCCCCGGACAAGGGTGAGGAAGTCGTCAAACCACTCCGCCAGTTCGGCCCGCTCGTGGATGCCGTGAAGCCGTCCAGTTACATCGAGTTGCAGACGGCGCAGGACCGCGGCTCGCAACACGGCCTTGGCTACTACGAACGCTCCGGCTTCCTCACGGGCATTTCGCCCGAGTTGATCGATGCCGCGGTCGACAGCATGGAATCCGCCCAACCACCCGGTGCGCGCATCATGTTCACGGGCGATTGCGGTGGCGCATTCAATCGCGTGCCGCGCGACGCCACCGCATTCTGGAATCGTGACGCGCGTTCCACGCTCATCGTGCAGGGCTTCTGGGCCGATCCGCGCGACAAGGCGGCTTCCGAGGCGCACCTGGGCTGGGCGCGCGCGACGTTCGATCGCCTGTCGCCACACACCAAGGGGTTCTACGTGAACACGATCGCGGTGGACGATCCACAACAGCGGGTGCGCGCGACCTACGGCGACAACTATCCCCGCCTGGTGGCGCTCAAGCGCAGGTACGACCCGACCAATCTATTCAGGCGCAACGCCAATATCGATCCGGGCGCCTGAATCCGGTAAGGCGTCTACCTATTCCAGGGTGTAAGCTGGGCCGACCCGCCGCGCCGTCACGCGACGCGCCGGCGCGGCAGAACAAGAACATCACGGGAGGAGAGGGAGAGTCATGTCCAGCAATCCATATACGCCGCCACGTGCGGCGGTCAGCGACGTCGAGTCGGAGCAGGAATTTCAAGAAATTCGCATGTGGTCCGCCAAGGGGCGCCTCGGACGACTGCGGTATCTCGCGTACTTCACGGGCGCCTACCTGATCCTTGGCGCGATCATGGCGGGCGTGAACGCGGCCGCGAGTGAGACGGTAGCGGGAGCCATCTTCCTGCTGCTGTACGCCGTGGCGATCGTGTTCGGCATTCTCGTTGCGATTCAGCGCAGCCATGACATGGACTGGAGCGGATGGACCGTTCTGCTCCAGCTCATCCCGCTCGTCGGCTTCATCTGGGTTTTCAAGCGGGGGACCGAAGGCCCGAACACTTACGGCCTGCCGCCGCCGCCGAACACCCTTGGGGTGAAAATCCTCGGCGTGTTGCTGCCTGTCATCTTTCTGATCGGCATCATGGCAGCGATCGCCATTCCCGCGTACGTGCAATACACGCAGCGCGCAGCAGGCGGCTGAACATCCGGCGTGGTTAGACAGGACCCCATCGGAAAACCGGTGGGGTCCTTCGCTCACGCGGCTCGATAGTGATCCTGCATCGGATAGCGCCGCGCATACCAACCAAAAGCCAGCGCGACGATCAACGCGAATCCCGCGAAGAAGAACATCAGGAATGCGTTCTCGGTGAGGCCTGTGCTGGCCACGCGCGCGATCACCGCCTCGTTGCGCACTGTCGCGTTGACCAGCAACACCCAGAGGTTGCCCACGGTCACCGCCAGGTACCAGAACGCCATGATCACGCCCTTCATGGATTGCGGCGCCTGGCTGTACGCGAACTCGAGTCCGGTCGCCGACACGAGCACCTCGCCAAACGTCAGCAGCGCGTAAGGCAGAACCTGCCAGACGATGGACACGGCGTCGCCGCCGTCGATCGCCAGCTGGATCGCGCCGGCCGCGATCCACGCGAGTCCGGAGAACGCGATGCCGAAACCCATCTTCCGGAGCTGCGTCACCTCGATGCCGAGGCGGCGCAGGGCTGGATAGAGCACGAAATTGTTGAAAGGAATCAGGATCATGACGAGCGCGGGATTCAGCGCCTGCATCTGCGCCGACGAGAACCATTCGGGCTTCACCATCTGGTCCGCCTGCAGGATCCACGTCGACGCCTTCTGATCGAACAGCGACCAGAACGGAGTCGTGAGTGCGAACACGATGAGGATGCGCAGCACCGCGCGCACGCCGTCGATGGTCTCGACCGGATGAACATTGCTCGCGCGATCGAGCTGCATGTACGCACCGGTGCCGCCGAATGCCAGCAGGAACACGAGCGCAAGACACGCCGATGCGACGAAGCCGAGCGAGCCCATCATCGCGAGCGCGCCGATCGCCAGCGCCGCGCCGATCCCCGCGATGATGAGCCCCGGGCGTCCCCGCCCCTCGGCGCGCGCCCACAGCGCGGTGTGAGCGACGCGCAGGAAGGAGTGCGGATCGGCGTTCGCGGGCGGAACGTTCACGTACTTCTTGCGCCCCATGAAGAAGATGACGGTCGCGATGAACATCAGGATGCCCGGAATCCCGAATGCCCATGCCGCCCCGTAGTTGCGCAGGACGATGGGCATCAGCAGCGAGGCGAAGAACGACCCGAAGTTGATCGTCCAGTAGAAGGCGTCGAACACGACCTTCGCGATGTGCTTGTTGGACTGATCGAACTGGTCGCCGACGAACGAAACCACGAGTGGTTTGATGCCGCCCGAGCCCAGCGCGATCAGGAAGAGTCCGGTGTAGAAGCCCGTGCGGTTGTCCTCGAACGCGGCGAGGCACGCGTGCCCCACGCAGTAGACGAGCGACAGGTACAGGATGGTGCGGTACTTTCCGAGCAGCCGATCGGCGATCCAGCCGCCGAGCAGCGGGAAGAAGTACACGCCGATCACGAAGGAATGGAACACGTCCTTGGCGATGCCGGCGCGCTCGGCTTCCGGCGCATACAGCAGGAGCGAGGTCACGAGAAACGGCGTCAGGATGTTGCGCATCCCGTAGAAGCTGAAGCGCTCGCAGGCTTCGTTGCCGATGATGTATGGAACCTGGCGAGGGAGCCGTGCCTGGGCGGATGCTGCGCGCGTGTCGAGTTCGGCGGTAGACATCGATGGGAGATCCTCGAATCGTGTTGGCATGCAAGGTGCCGGCGATCGGCAGGGAGGTCAACCACAAATGCAGCCACGCAAGATCCAGCCAGGGGGCGCTGCATGTCAAGCCGCATGAGCGGGCGAAATCGCGGAATACGGGCGTGGACTTGCAAAGCCGCGCGGGTGCACGCTGCGTCAGCGGCCGTTTTGACGGACCGCCGATCGCCGCGTAGGGTATTACCAGCCTTGTTGCAGGTAATACTCAATGGCGACGCACATCACGAGCAAGGGCCAGGTCACGGTGCCAAAATCCATCAGGGACTATCTGGGTCTGAAGGCGGGATCGGCCGTGGTCTTCGAGCGGGTGCCGGGCGGTGACGTGATTCTGCGACCCGCGAGCAGGAGCGTGAAGCGTCAGCCAACGCGGTTCGCGAAGTTGCGCGGCCGCGGCACGGTACGCATGAAGACCGACGCGATTCTCGCGTTGACGCGCGGATCGAAGTGATTCTGGTCGATACGAATGTGCTGCTCGACCTGGTTCTGGATGACGAGGTCTGGGCGGATTGGTCACAGCACCAGCTCGAGGCAGCGAGCGTCCACGAGCGGCTGGCGATCAATCCGGTGATCTACTCCGAGCTGTCGATGGCCTTCGCGCGCATCGAAGAGCTCGAAGGCATGCTCGCCGACGCCGCGCTGGCATACGAAGCCATTCCGCGCGAGGCCTTGTTCCTCGCGGGCAAGGTCTTCGTGGACTACCGAAGGCGACGCGGCACCAAGCAAGGCGTTCTACCCGATTTCTACATAGGCGCGCATGCCGCGGTCATGGAGTGGCCGCTACTCACACGTGATGCATCGCGCTATCGGAGCTACTTTCCCACCGTGCGGCTGATTGCTCCAGAAGCCTGAGCGCGCGTAGTAAGGCGCGACCGTGAGGCGAGTGATCCGGCTGAAGGGGATCAGCTCACGGCACGAAACTTCTTCATGCTGTGGTACGCGGGAGTACACGCACCACCGCGACGATGAAATGCCCAACTGGTCGTCGAACTACCGGATCATTTCATCAGCTTGTTCCATCGCCGGCGGTCGAAACCTCGGCAAGATACCGGGCGCCATGTTCCCTGACTACCGCCAGGATCGACTGTCCATATCGCTCGAGTTTCGTCGCCCCGACTCCGGAGATTCCGCGTAATCCGTCCAGTGAGCCCGGAAGTCGCCGGGCGATTTCCTGCAGCGTCGCGTCGTGGAATACCGTGTACGCGGGAACTCCATGCTCCCTTGCCACGCCCTTGCGCCATTCGCGCAGCGTCTCGAAAACCCGGACCGATTCGCCGGTCAGCGCCTCGCGCGCGGCCAAGGTAGATGGTTCACCGTGCTTCGGACGCCGCGGCCGGTCGGCTTTCTCCGACGGCTTCCTCAACTTGAGCTTCCTGCGCCCGCTCAATACCTCGCGAGCCTCGGGAGTCAGCTGCAGTATGTTGAACCGGTCGTAGTCGACCCGCACGAGCCGCAGCGCGACGAGCTGGCGGATGACGGCGCGCCATTGCAGCGCGGAGAGTTCCTTGCCGATCCCGAACGTGCTCACGCGGTCGTGACCGAACTGCTCCACCTTCGCGGTGCGTTGTCCCGTCAGCACGTCGATGATCTGCACCGCGCCGAATCCGAAGCCGCTCGCCTGCTCGCAGCGATAGATGCACGACATGAGCTTGCGCGCGGCCTCTGTGCCGTCCCATTCCTCGGGTGGCGTCAGGCAGTTGTCGCAGTTTCCGCAGGGACTGCTCGCTTCGCCGAAGTAGTCGAGCAGGCGCACGCGGCGGCAGTCGACGGTTTCGCACAGCCCCAACAAGGCATCGAGCTTCGCGCCCGCCACCCGCTTGTATTCCTCCCCCGAGGGCGACTGATCGATGAGTCTTCGCTGCTGCACGACGTCGGCGAGCCCGTAGATCATCCACGCATCCGCGGGCAGCCCGTCGCGCCCGGCGCGGCCCGTCTCCTGGTAATACGCCTCCATGCTCTTCGGCAGGTCGAGGTGGGCGACGAAACGCACGTCCGGTTTGTCGATGCCCATGCCGAACGCGATGGTCGCCACCATCACGATGCCATCCTCTCGAATGAACCGGCTGAGATGTTCGTCGCGCGTCTCGTGCTCCTTGTCCGCGTGATAGGGCAGTGCGTCGATGCCGGAGTCCTTCAGGAATTCGGCGGTTTCGTCGACCGACTTGCGCGTGAAGCAGTAGACGATGCCGGAATGCCCTGCGTGCTCCTCGCGAATGAATTGCAGCAATTGCTTGCGTGCGTTGTCGCGCTCGGCGATGCGGTAGCGGATGTTCGGTCGATCGAAGCTCGAGATGAAGACTCGCGCGGAATCGAGCTTGAGGCGCGCGAGGATTTCCTTGCGTGTCGCGGCGTCGGCGGTCGCGGTGAGCGCGATGCGCGGCACGCGTGGATACCGCTCGGCCAACACCGCGAGGCGCAGGTATTCCGGCCGGAAGTCGTGACCCCATTGCGACACGCAGTGGGCCTCGTCGATGGCGAACAGCGCGAGCGTGCTCGCGTCGAGCAGCTCGAGGCAGCGATCCGTCACCAGCCGTTCGGGCGCGACGTACAAGATGTCGACCTCGCCCGCGCGAACGGACTTCTCGACCCGCTGCTGTTCGTGCCAGGACAGCGACGAGTTCAGGAACTCCGCGCGCACCCCGGCTTCGCGCAGCGCGGCGACCTGGTCCTGCATCAGCGCGATGAGCGGGGAAATCACCACGCCCATCCCGTCGCGCACCAGCGATGGAACCTGGTAACACAGCGATTTGCCGCCGCCGGTGGGCAACAGGACCAGCGCATCCCCGCCGCCCGCCACGTGCCCGATGATTTCCGCCTGCGGCCCGCGAAATGCGGAGTAACCCCAGACTTCGCGCAATAGCCGGGTCGCGCGGCTCATGATTTCGTCCATCGCGCCGATTGTTGGCGGATTCGGGACGGGCGCAAGGCTTTTGCTCATCGTGAATCGTCTGAAATGCGCGCCCGTGGCCGGGGATTCGGCCGTTCGTCGCGACGGGCAAAAAGAGTACGGGATTGCGCGGTTCGGCGTTTCAGTGTTTCACGCAGTCGATCACGGTCGTCCCGCCACACAAAGAGTATTCATAAGCGTTCGACATGAGCAGATCTCGCGGCAAAAGGTTAAACCAGTCAGTCTTCCTGCTGGCCGCCATCGTGTTGACGCTCATGGTCATGGCGGCGCATCGCCTGCTTCCGGAACGGCGTCTGGTGCTCGATGGGGAAAGAGAAGGCGCGGTCTTCTCGCTGTCGCAGCATGTCGATGGACCTCCGGTAATCATGGAGTGGATCGATGAGCGCAAGCTTCACTTCACCTGCCGGTTTGCCGAGGATTCGGTCGGCCAGAACTGCATTTTCGCGTATCTGCTGTATTCCACGTCCGCGGATCGCGGCATCGACTTGTCGGGGTTCCAGTCGCTGACGCTGAACATCCGGTACTCGGGCGACGCCCAGTTCGTGCGTGTCGGCATCCGCAATTTCGATCCGAGATTCTCGATCGTCGACGATTGGAATTCTCCCAAGTTCAATTCCGTCAATGTGCGCGCGAAGGATTTCGCTCAGCCCGTCCGGATCAGCCTGAGCGAGTTCACCGTTCCGGAATGGTGGGAGACCATGTACGACCTCCCACGGGAATTGAACCGTCCCGATCTCAGCAATGCCACGGTCGTTACGTTCGACATGCTGGGTCATCACGCGGGCAGCCTGCACGAATTTCAGATCGAGCGGATCGAGTTCACGGGTCACTGGATCAGCGCCGAATTCTGGTACCTCGGCATCCTGTGCGTATGGCTGATGCTGGCGACGGTCTATGGATTGTCGGAATGGCTGCGGCTGCGCCGCAAGCATCGCGAGCAGCGGCAGAAGATCCATGCCCTGGTGGACACCAACGCGCAGCTGCAATCGGAGAAAGAGAAGTACCGGAAGCTGTCGACGATCGATGCGCTCACGAACGTGATGAACCGGCATGGCATCGAGCAGTACGTCGAATCGACCCGCGCGGCCGGCGCATCGGCCAGCGTGATCGTCATCGACCTCGATCACTTCAAGCGTATCAATGACCAACGTGGCCACCACGTCGGCGACCGCGTGCTCGAAACCGTGGGCGCCATCCTGAAGTCACAGGTCCGTGGCGGCGATGGCCTGGGACGCTGGGGCGGCGAGGAATTCGTGCTCGTCTGTCCGGGAACGAGCCTCCCGCAGTCCGCGGAGCTCGCGGAAAAGCTGCGGCGCCGGATCATGGACACCAACTGCATTCCCGAAGATCCGCTCACCGTGACCGCGAGTTTCGGCGTGGCCGCGGTGCAGGCGGGCGAGGATTTCGATGATGCCTTCCGCCAGGCGGACCAGGCGCTGTACCTGGCGAAGAGCCGCGGCCGCAACTGTGTGGTCGCCGCGACCGAGGATCAGCTCCACCAGGTCACTGGCGCGCGCAAGAGCACCTGGGCAATGATCAGCGGGCACTTCAAGCTGCACCACTAGTTGGAGGCCGGCAGGCCTCGGCGCCGAGGCCTGCCGGGCCCGCCGATGACGGGCGGGTGCGCGGCTATCAGACCGCGAGCTGAATCACCGAGTACGACCGCGGCGGCAACTTGACGCTCATCTTGCCGCCGGCGGTGATGCCGTCGAGCTTCGTCGCCACTACCTTGTTGGGTTCCTCGAAGGTGTTGAACGCCTTGAGGTCGCTGCCGGTGATGGTCTCGGCGGCAACGACGCTGGTCGGCGTGACGTCATCGAAACGCAGCGCGAGCTCGCGCTCGTCGCGCAGGTCGCGGTTGAGCGCGAACAGCGCCACGCGGCGGTTCTTCGCATCGTAGGTCGCGACGACGTCCACGAAGGGCACCTGGCCATCGCGCGCGTAGCTGCCGCGAATGCCTGCGGCGCTGATCGGATAGGTCTCGCTTTCGATCTGCAGGTCGAGCATGCGGCCGTGGCCGTACTTGAGCGCCATCGCGTACGGGTAGTACGTGGACTGGCGCAGGATGCCCTTGTCGCTCGTCATGAGCGGGGCGATGACGTTCACGATCTGCGCGAGGCAACCCACCCGCACGCGGTCCGAGCGCCGCATCAGCGTGTTCAGCAGGCCGCCGACCACGAGCGCATCCTCGAGGTTGTAGACCTCCTCGAGTAGTTTGGGCGCGAACTTGCCGTGACCGTTGGTGTGGTCGCCGGAATTGGCGCGGTACCACACGTTCCACTCGTCGAACGACAGCCAGAGCTTCTTGGGCGAGCGCTTGATGCCCTGCACGTAGTCGCAGACGGCGCTGATCTCATGGATCTGGCGCTCCATGTCGAGATTCATGGCGACGTACCGCTCGGCCTTGCCGGCGGTGGTTTCGGCATTGCCGTAGTAGCAATGCAGCGAGATGCCGTCGACCATGTCGTAGCATTCCTCGAGCACTTCGCGGTCCCACTGCAGGTAGGTCGCCATGCCGGGCGCGCTGGAACCGCAGGCGATGAGCTGCACGTCCGGATCGATGACGCGTGCCTGCTGCGCGATGTCGCGCGCCTTGCGGCCGTACTCGCGCGCGGTGAGCGTGCCGATCTGCCACGGGCCGTCCATCTCGTTGCCCAGGCACCAGTACTTCACCTTGTGCGGCTGCTCATAGCCGTGCGAGCGGCGCAGGTCGCTCCACTTCGTGCCGCGCGGAAAATTGCAGTACTCGATGTAGGCGACGGCCATCTCCGCGGTGCCCGTGCCCATGTTGAAGCCGAGCAGCGGCTCCGTGCCGACCGCCGTCGCCCAGTCCATGAAGTCGTTGGTGCCGAACTGGTTGGTCTCGATGGAGTTCCACGCGCGTTCGAGCACGGTCGGCCGGTTCTTGCGCGGACCGACGCCGTCGAGCCAGTTGTAGCCCGACACGAAATTGCCGCCGGGGTAACGCATGATCGGCACCGCGAGCTCCTTCACCTCGCGCAGCGTGTCGGTGCGGAACCCGCGCTTGTCGGAGAGCTTCGAGCCCGGCTCGTAGACGCCGGTATAGACCGCGCGGCCCAGGTGCTCGAGGAAGGCGCCGAACAGTCGCCGGTCGAAATCCTCGCGCGGCGCCACCAGTCCCAGGTGGACGGTCGCGGTGCGGCCCGCCGTCTGCGAGTAGCTAGGGAGCGAGAAGAGTGACGATGCCGCGACACCCGCGCCCGCGAGAGAGGCTTGTTTGAGGAAGCGGCGTCGGCTCGTGCGATTCATCGGCGGTACTCCGGAAGGTGAGTGAAGGCCGAGTATAGGCAGGGCCGCCGCGCATACCCATACACGCGCGCGTATGGATCAAGCCGTGATTTTGTATTCGATCTCCGCGCGGTACGGATCGCCGGGCCGCAGGATGCCGCTCTGGAAGTGCGGATGATTCGGCGAGTCGGGAAGTCCCTGGGGTTCCAGGATCAGGCCGCTTCCCAACCCGGGGTGCGCGCGCGCCAGGAATTGCCCGTTGTAGAACTGGAGCCCGGGTCCGGTGCCCTTCATGGTCAGCGTGAGATCGCCGCTGGGCGAGGTGAGCTCGCAGGTGCAATCGGCATCGCGGGACAACACCCAGCAATGGTCGTAACCCCCGCCGAGCTCGAGTTGCGGATGCGAGTCCACGGGTGGCGGGGCCAGCCGCCGCTGCGTGCGGAAATCGAAGATGGTGTCGTCCACGCGCGCGATCTCGCCCGTCGGGATGAGCCCGGGTCCCACGGGTAGATAGTGGTCCGCGGGGATGCGCAGGCGATGCTCGATGGCGGGCGAGTGCAGGTCGCCGGATACGTTGAAGTACGGGTGATAGGTGAGGTTGATGGGGGTGGCCGCATCGGTGCTCGCGCCGAAGCGGATGGTGAGCGCGTTCTTGCGCACGCTGAGCTCGAGCGTGACGTCGACGTTGCCCGGGTAACCTTCCTCGCCCGCGGGTGAATGCAGGCCGAGCAGCAACCGCTCGCGATTCCGCGTTTCGAGCACGCGCCACAGCCGCTTCGCGAAACCGGTATCGCCGCCGTGCAGGTGATTTACGCCCTCGTTGGTGGTCAACTGGTGCGTGACGCCGTCGAGCGTGAAGCGGCCATTGGCGATGCGATTGCCGAACCGGCCGACCACGGGACCGACATTGTCGCGATCGCGCTCGTACTGTTCGATCCGGTCGAAATGCAGGATGAGGTCGCGGCGCACGCCGCGCACGGGATACGTGAGCCGCCGCAGGATGGCGCCGTAGGTGAGGACTTCGACCTGCAGGCCGTCCTCCTCGCCCAGCGTGATGGCCTCGACTTCACGGCCGTCCGTGAGACGGCCGAAGGAACGCACGTTCGAGCTCACGTCATTTACCTGCCGGGGCGAGGGCGAGCTCGAACGATCCCACGGGCAGGCCGTTCCGCGCCTTGAGCTCGCACACGCCGCCGTCCGACCAGCAATAACGCACGCGGGTTGCGCCCGGCAGTGCGGCGCGGTCGAGCTCGATGCGGCTGCCGCGCTGGTTCGCGGCGGCCGCGACGCAGCTCTTCGGCTCCGCTCCGCACAGCGCGAATCCCGTGACGGGTTTTTCCTTCGAGTCGCTCGTGGTCAGCTCCGGCGTGAATTCCAGTGCCCAGGATGTGCCCGACTTCGCGACGCGCGGCACGACGCCGTTCTTCGCGCCAGTTCCCTTGAGCGCCTTCGACACGTCGTATGCGCGCTGCGCGACGACGTATTTCTGGCGCGGATGAATGTCCGCGTCCTCGCCCACGTCCTGCGTGACGACGAGGCCCACGCGCGGATCGCGCAGCGCGACCTGCTGCTGGATGTTGCGCAGGCTTGCCCATTGCGATTCCACCGGCGGCGCCTGGACGGCGCCGTAGTTAGGCAGCTGAACGACGATGAACGGCAGCTCCTCGCGGCCGAACCACCGCCGCCAGTCGCGTACCAGGCCGGGGAGCAGTTGCGAATAGTCGCCCTTGTCGACGTTCGATTCGCCCTGGTACCAGATGACCCCGGTGGGCGCGAGGGAGCGCAGCGGCGCGATCATGCCGTTGAACATGCCGGTGATGCCCGTGACGCTTTCCCACGGCGTGCGCGGGGGATAGCCGGTCTCCTTGGGCACGAAGCGGTACTTCCATCCCTTGCCGAGCGGAACGAACTCGCCGTCGTCGAAGCGGATGCCGACGTCGGCTTCCGGTCCATACATCCCGCCGGCTTCCCAGGTGCTCGTGACGAACACGCTGAACTGGTTGGTGCCGGGCTGCAGCAATCCCGGATCGAGGCGATATTCGCGATGCGTGCCATAACCGAAGGTATTGGCGACGAACTTGCCGTTGAGCCAGGTCGTGTCCACCTCGTCGATCTTTCCCAGCACGAAGGTCGCTCCCTTCCTGCTCTGCGGCTGGGTGAGATCGAACTGGTTCGAGAACCACAGGTTGCCGGTGAACTTCTCCAGCCGCGGGTCCGGGAACTTTCGCCAGTCGATGAGCTGCGCGTCTATCCACTCGGCATTGCCGTCCAGCAAGCCCTTCTCCCAGACCGGACCCATCGCGGAGTTCGCCATCCACCACTTCACCCATTCGCCGGCGAATGCCACTTCCGCCGCGCGCGGTTGGGATCGGTACTGCCTCAACAGTTCCACGCGCCCGCGGTAGTCGGACATCTGTGCGAGCGTGTCTTCGCCGATCCAGGGCTCGATCGATGCGCCGCCCCACGAAGCGTTGATCAGGCCGATGGGCACTCCTTCCTCGGAAATCTTGCGGTGGGCGAAGAAATAGCAGACGGCCGAAAAGCGTTTGATCGTCTCGGCATCGGCGACCTTCCAGGAAGGTTTGTTTCCGAATTCCTCGCGGGGCGTCACGGCGGTCTGGTGGGCGATCGCGAGCAGGCGA
Source organism: Pseudomonadota bacterium (assembly GCA_023433465.1). Classification (GTDB taxonomy): domain Bacteria; phylum Pseudomonadota; class Gammaproteobacteria; order Steroidobacterales; family Steroidobacteraceae; genus CADEED01. Next base: position 20,534 of record JAEZCR010000126.1, on the reverse strand, counting down.
ATGGACGGATGACCGTGCAGCACATCGGCGGGCTGGTCGGTGGAGCGGACGACTGGGTATTCCATGTTCGACTGGCCCGAGCACAGCCAGACTTCTCCGGCCATCACGTCCGTCAGCGTCGCTCCGGCCCCCTGCTCATCCTCCAGTGTGAGCGTGTGAGGACCGCCGGCCCGCAGCGGCTTGGCGGTCACTCGCCAGCTACCGTTCGAGTCGCTCTTCGTCGTGTAGGTGGAACTATCTACCTGCAGCGTGAGTTTCCGGCCGGGCGCCGACCGGCCGGTGAATATCAGTGGCTCATCGTGCGGCAGCACCATGCCTGAACCAAACACGTCGGCGAAGGACGGTGCGGGCTGCGCGGCGACGGCTGGGGCGCATGTCGCGAGAGTCAGAAGTACCGTCGAAGCGCGCAGGACCATTCGCATCATCTCCCCCCGTTCACCAGTTCATCGCGATGCGCCTCGAACAATACACGCGCGCTCGTCGCCGGTCTCCCCGTGAGCTTCGCGACGTCATCGCTCGTCACCTCCATCGAGGGTCCACCGAATCCGCGGCGGGCGCCGGACGCGTTTGCCGCGGCGGCGACCAGCTCGACGGGCTTGCCGGCAACCGTGCTTGCGATCGTGGCGATCTCGCGCGGACCGAGCAGCTCGGGTCCGGTGATGTCGTACACGCGATTCTCGTGGCCTGGCGTCGAGAGCACGGCCGCGGCGGCGGCCGCGCAGTCTTCGCGCGTGACGTAGCCGATGCGGGAGTCGGAATCCGACACCGTGGCTTTGCCCTCGGCCAGCATCTTCGCCGCCTGCTGCACGAGGCCGTTCGCGTAGATCGAGTTGCGCAGCATCGTCCACGCGACACCGCTGCTCCGGATCAATTCCTCGGTCTGGAAATGATCGCTCGCGAGCCCGGTCTTCTCGCCCTTGCTGATCGCGACGAACGACGTGTAGGCGATGTGCTTGACGCCCGCGGCGACCGCCGCGTCGATCGCGCGCTTGTGCGCCTCGGGCCGCGGGCCCGCACCGAATCCGATGCTGATCAACAGCAGCTTCGTCCCGCCCGCGAATGCCGTTGGTAGCGATTCGGGCTTCGCGAAATCGCCGAAGCGCGTCGCCGCGCCCATCTTCGCGAATTCGGCGAGTTTCTCGGGTGTGCGGCTGACGAGGATCAGATCGCCGGCGGGCACGCCGCGCGCGAGCAGTTCCTTCACGACCAATCCGCCGAGCTGGCCGGATGCTCCGGAGATGACGATCTTCTCTCGCGCTTCGACGCCCGCCGCCGCGGGGTCGCTGGCGGTGAAAAGCATCGCGCCGAGAGCCAGGAAGAACCCGAGCGACGAGCGCCGCGTGTGTGTGGAGTTGTTCATGTGAATCCGGAGTCCGATCAGTTCCGCGCCTTCAGCATGCCATTCGACTCCAGCCACAACATGAACTGCGGAAACCACCCCGTGCTGGTCTTGGGCGGATTGCCGAGGCCGAAGCCATGTCCGCCGTTCTGATAGAGATGGAATTCCACGGGCCGGCCCGCCTTCTTCCACGCGGTGATGAGGCCGTATTCGTTGTTGCCGAACAGCGGATCGTCGGCGGCGAGCGCCACGAACATCGGCGGCGCGTCGGCCGGGACTTCCACCGCGCGCTGCGCGCCGTAGATAGGCGCGATGAACGCCGGCTTGTTCTCCGACGACTGCAGCGTCGCGGCCATCGTGGTTCCGGCGCCGGCCGAGAAGCCCATCATGCCGATCCTGTCGGGATCGATTTTCCATTCCTTCGCGCGTGCACGTACGAGCCTGAAGGCGGCGGTCGCATCTTCGAGCGGCAGCGCGACGGGCGAGCGGGGCGGGGCGCCGCCCGCCGCTCCCGGCGAAGGCGCGGTGAGCGGGTTGCCCTTGTTGAACTCCTCCCAGTCCGGCGCGGTGGGCAGGAGGCGATACTTCAATACGAATGCCGCGACACCTCTTTCATTGAGGGCCTGCGCGACTTCCCAGCCTTCGTTGCCCATCGAGAGGATTCGAAAACCCCCGCCGGGGGCGACGATCACGGCCGCGCCGTTCGCCTTGTCGGGGCTCGGCAGGAACGGGGTGAGCGTCGCGCGCGAAACGTTGCGCACGAACGGATCTCCCCACTGCTTGTACCAGGTCTCCTGCGCCGTCTGTCCCTCGACGCCACCGGTATTCAATGGGATGGCGTTGGGTTCCGGCGGTGCTTCGATCGGCGTCTTGGGCGGCTCCTGGGCGAGCGCCGGGCTGGAGAGGCAGAGCAGGGCGACGAGTACGCCGCGGGAAGCGATCACATATTTGTTTGTAGCGGGCATGGGAGTCTCTCGAGTCGTTACGATTCCGGGATCGATCATGCCATGGCGATCGGGGACCGCCGAAGGCTGTCAGTTCTCGTATTGCAGCGGATGAATTCTCACATCCATGCGCCGGCGCGAGTAGATAGACGGTCGCGGGCTGGGTCACCAGCGCTGGTGAACGAAAGGCTTGACGTCCGTCGCGTAGAGGTTGGCCAGCGCGGAGAGCAGCCTGGCATCGAGGGGGCCCTTCGCTCCCGCGGCCACGTTCTGCTCCACCTGCTCCACGCGCCGCGCGCCGGGAATCGAGCAGGTCACGGCGGGAAACGAGGCGATGTAGCGCAGCGCGAGCTCGGGCAGCGTCATGCCGGGCGGCAGCAGGGCGCGCAACTTCTCGACGACCTGCAGACCGCGCTCGTAGTCGAATCCGGAGAAGGTCTCGCCCTTGTCGAATGCCGCGCCTTCGCGGTTGAAGGCGCGGTGGTCGTCGGGATGAAAGCGCGTGGCGCTCGTCAGTTTCCCGGTCAACATGCCGGACGAAAGCGGCAGGCGCGCGAGGATGCCGACCTTGCGCTCGGCCGCCCGCGGAAACAGCAGCTCGGCCGGGCGCTGGCGCAGGATGTTGAAGATCACCTGCAGCGTCTGCAGCGCGGGATACTCCAGCGCCTTCAATCCCTCTTCGACGCGCTCGACGCTCGCGCCATAGAAGCGGATCTTCCCGGCCTTCACGAGGTCATCCAACACGCCGAAGACCTCGGGCATGTAGTACACGTCCGTGGGCGGACAATGAAGCTGCACCAGATCGAGCGCTTCCGCTTCGAGATTCCGCAGGCAGCGCTCCACGTAACTCGTCAGGTTCTCCCGCGAGTAGCTGGCCGCGACGTGGGGACTCGAACGACGGCCGACCTTGGTCGCCACCCAGAACGGATCGCGACGTTCCCGTCGCAGGCGAGCCAGGAGCCGCTCGCTGTGTCCGTCGCCGTAGACATCCGCCGTGTCGAAGAAGTTGACGCCGAGATCGAGGGCGCAGTGCAGGCAGCGCATGGCCTCTTCATCGTCCAATCGACCCCAGGTGCCACCGATGGCCCACGCGCCGAAGCTGACGCTCGAAACATCGAAGCCGGTTCTACCGAGCGTCTTGTATTGCATGGCCACGTCGCATGTTGAACGAATTCGAGACGGAGACGCCGGCGAGGCGAAAATCCGTCACTCGAGGGTGGAAACGAAGCTCACGTCCCGAGCTGGTCCCCGATCGGCAACTGCCGGATGCGCTTGCCCGTCGCGGCGAAGATGGCGTTGCACAGCGCGGGCGCGACCGCCGGCAATCCGGGCTCGCCCACGCCGCCCAGTGGCATCGACCAGTCCGTGGCCGGAAGCAGATGAACGCGGATGTCGCGCGGCGCCTCGTTGATGCGCGTCAACGTGTACGTGTGGAAATTGTCCTGCTGCGCGCGGCCCTTTTCGAACGTGATCTGCCCCGACCTGGCGAGGCTCACGCCCATGATGACCGCGCCCTCGAGCTGCGAGCGGACACGATCCGGATAAACCACCGGACCGCAATCGAACGCGATGTCCACCCGCGGAATCGCGAGTTCGCCGTCCTTGCCGATTTCCACTTCCACCACGGCAGCCGAGTAGCTGACGAAGCTGTAGTGAGCCGCGAGTCCGAGGGCGCGACGCTTGCCCTCTGCCTGGGGTAGTTTGCGTCCCCAGTTGGCTTCGCGCGTCGCGGTCTCGATCACGCGGCGCAGACGGCCGGTGTCGAAGGGATAGAGCTTCGGTGATTCGCCGTAATTCCAGTTGTCGTTGAGCGTGGCGGGATCGATGCGCCGCGCGGGTCCGATGAGATCGAGCAGGAAATCGCGATGATCGCGGCCAGCCGCTGCGGCGAGTTCCGACACGAAGCATTGCACCGCGAAGGCGTGCGGGATGTTGTACACCGCCCGGAACCAGCCGATGCGCGTGTGCGCGGCGGCTTCGGGATTCTCCATGCGCAGGTTCGGCACCTGGAAAGGCAGGTTGATGAGTCCCATGCCCTGCTCGAACGTCGCCTTGTGTTTCGGATCCGGCGCGAAGTTCGAAATGATCGTGGGAGCGGCGCTGCGATGCAGCCACGCGGTGGTCTTGCCCTGGGCGTCGAGTCCGGCTTCGAGGCGCTCCACCGACACAGCGTGGAAATAGTCGTGGTGCAGATCGTCCTCGCGCGTCCAGATTACCTGCACGGGCTGTCCGTTCATCTGCTGCGAGAGTGTCACGGCCTCCAACGCGAAATCGTGCTTGGACTTGCGGCCGAAGCCGCCGCCCAGCATCGTCACGTGCACGGTGACCTTGTCCGCCGGGACGCCGAGTTTCTTGGCGACGTCGTCGCGCAGCCCCTGCGGCGCCTGGGTCGGCGCCCAGACCTCGCATTGTCCGTCGACGATACGCGCCGTGGCGTTGGGAGGTTCCATCGTCGCGTGCGCGATGTGAGGTAGATAGTACTCGGCCTCGACCTTGCGCGCGGCCTTGGCGAGCGCCGCGTTCACGTCACCGGCCTCGCGCACGACCTGGGCCGGTTTGCGCACCGCCTGCTCGAGCTGCGCGCGATACGCGGCGGAGTCGTAACTGGCGTGCGGACCATCGTTCCACTCGATCTTGAGAGCCTGACGGCCCTTGATGGCCGTCCATGTGTCGCGCGCGATCACGGCAACGCCGGCGAGCGGCTGGAACGCGGCCGGCATCGGTGTGCCGGAAATCTCCACGACTTTCAGCACGCCGGGAATCTTCAGTGTTTCGCTCGCGTCGAACTTCGCCACCTTGCCGCCGAGCACCGGCGCGCGCGCGATGACGGCGTACGTCATGCCGTCGACCCGCACGTCGATGCCAAACGTCGCGCGCCCGTGCGCGATGTCCGGACCATCGAGCAGGTGCTGGCCTTCCTTGCCGATGTAACGGAACTCCTTCGGATCCTTGAGCTTCAACGTGTCGCGCGGAGGCACCGGTAGTTTGGCCGCCGCCTTGGCGAGCTCGCCGAACCCGAGCTTGCGTCCGCTCGCGGCGTGCACGACTTCATGATTGACCGCGCGCACGGAATCCACCGGCACGTTCCACTGTGCCGCAGCGGCCGCTTCGAGCATCGAGCGTGCCGCGGCGCCGCAGCGGCGCATCGGATCGAAGAAATGGCGCACGCTGCGCGAGCCGTCGGTGTTCTGATTGCCGTAACGGGCTTCGTCTCCCGGCGCCTGCCGGACGCGCACGCGGCTCCAGTCCGCCTCGAGCTCGTCGGCGACGATCAGCGGCAAGCCGCTGCGCACACCCTGGCCCATCTCCGAGCGGTGCACGACGACCGTCACGATGCCATCCTCGCCGATGGCCACGAAGGTGAGCGGATCGTCGACCGTGCCGTGCGGCATACCGTCCGCGCCGTACTTCGGAGCATCTTGCGCTTTCACGACGCTCGACGCCGAGACGATCAGCACCAGGCCACCGAGTCCGCCGAGGAACTGGCGGCGGTCGAGACGGATGGCCTGCGGGATTTCGCGCGGTGAGGTACTCATCTACTGTTTCTCCAGGCTGCCCGCCCAGAATCTGCGGTCCGGAGCGCAGCTTATCCGTCCAGGAGATTCGCCGCACGCGCGTCCGCAGGTGCCTTGCAAGGTTTTCCACGCCCCGGGGACTATTAGGCCGATGACTCACCGCAAGGACTTCGAAGCCCTGGTCCGCGAGCACCAGGCCATGATCGGCCGTATCTGTGCGAGCTACGAGCACAACCGCGAGCTCGCCCGTGACCTGGCGCAGGACGTGTTGTTCGCGGTGTGGCGCGCCTTGCCGGCGCACCGTGGAGAAAGCTCGCTCAAGACCTTCGTGGCGCGTATCGCGCAATTTCGCGCGATCTCGCACGTCGCCAGGTACAGCAGGGTGCCGGCGCACCAGTCGATCGACGAGAACCTGCTCGATCACGGCGCGTTACCGGAGGTCCAGGTCATCGCCACGGACGAGCGCGATCGGCTGCTGGCGGCCGTACGGCGTCTGCCGCTCACGTACCGCGAGGCGGCCGTCCTCACGCTGGAGGGATTCACACCCGGAGAAGTCGCCGTGTCGCTTGGAATATCTCAGGACCTCGTCGCCGTGCGGCTGAGCCGGGCGCGTGTGCTCTTGCGCAAACTACTGGGGGAAGACACCCATGAGTCATGAATCCGCGGACTGGCAGAACCTGAAGTCGGAATGGCAGGCCAGCTCGCCGCTCGTGCAGATCGCCACTGGCGCGTTGCGCGGTTCACTGCGCTGGCGCATCTGGGCATCCCGCACCTGGTTCGTCCTGGAAGTGCTGTCGTTCCTGTTCCTCGGTCTCGTCGTGTTGCTGAACCTGCTGCAGGGACAAGTTGCACGGGGCGTCGGCCTCGGCGTGGTCGTGGCTTTGTGCCTGGCCGCCAGCATCTGGGCGCGTCGCGGCCGGCTGATCGGCAGCCTCGACTCGATCCCTGGAATGATCGAGCTCACGTTGTCACGCGCGCGCAAGTCGCTGCGCATCGTGTACGCGACTTACGCCGTGCTCGGGGTGACGCTGATTGCCGCGGCTGCGGACGCGGCCTGGCCGCCGGGGGACGATGACGTCTTCATCGCGCGGCTGATCAAGCTGGCCGTCTGTGCGGGCGCGACGCTCGCCTATCACCTCTACGTCCGGGCACGAGTCACGCGTTTCGAATCCATCCGCCGCATGTTCAAGGAGAGACAGGAATGAAGAACGCGAATCTCGTTGCACTCCTGCTCATGTTGCCCGCGTGTTCCGGAAACGTGTCGGCCGACAAACCTTCGGCAATGGAAGTTGCCGACCGCGCGCACGCGTACATGCAGGCGCAGGCGGACGCGGGAAAATTCAGCGGCGTCGTGCTCATCGCGCGCGGCGGCACACCGCTGTTCTCGCGTGCCTATGGCATGGCCAACCATGAATGGCAGATTCCGAACGGCACGACCACCCGGTTTCCCATCGCCTCGGTGACCAAGACCTTCACCGCCGCGCTGGTCCTCAAACTTGCGCAACAAGGCCGGCTTCGCACGGACGATCTCATCTGCAAGCATCTCGATCCCTGTCCCGAACACTGGCAGGCCATCAGTGTGCATCACCTGCTGACTCACACCGCTGGCATCACGGACTATGCGCGCGCGCCGGACTTCCTGCAGAAGGTGCGACAGCGTCGCACGCTTTCGGGGCTCGTCGCGGAATTCCGCGATCTTCCGCTGGAGTTCGCGCCGGGCGCCAGATACTCATACAGCAACTCGGGCTATATCCTGCTGGGAGTCATTCTCGAGAAGGTGGGCGGCAAGCCTTATGAACGTCTGCTGGAGGAGGAGATATTCGTTCCCCTTGGAATGCGCGACAGTGGCCTGGAATCGAACTCCGCGGTGATCGCGCGGCGCGCCAGCGGATATCGCCCGGACGGCAAGGTGTTCGCGAACGCGGATTACGTCGATGCCTCGTGGCTCTTCTCGGCCGGCGCGATTTATTCGACGCTCGATGACTTGCTGAAGTGGGATCGTGCGCTTCGTTCCGGAGCAGTGCTGCCACGCGCGCAGGTCGACCAGATGTGGTCAGCCACCCACGGAGCATATGGATACGGATGGCAGCTCCTGGCGCCATCCCCGCAGACGCACGGGCGTCGCATGGTATTTCACGCCGGCGGCACGACCGGCTACGCGAGCGATCTGCTGATCTATCCGGACGACGATGTCACCATCGTCCTGCTCGCGAACCTGTTGCCGGTGCCGCTCGCCGAGCTCAGCCGTGATCTGAGTGCGATCGCTTTCGGGCTGGCGCCGGGCAAGTGACGCGACCCGTTCGCCGGGTCGCTATCTACTTTCCGCTATCCACTCAGGGGCTGGTCGCACGCGCCGCGCCGGGCGCGAACGTATCTCCGAAATAGTTGCCCTTGAACCACAGCGGAGGCGCATCCGAATCCGACAACGCGCGGGTGATGCGGTAGTTCGCTTCCACGAAACGCGCGCCGGCCTGCCAGTCGATCTTCTGCGCGAGGTCGTCGCGCGGGCTGTGATAGTTGCCGCCGAGGAATTCACCCCAGAACTTGTCGCCGCCATTGGCGGTGCCGGTGGCCAGGAACACCGCGGGCACACCCTGTTTCACGAACTGATAGTGATCCGAACGCGTGAAGACACCCTGCTCGGGCCACGGGTCCGGCGTCAGTTTGATGTTCATCGGCGCGACGGCTTTCTCGACCATCGGGCCGATCGTGGAGTGACCGGCGCCGAAGGCGACCACGTCCGTGAACGGATACAGCAGCAGCGGCATGTCGAGATCGACGTTGCCGACGATCTGGCCGATGGGCACGGTGGGATGGCGCGCGTAATAGTCGGCGCCCAGCAAGCCGTACTCCTCGCCGGTGGTTGCGATGAAGATCATCGAACGGCGCGCCTTGTTCGGATCCATCGCGGCGGCGCGCGCCACTTCGAGCAGCGTCGCGACCCCGGCGGCATTGTCGAGCGCGCCATTGTGGATGCGATCCGCGTTCGCGCCGTCCGCGCCCGCCACATCCTTGATGCCCAGGCCGTCCAGGTGAGCCGACAGCACGGTGTACTGCTTCGAAAGTTCAGGGTCGGAGCCCTTCAGGATTCCGATCACGTTGGGGCTGGAGACACGTTCCCAGGTCGCGGTGGTACGAACGGCGGCGCGTGTCTTCAGGTTGAAGCCACGCGGCATGCCCTTGGGCTTGTCGGCCTCTTTCCTGATGTCGGCCAGCGTACGCGGCGCGCCGGCGAATAGCGCCTCAGCCGCCGGGCCATTCAGAATGCCGCGCGCGCGAATGTATGGCGCTTCGTCGAAGGCCTGGCCGTCGGGCTGCACCCAGGCGAAGTCGGGGTCGTTTGCGTATTCGAGGATGCGCTCCCACGGGAAGGCTTTCTCCGATTGCAGGGTTTGCAGGCTCAGCATGCCGATGGCGCCATGCTTCTGCGCGTTGAGACCCTTCATGGCGCTGGCGTTCGCGCCTTCCTCGCTCGGCATGCCCTTCGGAAACCCGCGCAACACGACGACGATCTTGCCCTTGACGTCCAGACCCTTGTAATCGTCGAGTCCGAGTAGTTTGTCTTCGAGGCCGTACCCCACGAACACGAGGGGCGCCGACACGTCGAGGTTCGGCTCGCGCGGGTGCATGCCGACGAGCACGTTGTCCGCATGGGCGAACTTGCGTTCGCCGCCCGGGCCGGAGAGGGTGATCCCGCCGCGATCTGCGCCGCGCGTGGTTTTCTGGAACGTCACGCGCTGGAACCAGGTGCCGTCATCGCCGCCCGGCTCGAGTCCGTACGAGGCGAGCTGGGACGCGACGTAGCGCGCGGCGATTTCGTGGCCCTTGGAGCCCGTATCGCGGCCTTCCAGGAGGTCGTCCGCCATGAACTCCACGTGCGCGCGGAACCGGTCCGCCGAAAAGTCCGGGGCGGGCGTTTGCGCGAGGGCGAACGTGGTGACGAGCAGCGTCGAAATGAAAGATGCTGAAATAGTGGATGTATTGGTGCTCATGCGTCCATGGTCCATATGCCGATCAAACAAGTCCAGCGTCTTGGCCGCGGGCTGCCGCGTCGCACCAGCGGCTCGTCTCGACTCGTCGCACGGCCCGCGTCGGTTTCGGGCAGTTCCGCTAGAGTGCAGGTATGAAGACACACGCTCACCGCCATCACTCCATGTCTTCCCGCCGTGACCTGCTCAAGGCCATCGGCAGCGCCGCGCTCACGTCGCTGGTGCTCGCCGGGCGAACACGCGCCGCGGCCGGCCACAAAGTGAAGATCGGCATGATCGGCTCCGGCAATGTCGGCGGCGCGCTCGGGCGTGTCTGGGCCGAGGCCGGCCATCACGTGATGTTCTCGTCTCGCGATCTCGAGCACGACAAGAAACTCGCCGGTCAGGTCGGCGCGAATGCGCGCGCCGGTAGTCCCCGCGAGGCCGCGGAGTTCGGCGAGGTGATCGTATTGGCGGTGCCTTACGGCGCGCTGCCCGAGCTCGGCAAGACGCTCGGCGACGCCATGAAGGGCAAGGTCGTGATCGATACTTGCAATCCGTTTCCACACCGTGATGGCGAAATCGCCGATCGCGCGCGGGCGGAAGGCGCGGGCCTCGTGTCCGCGCAACTGCTGCCCGGCGCGCGCATCGTGCGCGCGTTCAACGCGGTCGGCGCCGCGCGCATGGGCAGCGCGCACAAGGACACCGAGCGCAAGGGCATGCCGATCGCGGGCGACGACAAGGAGGCCATCGAGATCGCCTCCGGCCTCATTCGCGATATCGGCTTCGAGCCCGTGCTGGTGGGCGGACTGGCGATGGGAAGATTCCTGATGCCGGGAACACCGCTCAGTGGTGAGCGGTCTCCGGAAGAGGTTCAGCGGATCGCGGCCGGGTTGAAGCCCTGATCGCCGCGCGCCGCTTGACGGGTTGTTAGCGTCGGGCAACATGAGGCGCATGAGCGCGTCCTTCATGGCGAGACGCCTGGCGCTCGCCACGGGCGCAATCTTTCTCGCCACGTTGCTCGCATATACCGGCCGTTGGTTCTGGCCGGGCGAGATGCTCGTCACTTTCCGCGCCCACTTCGCCGGCCTGCTGATCCTCGCGCTGGTCGTCGCTCTCGCATTGCGCCGGTGGCGCATCGCGGGCGTCGCGGTCATCGGGCTCGTCCTCAGTGTCTGGCCCATGTATGGCGCGTTCTTCGGAGTCGGACCACCGAAGCCATCGAATGCGCGCCCGGTGCGGGTGGTTTCGTTCAACGTGCACATCGGCAATGACGCACTGCCGGGCGTCGCCGCCTATCTGGACTCGCTCGACGCCGACGTCGTCGTGCTCGCGGAATTGTCGCCATTGTCGCGAGCCGAGGAACTCGCGGCGTTGCTGCCGAAAATGCCGCACCGGTACCTGGCGGAGCGAGATGGGATCTGGGGCGTCGCGATCCTCAGCCGCTGGCCGCTCATCGCGCCGGAGCCGGCGATGGATGGCGCATTGCCGGTCGGCGCGCGCGCGGACGTCGATCTCGGCGATCGGACTTTCCGCCTCCATGCCGCCCACCTTTCATGGCCGGTGGTGCCGGCCACGGCGCGGAAGCGAAATGCGCAGCTTGCCTCGTTGGGCGGGGATCTTGCGGCATGCCCGCACGCCTGCGCCGCCGTCGGCGACTTCAACGTGACGCCGTGGTCGAGTCACTTTCGCGACCTGCTGAAACGTTCCGCCGTGCATGACTGTGCCGCCGGGCGCGGCCTGCTAACTACCTGGTCTTCGGGCTTGCCCTCATTCCTGCGTATCCGCATCGATCAATGCCTCATCGCGGGAGCGATGGGCGTGAACGAAGTGAAGGTGGGGGAAAGCGTCGGATCCGATCACTTCGCGACCATCAACGACCTGTGGGTCGGCGGTCCGCCTTCTCCCGGAATTTCCGTGCCAGGCACCGTCTTCACTCGGGAACGCTGATGCCCGATCCGCCCAGCTCCTTCGGAAAATCCTGGAGCTTCGGCTTGCCGTCGTGGATGCGCAGCACCGTTTCCGCGTAGTTGACGTGCACGCCGGGCTCGAAGCGCAGCTGGGGCAGCAGCGCGGCGTACACGTCGACGAGTCCGAAGCCCGGATGATCCGTGAACAGGTGCCCTCCGCACTTCGTGCACCACTGGCGCGTGCTGCCCGGCGTCTTGTTGAACCGGCCGATGCTGGCGGAACCCTGCGTCACCTCGAGCGCATCCGGTTGCCAGAGCGTGAACGCGTTGACGGGACCCGCGGACCACTGGCGGCACGAGAAGCAGTGGCAGTAGCCCATGGCCACCGGCTCGCCGGTCACTTCGAATTTCACTTCGCCGCAGAAGCAGCTGCTCGAATGCGTCATCGTCGTCACTCCTAATTGATTGAGTGGCACTGTACCCGCGTGCGGCGGCCTGCTGAATGACTCGCCGTCCGGCGTTCTTGCGCAATCGTCCGGGAGAATTTCGCGATTCGCGGAAACCGGGCAGACTCGGCACCCAGCCGAACCCCGCGGAGTGAGCTGCATGCGTCCCGCCATCTTCCTGTTTCTCGTTTGCGTGACCACCGCCTCGCAGGCGCAGTCGACGTTGCCGCCCGGATACTGGACCGAAGCGCAATCCGCCGAGATCCTCGCGAAGACGGAAACGATCAGGCTCGCGCCGCCGCTGAACGCGTTGACGGACGCGGAACGTGCCGCGTTGCACGATCTGCTCGCGGCCGGCCAGATCATGCAGACGCTGTACGAACGTTCGCGACATGCAGAATCGGAGCGCGCGCTGGCCAACCTGACGTCGCTGCATGAAAAACTCGGAAAGCCGGTCGCCACGCGCAACCTCCTCGAGCTCTACCGGCTGAACCAGGGCCCGATCGCGACCACGCTCGACAACCGGCGCGTGCCCTTCCTGCCGGTCGCGGAGCAGGCGCCGGGCAGGAATGTCTATCCACCGGGCGCCGCGAAGGAGCAGGTAGATGGATTTCTATCCGCACATCCGGACCTGCGCGACGACATCCTCGGGGAGCGCACCGTCGTCCGGCGCGCGACGCGCGCGAACGTCGACGCTGATCTCGCGACGCTGAAGAAATACCCGCTGATCCGGGAATTGCATCCAGGGCGGACGGAGAGTCTGCAGGCGCTCGCGAAACGCGCCTCCGCGGAAACTTTCTATGCAGTGCCGTACGCCATCGCCTATCCACAGGAAATGACGCGGGCGTTCGCGTTGCTGATGAGCGCGGCCGACAAGATCGAGTCCTCGGACGCCGAATTCGCGCGTTACCTGCGCAACCGTGCCCGCGATCTCGTTTCGAACGACTACGAGTCAGGCGATGCGTCGTGGGTCACGGGCCGTTTCGCGCGGCTGAACGCGCAGATCGGCGCATACGAAACCTACGACGACGCGTTGTTCGGCGTTAAGGCCTTCCACGGCATGAGCATCCTGTTGCGCGACGAGGCCGCGTCCGAAGAACTGCGCAAGGCGCTCGGCGGACTGCAGTCGATCGAGGACGCGCTGCCGTACGAGCCGCGCAAGCGCGTGCGCGACGACATCCCCGTCGGTGTCTACGACGTCATCGCGGATTTCGGCCAGGCGCGCGGCACCAACACCGCGACCATCCTGCCGAACGACGCGCTGTTCTCGCGCCGTTACGGCCGGACCATCCTGCTGCGCGCCAACATCATGAAGAACCCGGTGCTGTTCGCCGCGGACGAGCGCATCTGGCGCGCCGCCACCGCCGACGCGCACGCGGAGGATCTGAAGGCCGAGGGCAATTTCCTGCGCACCTTGTGGCATGAGATCGGCCACTACCTGGGCCCGGATCGCGACAGGCAGGGACGCACGCTGGACGTGGCCCTGGGCACTCACGCGGATGCGATGGAGGAGATGAAGTCGGATCTCGTCTCGCTGTTCGCGCTGCACCGGATGAGACATCCCTCGCTGCGTGCGGTCCAGGCGAGCGGCATCAAGCGCACGCTGCAGAACGTGAAGCCGCGCAGCGATCAGCCTTACCAGACCATGCAGCTCGTGCAGTTCAACTGGTTCCTCGACAAAGGCCTGCTGAGCGCCGATCCCGCGACCGCCCGGCTGACTATCCACTACGACCGCTACGTCGAGACGATCGAGTCGTTGCTGAAGGAAGTCCTGCGACTGCAATCCGAGGGTGACGCGGCGGCGGTGGGCGCGTTCTTCGCGCAATGGACGACGTGGAAGCCGGAGTTGCACGACAAACTGGCCGAACGAATCCGCGCGGCGCAGGGCGCCCGGTTCAGAATCGTGAAGTACGCGGCGCTGGGCGAGTGAGGCTGCTGGTGCGGCGCAGGATATCGCCTCCGCGCAGCGGCAGGACGCCCTAGGTGAGTTGATCTGGCGAGTAGATAGCTCGGACGCGCTGCACTGCGCAACACGATTCCCAATCGATCAGGTCCCGCCGGTAGTAATGTATGCCTGACTACCGGCCTTGCGCACGAATGGAATTCCAAGAGACTCTGCCACGGAGGGCAAATGAGTTTTTCGATCCGCCTGCACAGCATCAAGTGCCTCGAGGAAAGCAACGAGTGGTCGGCCTCCGACGAGGTGTACGTCCTGATCACGGTCGCCGACCTGACGCCGCCACCGCCGCCGCCCGGCGGCCTGCCGGCAGTCACTCCGGTTCCGGGCCGGCCCGTAACGACCTTCCGCTATGGTGTCTGGACGAACTTCGACGAAGGCGATGTGGTCGTGGCGGACAACGAGCGGCCATTCTGGGGGCCGTTCGACGAGCCGTGGGAACCGCAGAACATCTTCAATCGCGACAACGTCTGCATCGTCGTTACCGTGATGGAAGAAGACAATGAGCACATGGACAGCTACCGGAGCGTGGTGCAGCTGGCGGCGGCCGCGAGTCTCGGCCAATCGTTCGCTCTGGCGCGCCCGGCACGCATGACGCGTCTGCTCGCGGACATCAACAGCGCGATCAGGCTGATCGACTTGCCGACGCGCGAGGACAATCACGTCGGCACGCGAGAGCTCCTGCTTGACCCGACGGACATCGAGATTCCGCCCGGCATGACCAAGGACAAGACGCTCACAATCGGCAACGAGGAACAGGGTAGATGGGAGCTCGTGTTCCGCATCACTCACCACGAACGATGCGTGTTCCCCGGCGCGCGGCTGGCGGCCGTGAGCCCGAGCTGGAATCGCATGAACCTTTTCGCCGTCGGACACGACGAGCGGCTCTACGTAAACCACTTTGACAACCGCTGGCATGGGTGGTCGCCACTGCCAGGTCCCGAATTCGAGCGCGACAGTTATCTCGCCGTCGTGTCGCGCGATGCCAATCACGTCGAGGCCTGGGGCGTGGGCAAGGACGGAATGGTTCGCGGTATCTGGTACCGTGATGGGGCATGGAAGAACTGGTACGACCTGCCGGGAGCCGTGTTCAAGCCTGGTGCACCGCTTGCGGCGGTATCGCGCTACAAGGATTTCATGGAGGTTTGGGGCGTGGATGTCGACGGCATCGTGCGCCACAAGTGGTTCGCGGACGGATGGAAGCCCGAGAACGGCTGGGGGAAGTTAGGAGACGACCAGAGGTTCTTCTCCGGTGCGCACATCGCCGCGGTGTCGCGTTCGCCGTTCGACATGCAGATCTGGGTCGTCGGCGACGACAAGCCGATCCGCAGCAACCGCTGGGCGCCGGACGCCTGGCGCGGATGGGAGTCCCTCGGCGATGTCTGGTTCACACCGGCCACTCAACTCGCCGCCGTCGTCCGTAAGATGCCTCCGCAATCTCACTTGCCTCCGCTGGGCGGTATCAATTCCGTTCAGCCTGAATTGCCGCACGTCCACGTGCTGGCGATCGATCCGAGCGAGAACATCCGTGATTTCTGGTACGAAGGCGAGACGCAGCGGGGGTGGTACCAGGTCGGTATCGAAACATTCGATCAGGGAACGCCGATCGCAGCGGCATCGCGCCAGCCGCACACGATCGATGCCTGGTCGATTCGGCAGGGAAATCCCAATGCGGACCATAATGGATTCTTCTACACGCGCACCGAGGCGAGCGGATGGGTTCGCTGGGGCCGACTCGAGGTGCAGGTGCCCGCGCATCCTCAGCACATCGCGGCACTTTCGCGATTTGACGGCAATCTGGAAGTCTGGACGATCGTCAGCGGAGAAGTTCGCGGAAACACATTGGTCGACGATGCCTGGCGCGACTGGTATTCGCTGCGGTGGACCCTCACGGGATGACTCCCGCGCCGGCTCGCCAAAACTGCCGGCACGCGAGGGAGCGATTAAGTAATCATTCCCGTCGCGAGTGGTTAGGGGAAGCTCGCAGAAACGCTCCTGCATAACGAGGAATCGCGCTGCCGGACTTCAGTTCCGGTCGGCGCTGCCGTTAACCGTCAACCATGATTGCCGCCATCCGCTCCGGGATCGGCTCTCTTGTGGGTCAATGGTTCGGCAGGCCGCGTGAAAAGGGCCCGCGGGTAATCAACGATCGGCAGGGAGGCCGCGATCTGCCTCGCGCCACGCGCGAGGCCGGCGATGCGCGCATTCCGGGTGTACATGCGGACGTCGCGATGCGGCGTTTCACGGCGCTCGCGCTCGATGCAAGTCTCGACGACCTGCGCCGCGAGGCGACCGACTTGGAGCTCGCGGGACTCGAACCGGCCACACGCGTGCTCGGCGATCTCGAGCTGCAGGCGAAGTACCTGCCGCGGCGACCCTCACTGCTGCCGCGGCTCATGAGCGCCATCAACAATGACGCGAACTCGTTGCGCGAGATGGCCAGGATCATCGGCGAGGACGGCGCGCTGCTCGGCGGCTTGCTGCGACTCGCGAACAGCTCGTTCTACCGCATGAGCGGCAGCAAGCCCATCGAAGGCCTGGAGAAGGCGGTGGCGCTCGTAGGCACCGACGGATTGCGCTCGCTGGTCGCCACGGCGTTGCTGCATCCGGTGATGACCGGCTCGCGTGGCCCGTTCTCCTCGTTCGCGGAATGCACCTGGGAGCACAGCCAGTACGCCGCTGGCAGCGCGGAACTGCACGCGGTGCGCATCGAGCGCGTGGACGCGTTCAGCGCGCGACTGATCGTGATGCTGCTCGGTCTCGCCAGCAACGCGGTGTTCCGCATCGCGCGCGAGCATTGTCTGGACGCGGCCAACATCCGTCCCGCGGCCATGGCCAAACTACTCGATGACTGGGTGCCGCCCACCGCGATGCGGATCGCGGCGAACTGGCATTTGCCGGCGGAGTTGCGCGGCGTCCTCTCGGCGCCCGGTGAACCAGGGCTCGCACGCTCGGTGCGTTTCGGTCGCCTGGCCGGCGCGCTGCTGATGCTCGTGAATCGGGGGCAAATGCGGGAACTTTCGGCGCGCGCGCTCGTGATCGCCGACGATCATCGTCGCGCCGAGGTCGACCGGCTCTGGTCGCGGCTCGCGATCACGCATCTCGCCGCGGCGCGCTGAAGGCGGATCAGGGCTTCGGATCCAGTGTGATTTCGATCAGTTTCACGGACTGGCGCGGCATGACCAGGTTCAGCCGCGCATTCTTGTCTGCGGTGGTTTCGAGATTCCGCGGCACGGCGCGCATCTTTGCCGCCGCGTGTAATCGGGCGACCTGGTCCCTGGAGGGTGGCTGGGGCGATCCCATCTCGAGCCACGCGGTATAGGAATTCCCGGAAAGTTCGTCGATCGAATACTCGACGACCCGTCCTCGCTTCGCGGCGTCCTGCAGTCCCCGGATCGTGAGTTGCACTTCCCGCAGGTCGTCATAGCCGCCGGCGGTGTCGTGGTAGTTCCAGACCAGGATGGTGAGACGGGACCTCTCGTCGTCGATGGAGGCGACGGCCCCGATGTCGGGTTCGCCGCGCACGCTGTCCGCGATGATGGCATCGACGGGGAGCATGGACGGCGCGTCGACGGCCACGCGCTTGCTGCCGAGCCGCGAGAACATCTTGAAAGCATTGAAAACCGGCAGTGCGACTTCGTTGGTCGTGAGCGCGCGCAGCCCGTTGAACCACGGCTGATCGGCGAAGGTGAAAGCCCAGGAGACCGCGCCCTGCAGGTTTCCGCCGGTGCGCGCGAGCAGGTCCTGCTTGCGCATGAACGAGGCGGCCGTGTACGCGGCGAACTGGGACGTCCGGCGGTAGTCGCGCTCGGGATCGAGCGTCGCCGGACAGCCGGCGCAGCCTTCCGGATCCGACTCGCCGATGTAGATAGGCAGCCGCGCGAACTCGGGAAAGCCCGCGATGATCCGGCCGAAGGTGTCGATGGTCTTCAGGTGATTGCGCAGGTTCATCTCCACGCGCCCCTTGTCATCGAGGCGGGTGGTTCCCTTGGCGTGGAACGCCACGAAGTCGAGCGGCGCGCCGACGCCGCCGGTCGCGCTGTTCTTTCCCGAACGACAATGCTCGAGGAACTCCCGCATGAACACATCGCCGTTCTTCCAGCCCGGGTCGGTCACGTGCGGGCCGCCCACGCGCGCCTTCGGCAGCGCACGTTTCACCGCGGCGGCGAAGTGATCGTACAACTTGAAGTACTCCTCCTTCGTGCCGCGCCAGTAGGGCGACTCGGGTTCGTTCCACAACTCCCACAGCCACGAGGAGGCGCGATCGATGCCGTAGCGCTCGCCGCTGTGGCGGGCCCAGGCCTCGATGAGCGCCTCCCACTTCTTGTAATCCTTGGGTGGATAGAACGCGCCGCCCGACACCATGTCTCGCGGCAAGCCCGTCTTCACCAGCACCGGGGTATACGGCTCGGGCTGCGAAGAAAGTGCCTGCGGCATGAAGCTCGCCTGCACGAATGGCTCGATTCCCGGCCGGGTGAGCTCGTCCATGATGGCGTCGAGACGCGTCCAGTCGTAATGCGGATTTCCGGCGGCGTCTTCCGTATACACATTGGTGCTCGACCACTTGAGCGCGAGTGTGCCGTCGCCGCTGGTGAGCAGGTGATGTACGCGAATGCGTATCGGCTCGTCGCTGAGCGTATTGAGTTTGCCGAGGAGATCACGGCCCTCGGGGGTCAGCGTCGTGCCGGCCTCGTCGTAACCGAAATAATTCCAGATGGGCCGCACTTCGCCGACCACGCGATCCGCATGTACCGTCACCGGGACCGGAGGCGCGCCCAGCGCGATGCTGCACAGCGGAAGCAGGACCAGGAACCAACGTGACATTTTCATGGGGCAGAGAGTACCGCGACGTTCACCACGGCGTGGGCTTGTAATCCTTCAGGAACTGTCCCCAGACATGTTCGCCGGTGAGCTGCCCGGAGAAGATCGGATCCACGATCCGAGCCGCGCCGTCGATGATGTCGAGCGGGGGTGCGAATCCTTCTTCGGCCTTGCGCGCCGCGTGGACGGCGGGGTCCTCGTCCGTGACCCAGCCGGTGTCCACCGCGTTCATGTGGATGCCGTCCTTCACGAAGTCGGGCGCGCTGGTGCGCGTCATCATGTTGAGCGCCGCCTTCGCCATGTTGGTGTGCGGGTGTTTGTCGGTCTTGGTCGTGCGGTAGAACTGTCCTTCCATCGCGCTCACGTTGACGATGTGTTTGTGCGCGCCGGGGGTGCGCAACATCAGCGGCTTCAGGCGCGCGTTGAGGATATAGGGCGCGATCGAGTTCACGAGCTGCACCTCGAGTAGTTCGGGCGTCTCGACCTCGTGCAGGCGCAGGCGCCAGCTGTTCGTCTCGCGCAGGTCGACCTGCTGCCGGTCCTCGTCGTAACGGTTCGCGGGAAACAGGGTCTCGCCGCCGCGATAGTCCTCGTCGAGATAACGCCGCTGCGACAGCGCCGCGCTGTGCACGAGGCCTTCGCCTGGATGGTGATCGGCGACGAGCAGGGCGCCCGCGCCTTGCGCGGGTGAGGCTTCGAGCCTGCGGCGCAGTTCGTCATGGTCCGCGAGCGTGGACCTCAGGTGCGTGGGAAGCGAATCGATCGACTCCGTCTCGCGCGCCAGCAGGTGCTCGAAGAAACCCGTCGGGCGGCGCACCGTCTGGCACGCGTTGTTGAGGATGTAGTCGAGGCGCGGCAGACGCTCGACCAGGAACTTGGTGAAGAGCTCGACGCTCGGCGAGTGGCGCAGGTCGAGCCCGTGGATCTGCAGCCGTTCGCGGAACGACGCGAAATCCGGTTCGCTCGCATAGCGGTCCGCCGCATCGATCGGAAACCGCGTGGTGACGACGACGTGCGCGCCGGCGCGCAGTAGTTTGAGCGACGCCTGGTAGCCGATCTTGACGCGCGCGCCCGTGACCAGCGCGTAGTGCCCGCCGAGATCGGCGGTCTGCTCGCGCTTGGCGTAGTTGAAGTCGCCGCAGGTCTCGCACATGGAGTCGTAGTAGCGATGCACTTTCGAAAACGGCTGCTTGCACACGTAGCAGTCGCGTTCCTTGTTGAGCCGCGGCCGCTCGCTTTCCTCCGGCTTCGGCGCTTCGAGCCACAGCGGGGCGAACACCGGCGAGCGACGCTGCACTCGCAGGCCCGCCTGTTCGATGGCCTTGCGGTCCTGCTGTTTCGCGGCTTCGCGTTCGGCGCGCCGAAAGGCCTTCGCCATCTTCACGAGATCGTGGCGCTCGGGCTTGGCGACGAGGCCTGCGAGGGTCAGGAGCTCGCGGCGCTGGTCCTGGGTCAGGCGCGTGAGGTGGGAACGGTCGGCTTCGATCGCACGCAGGACCCGCAGGCACGCGCCTAGATCGTCATCTGAAATTTCCATGCGCGCATTGTAGGGGCCGCGCCACTCAGCGCGGCAGACCGAACGTCTGTACCCAGTAGATCTCGCCACGGCCGCGGGCGGCGGGCCCGCCCCCCCC
>JAEZCR010000098.1 GCA_023433465.1 Pseudomonadota bacterium | reverse complement strand
CGCACCGGGTTACAAGAGGGAGTGCGTTGAATTCGGGAACGCCGCGACCGCCATGGAAATGGCCGAGTGTCCCCGAACCAAAGGGACAGATCGTCAGCGCCCATGAAACGCTTCAACTCCTGCAATGGGGCGAGACTAGCACGGGTCGTGATGAACACAACACAGGAGAAACACTGATTCGCCAATAAACCAATCCGCAATTGATTGATTTTTATACGCTTTATTTTGCAGGAGCTGAATTGCGACGAACCGAGTACCGACCTGTCGCATGCCGACCACGAAATGAGTGCGCACTTTGTCGCCGCGTCGGGACGGCGAAGCGCTGCAGCACGAATCCTCTCGCTACGTTTTCGTGCAGGGCGCGTCGATAGAATCGACGGCTCTGCATGGTCTCTCGAACTCCAGCCAGCACACGCGCGATCTCTCCGCTCGCGGACGAGACGGATGTTCGCTTGCGCGCGCTCACCGAGCACGCGCTCGAGATCATCACCGTGCAGGACGCCACCGGCCGCTTCACGTACGTGAACGATGCGGTAGTGCGCCAACTCGGCTACGAGTCGCGCGAGTTGTTAGGCAGGAACGCGATCGACTTCCTGCATCCCGATGACGCGCCGCACATGCGCGAGCGTTTCAAGAGCATCCTGGGAGCGGGCGACTCGCAGCCCGAGCTCAATCGGTTCGAGTACCGCTTTCGCCATCGCGATGGAAGCTGGTGCTGGCTCGAAAGCGTCGCGGTGAACGCGCTCGCGAATCCCGCGGTGCTCGGCATCATCGCGCACTCGCGCGACATCAACGAGCGCAAGACGAACGAACGCACGCTGATGCTGAACCATGCGCGTTACCGCACGGTCGCCGATCTGTCGGAGGGCGCGGTACACGAATACGTCCTGAATGCCGACGGCGTCTACGAGCTCGAATGGATCCTCGGCGCCGAACGCGTCTACGGATGCAACGAGGAGGAATACCGCCGGCGCGGCTGGCAGAGTTTCCACGTGACGGACGGCTGGCAGGCCGAAAGCGCGGCGCGCGTGAAGCGTTACCTCGCGGGCGAGACTATCCACTTCGTCGTGCAGATCCGGCGCACCGATGGCGTGTTGCGCTGGATCGAGGTCAAGAATCGTCCCATCGCCGATCCGGCGACCGGCAAGTTCTCGCGCCTCGTCGGCGTCGCGGTGGATGTCACCGAACGAAAACACGCGGCCGATGCGCTGCGCAGGAGCGAGTTCCGGTATCGCACGGTCGCTGAGCTCACGTCGGGTTTCGTCTACGAAGCCGCCGTGGACGAAAACGGCGAGGCCGAGATCGTGTGGGCGAGCCCGGGCTGGGAGAAATTCTTCGGCGGCACATTCGAGGAAGTGAATCGGCTCGGTTGGCGGCACGCGATGTTTCCGTCGGACCACGCGGGAGCGATCCAGCGGCGCCATCGGCTGCGCAAGGGTGAATCAACCGAGACCGTGATGGCGCTGAAGACGCTGTGCGGCGCCACGCGCTGGGTGCACATGGCGAATCAGCCGATCGTCGAGCCCGACGGCTCGATCAACCGTTTCATCGGCGTGGTGCACGACATCACCGATCGGAAGGCGAACGAGGAAGTGCTGCGCAGCCAGGCGCTCGCCGTCGAGGTCATGCACGAAGGCGTGGTGCTGACGGACGGCGAAGGCGTCATCCGCATGACGAACCCGGCCTTCGATCGCATGTTCGGAGTGGGCGCGGGCGAGCTGATCGGCAAGCGGCTCGATCAGTTGCCCTGCGATCCGCCGCTCGATCGGCGCATCGCGGAATCGACCGCCGAAGCGGCCGCGCGTTCGGGCGCGCCGCTCGTGAGCGAGCTCACCGTGCGCGGCGCCAAGGACAGCAACAATCCGCTGTTCGTCGAAGCGGCGATCACACCGCTCGTGCTGCGCGGCGAGCGCTTCTGCCTGACCATGCTGCAGGACGCGACCGCGCGCCGGCAGCTCGAGCGCGAGGTGCTCGAGGTCAGCAACCGCGAGCAGCAGCGCATCGGCAGCGACCTGCACGACGGTCTCGGCCAGGAGCTCACGGGCATCGCGTTGTTGCTGCGTGGACTGGAGAGCCGGGCGGAGCGCGACGCGCCCGGACTGTCGGCGGCGATCGAGGAAGTCGCCCTGATCGTGAATGACGCCATTTTCACGACGCGCGCGCTGGCGCGTGGCCTGTCACCGGTGACGTTCGATCGCGGCGGCCTGGCGCTGGCGCTGGAGGAACTCGCGCGGCGTCTGTCCGCGATGTTTCACATCGACGTGCGCTGCGAGGCCGACGCCACACTCGACCAAGGACTCGAGTCGGCGAACGCCCTGCACCTGTATCGCATCGCACAAGAGGCCGTCACGAATGCTGCGCAGCATGGAAAAGCCGATACCGTGCGCATCCAGCTGCGCTGGGACGGCGACCGCGGCTTGCTGCGCGTGGAAGACAGCGGCGTCGGCTTCAATCCCGCGATCAGCCAGAAGGGCCTCGGCCTGCGCATCATGCATTACCGCGCCCAGATGATGGCCGGCTCCCTGCGGATCGAGAGCGCTCGCTCCCGCGGGACCATCGTCAGCTGCTGGTTCTAGAAGACGGTGCCTGGCACGGAAATCCCGGGAGAAGCGCCGCTACGGTTGCTCAAGACGGGAATGCTCTCCGCTTCTCCCGGGATTTCCGTGCCAGGCACCCTCTTCACCGCATCGCGAGCTTCATCGTCGAGATCTTCTGGCTCCACTCGGCGGGGCCGGTCTGGTGGACGGACGTGCCGGTGGAGTCGACGGCGACCGTCACGGGCATGTCCTCGACCGTGAACTCGTAGATGGCTTCCATGCCGAGATCCTCGAACGCGACGACGCGTGAGGCCTTGATCGCCTTCGAGACCAGGTAGGCGGCGCCGCCGACGGCCATCAGGTACGCCGCGCGATGCTTGCGGATCGCGTCGATGCCGGCCGGTCCGCGCTCGGCCTTGCCGACCATCGCGATCAATCCGGTCTTCTCGAGCATCATCTCCGTGAATTTGTCCATGCGCGTGGCGGTGGTGGGGCCCGCGGGTCCGACGACCTCGCCGCGCACCGGGTCCACCGGGCCGACGTAATAGATGACGCGATTGCGGAAATCGACGCCGGGCGGCAGGCCCTCGCCTTTCGCGAACAGGTCCGCGATGCGTTTGTGGGCCGCGTCCCGTCCGGTGAGCATCTTTCCGTTGAGCAGCAGCGACTCGCCCGGTTTCCAGCTCGCGACTTCCGCGGGCGTCAACGTGTCGAGATTCACGCGGCGCGCGCCGGGCGCCGGCGCCCAGTCGATCTTCGGCCAGTCGGAAAGCTTCGGCGGCTCGAGATTCGCGGGCCCGCTCCCGTCGAGCGTGAAATGCACGTGACGCGTCGCCGCGCAGTTCGGGATCATCGCGACCGGCTTCGACGCGGCGTGCGTCGGGTATTCGAAGATCTTCACGTCGAGCACGGTAGATAGACCGCCCAGGCCCTGCGCGCCGATGCCGAGCGCGTTCACCTTCTCGTACAGCTCGATGCGCAACTCCTCGGTCTTCGTCGCAGGTCCGCGCGCCTTGAGCTCCGCCATGTCGATGGGCTCCATGAGCGATTCCTTCGCGAGCAGCATGGCCTTCTCGGCGGAGCCGCCGATGCCGATGCCGAGCATGCCGGGCGGGCACCAGCCCGCGCCCATCAGCGGCACCGTCTTCAGTATCCAGTCGACCAGCGAGTCCGACGGATTCAACATCACGAACTTCGACTTGTTCTCCGAGCCGCCGCCCTTCGCCGCGACGGTGATCTCGACCTCGCCCCCCGGCACGAGTTGCGTGTGGATCACGGCCGGCGTGTTGTCCTTCGTGTTCCGGCGCGAGAAGTTAGGGTCGGCGACGATCGACGCGCGCAGCTTGTTGTCCGGGTGCAGATAGGCCCGGCGCACGCCCTCGTTGATCATGTCCTCGAAATTCATCGCGGCGTTCCAGCGCACGTTCATGCCGACCTTGGCGAACACCGTGACGATGCCCGTGTCCTGGCAGATCGGCCGGCGCCCTTCGGCGCACATGCGCGAATTAGTGAGGATCTGCGCGATCGCGTCGCGCGCGGCGGGCGATTGTTCGAGCTCGTAGGCCTTGCCGAGCGCGCGGATGTAGTCCGGCGGGTGGTAATACGAGATGTACTGGAGTGCGTCGGCGACGCTGTCGATGAGATCCTGCTGCTTTATTTCCGTCATGACTTTCGACTCTATGGCCGTACCATTTTAGCGCGGCAAGGCGGGTGCGTTTCGGATAACTTTCTCCGTGAGATAAAGGGCATATGTCAGACGCGAAGAGAGTCGTAGTCATCGGCGGTGGATTCGCCGGCCTCTGGGCCGTACGCGCGCTGCGCAAGGCGCCGGTTTCGATCACGCTGATCGACCGCAGCAACCACCATCTGTTCCAGCCGCTCCTGTACCAGGTCGCCACGGCCGGTCTGGCCGCGCCGTCGATCGCGGCGCCGCTGCGCCACATCCTGCGCAACCAGGAAAACGTCACCGTGCTGATGGGAGAAGTCACGCGCATCGACATAGCGGCGCGCGAAGTCGGCGTGGGCGATCGCCGCATTCCGTACGACTATCTGCTGGTCGCGAGCGGCGCGACCCATGCGTACTTCGGGCACGACGAATGGGAACGGTTCGCGCCGGGTCTCAAGAATCTCGACGACGCGTTCGCGATCCGTGCGCGCGTGTTGTCCGCGTTCGAGCAGGCCGAAGCGTCCCACGATGACGCACGTTGCGATCCGTGCCTGACGTTCGCGGTTATCGGCGGCGGCCCGACCGGCGTGGAGCTCGCGGGCACGCTGGCCGAGATCGCGCGCCACACGCTCAGGAACGATTTCCGGAAGATAGACACGCGCACGGCGCGCGTGCTGCTCATCGAGGCCGGCCCACGCGTGCTCAGCGCCTTCACCGAGGATCTTTCCGAAAAGGCGCGCAAGCAGCTCGAGAAACTCGGCGTCGAAGTGCACACGGGCGCGCCGGTTTCCGAGATCGGCGAGGACTACCTGGTATTCGGCCATCGGCGCGTCGCCGCGCGCACGATCCTCTGGGCCGCGGGCGTCGCCGCCTCACCACTCGGCAGACAACTCGCGGCATCGGGCGCCGGACTGGATCGCGCGGGCCGCGTGAAGGTGCTGCCCGACCTCAGTATCCCCGGCCATCCCGAGGTGTTCGTCGCGGGCGATCTCGCCAGTCTCGCGGTGGATGGAAAACCCGTGCCCGGTGTCGCGCCCGCCGCCAAGCAGATGGGATCGCACACCGCGCGCAACATACGCGCCCTCATCGCGGGACAGCCGACCAAGCCGTTTTGTTATCGCGACTTCGGGGCGCTGGCCACCATCGGCCGGCACTCGGCGGTCGCGCAACTGCCGAACCTGCGGTTCTCGGGAATATTCGCGTGGTGGTTCTGGCTGGTGCTCCACATCTTTTTCCTGATCGGATTTCGCAGCCGGCTCATCGTGCTCATCAACTGGGCCTGGGCGTATTTCACCTACGCGCGCGGGGCGCGCATCATCGTGGGCAACGAAGCGGAGAAACAAACGCATGGCCGTGAAGAAGAAGGCTCAGTCCGGAAGTCCACGGGTTAGGAAAACCAGCAAGCGCGGCGTGAAACTCGCGCCGAGCGCCGTGAAGCGCGGGCTTGCCGCGACCGAGGTCGCGCTGCCCATCGAACACGAAGACATCGCCGCCGTCGTCGAGCTCGTGCGCAAGGCGGGCGGCGCGCCGCTCGGCGCGTATCGCGAGCCGCTCGGCGGCCGGCCACTGTTGCTGGCGTCGCTGCCGTTCTCCGCCGTGCAACCGACACCTTTTCAGCGCGACCTGTCGCCGACGCACGCCAAGCGCCTCGCCGGCGCGATCGAGGCCACCTCCGCGTTCCTCGATCCGCTCATCGTCGTGCGCGGCGAAGACGGTCGTTTCTGGACGCCGAACGGCCGGCATCGCCTCGCCGCCGCGAAGGTGCTCGGTCTCAAACAGATCACGGTGCTGATCTCGCCCGACGAAACGCTTTCCTATCGCATCCTCGCGCTGAACACCGAGAAGGCTCACAACCTCAAGGACAAGTCGCTCGAGGTCGTGCGCATGGCGCGCAATCTCGCGAAGCGCGAACCCACCCGTACCGAGGCCTCGCTGGCCGCGGAATTCGAGGCAGCGGAGCTGCTGACGCTCGGCCTCGTATATGAAGAAAACCTGCGTTTCGGCGGCGGCGCATACAGCCCCGTGCTCAAGAAGGTAGACAGGCTCACGACCAAACCACTGCCCGCGGCGCTGCGCGAGCGCTCCGCCTATGCCGCCCGCCTGCAGGAGATAGACGCCGAAGTGAAGCGGATCGTCGCCGAGCTGCAGGCCCGTGGAATGAAGTCGCCCTATCTACGCAGCTACGTCGTGGCGCGCATCAATCCGGTGCGGTTCCACAAGATGAAGGCCGGCGACAAGAAGCCCGCGATGCCCATCGCGCAGGCACTGCTGCGCATGCTCTCCGCCGCGAAGAAATTCGACCTGAACAAGGTCAATATGAGTGACCTGGCCTACGTCGCCGCGGGCGCTGAATCCGCCGAATAGCCGACTCTTAAACTATTCACGGACGCCGCCGCTTCGGCGGCGTGAAGAGTGGGCGCGAGCCCTGAAAATAGTGACCTGGCCTACGTCGCTGCGGGCGCCGAATCCGCGGAGTGAAGCCAGGACCACTAGGGGGCGAATTCGTTCGCCTCCGCTGACTGTCCGCCGCGGACACTATCAGCCGATTCCAAACCCTCCATCGATTCGGCGACGAGACGAAACGTCTCGTCGAGATTCTCTCGTCACGTTGCAACCGAATCCCGGGGTCGCGCGTCTATCAGTCCGTACCGATTGACATGTATTTGACTCGCCCCTCACGCCGGCAAGCGATGGGTCGGAGCTGTCGTCGGCTTGTTTTCCGCTGCTTTAACGGAGGATCAGCCATGACTCAGAATGCTTACATTATTCGTCGCGTTTCCGAACGCGTCACTTCGGCCGCGGCCGCCATCGCGATGACGGCGCTGCTTGCCATGGCCTCGGACGCACGCGCCGAGACCATGACCATCCAGGTCGCGCCCAAGGTTTCGATCGAATACTCGAGCGCGGAGGTCACGACGGAAGAAGGCGCCGCCCAGCTCTATCGCAAGCTCAAGCGTGCCGCCCGCAGCGTCTGCGAGGCGTACGGTGGCGACACGCTCCAGCGCAGGGTCGCGGCGCAGAAGTGCTTCGACAAGTCGCTCGAGAACGCGGTGCAACAGGTGAACGCGCAGCCTTTGACGGCGTTGCACCTCGCGGCGACTCGCGACCTCGGTTGATCTGCGCTGGCGGAAGACATCGGGCTTCGGGTCGCACGACCCGAAGCCCGACGAAAGCGACAGACCCTAACGATAGAGAATGAGCTCGGCGCGCTCTTCTTCCCACTCGCGTTCGTCACGACGCGCGAGGGCATCCAGATCGGCGGGCACCGCCGCCGGGTCGTCCACCCACTCGCGCAACAGCGGACTGCCGTTGATGAGGTCGATCGCGAGACGGCTGTGTTCGTACTCGTAGGCAAAATCGCGCCACAGCTGATATTCACCGCGTAATCGCCGTATGCACTTGAACGCGCCGGCCATGAGCCGCCACGGACGAAACGTCCCGTGCTGATATGCGCCGTCATCGACGTGTATCTGGA
This sequence comes from Pseudomonadota bacterium, assembly GCA_023433465.1. Lineage (GTDB taxonomy): Bacteria > Pseudomonadota > Gammaproteobacteria > Steroidobacterales > Steroidobacteraceae > CADEED01. The sequence continues at coordinate 26,067 of JAEZCR010000098.1, read as the reverse complement.
AACCCGCACACAACTTGCCCTGGTACTTGTGAAAGGTGGGCTCGAACCAGCAGGGCCGTAGACGACATCCCTCGATCCATGCGGGCACGATGCGCTCCATCGCCGTCAGCAGTGAACGGGGATCGAGCCCCGGCGCACCCAACACTTCGAGCGGTCTCGTGGTGCCGCGGCCCTCCGACAGCGTCGTTCCTTCGAGCATCACCGTCCCGGCATAGGCGCGGGCCATCGAAAGATTCGCGGCGTTCGGACTCGGGTTCACCCACGACCGCTCTCCTGTCGGCCAGCCATACCCCGGCGCCTCGTCCGGCTTCCAGCCGCGCATCGGGATGACTCGATAGTCGACCGCGAGCTTGTAACGGCTCACGAACCACATGCCGAGCTCTCCCAGCGTGAGGCCATGCCGCATCGGCAGCGGACCCGCACCGACGAAACTTTCCCAGCCCGGACGCAGCTTCAATCCTTCGACCGGCCGACCCGCGGGATTCGGGCGGTCGAGCACCCAGACCGTCTTGCCGTGCTTCGCGGCGGCCTCGAGCACATATAAGAGTGTCGTGATGAACGTGTAGATGCGGCAGCCGAGATCCTGCAGGTCGACGAGCAGCACGTCGAAATGCCCGAGCATCTCCTCGGTCGGACGGCGAACGTCGCCGTAGAGACTGAACACGGGGATCGCATGCACCGGGTCGCGAAAGTCCGGCGACTCGACCATGTTGTCCTGCTTGTCGCCGCGCAGGCCGTGTTGCGGACCGAAGGCCGCGGTGATTTCGAGGCCGCGAACCGCGCGCAGTGCGTCGAGCGAGTGCGCGAACTCCGCCGTCATTGAAGCGGGATGCGCGAGCAAGGCGACCCGGCGTCCCTCGAGCTCGCGCAACAGTTTGATGTCGCCTAACAGGCGATCGATGCCGAATTGAACCACGCGCGTAGCTTAACTGACGTGCGCGCGCGTCAACGCAGTTCGACGATAAATCCCGCGGAGTCGTGGAAGTCCGGTTTCCCAGACGGATGCCGCAGCGCCCAATATGACAATGCGCCCGACCGGTTCTCGATGACCGAGCTGCATCCGACCCGCAGTGTTCCACCCGGGGTATCCCCGGCGAACCAGTCGGATTCGAGCACGACATGCAGCGCGAGCGAGCCGTCATCCGCGCGCCAGCGCGCCTCGGAAGGCGACTCGGCGAGTTCGGCCATGCCGGCTCGATAGTTCGTGAACCGGTACGCGGCCCAGGCTCCCGAAGGCGCGAAGTTGTACTCGAGGTAATCGCGCTGCCCACGGCTCACGAATACCTCGAAGCAGGTGTGATGCCAGAGGCCCTCCGCGCGCGCGGGAATCCGCGGGCGTGGAATCTCGAGCGAGTCGAGATCCGCCCGCAGCAGGAATTCGCACTCGAGCCTGCGCGCGGAGGCCCGCCGCACCTGCGCGGTGAATTCGGATACACCGCCCCGTTCGCACGTCGGATGGGGCGACAGGGCCCGGCGCGCGGGAGGAAAGTCGTTGGGCATCGGACGCAAGCATACGCCACGTGCCGCGCTCCGGGAGAGACCCGGGCGGGATCGTTCGAGCGCGGCGAGGAAGCCGGCGGACGGGCGCGTGCCCGGGTAGTTAGTGGGGTGCGCCGCGGCAGCGAATTCGCCGTGGGATCGACGGCGATCCGCCCGTAGGAATCGGCCACCTCGTCGAGCCCTGGTCTATCCATCCGCGAGGGCGTCCCGTGAAAACGCCGCCGGCACGACGCACTGCAATGCGCCGGCGGCGGCGGTGCGCGTCCGTGCGCGAAAGACGCGACGAGCCCACCGAGGCCGTCGCTTCGCCAGGATGAGTACCCGGCACGATGAACGTGGTTCCGGCGCAAGTCGCCGCGCGCGCATAATGGGCCGAGGAGACTCCCATGAAAGCACTCATCGCCTGCACCCTGCTCGTCCTCGGCACTCCCGCGCTCGCGGCCGACGCCACACCCATCGAAAAGGCCATCGCGGATCCCGCGCGCACCGCGGCCGACCGCGAGCGCGACGCGCGCGACAAATCCGCGGAGGTATTGGCCTTCGCCGGGGTCAAGCCAGGCATGGTCGTCGCAGACCTCTTCTCCGCCGGCGGGTACTACACCGAGTTGTTAGCCGGCATCGTCGGCTCGCGCGGCAAGGTGTACGCGGTGAATAATGTGCCCTACGCCTCATTCGACAAGGACGGCATCAAGGCGCGCTTCACGGAGGGCCGCCTGCCGAACGTCGAACAGCGGCTCGTCGAGGCGAGCTACATGAATCTGCCGCCGAAGAGCGTCGACCTCGCCGTGATCGTCATGGCGTATCACGACGTGTACTGGATAGACGAGAAGCAGGGCTGGCCCGAGATCGATACGGCTGGTTTCCTCGACTCGATCAAGCGCATGCTCAAGCCCGGCGGCAAGCTGCTGATCGTGGATCACAACGCGGCGGCCGGGACCGGCAAGGAAGTCGCGGGAACGCTGCACCGGCTCAACGAGCAGTGGGCGCGACAGAGTCTCACCGGCGCCGGATTCGTGTTCGAGAAGTCGTTCGACGGGTTGCGTAACCCGAACGATCAGCTCGACAAGATGGTTTTCGACCCGGCGGTCAAGGGCAAGACCGACCGGTACGTGCATCTGTACCGGCTGAAGTAGGCCGCCAGGCCAACTACGCGTTCATTGTCCGGCGGGCGCCGGGATGCTCGTGCGCGCCTCGGCGACCTGCGCGGCCGTGACCGCGGAGGCGCCCTTGCCGAACTTCTCGCGGATCCAGGTGAGGATGGCCGCGAGATCCTCGTCGGACAGATGACCGAACGCAGGCATCACGTTGGAGTTATCGCTTTCCTTGCGTTGCGCGGAATCGAAGCCGCCCGTCATGACGAACAGGGCGAGCGCCCGCGCGTCACCCGTGACCCAGGTGCCCCCGGTTATCGCGGGCTGCATGTTGGGAACGCCGCCGCCGTCGGCCTGGTGGCACGACAAACAATGACGACCGTAGAGGCGCTGACCTGGCGGGCGGTTGTCCGCCGCCGCGGCGGGCGTTTCCGCACGTACGGTGCCGCCCGCGAGCAGCAGCATGGTGGGCAGCCATCGCAACGCGAGCGACGGCACTCGGCTCACGGTCACTTCTTCCCGTACGAAATCCGCCAGACGCGTCCCTTCTGCGAATCGGACACGTAGAGCGCACCGTCCGGCGCCACCGCGAGGCCCACCGGGCGGTACGTTGCGTTGCGCGGATTATTGTCCGCGATCTCGCCCGCGAACCCGTCGGCCAGCACTTCGTAGGCGCCGTTCGGCTTGCCGTCCTTCATCGGCTGGAACACCACCTTGTACCCGGCCTGCGGCTCGGGCGCGCGATTCCAGCTTCCGTGGAACGCAATGATCGCGCCGCCCTGGTACTTCGCCGGAAAGTTCTTGCCGGAATAGAACAGTAGATCGTTGGGCGCCCAGTGCGCCGGGAACGCGACCAGCGGGTCCGGATACTTGCCGGCCTCGGGTGCCTTCTTGCCGTCGCCACCATACTCGGGCGCCACGACGCGATGGCCGAGCTTGTTGTCCCAGAACGAGTAGGGCCAGCCGTAGTCGCCGCCATCGACGAGCCGATGGAATTCCTCGGCCTGACGCGTCGCGTTGTCCTCGGCGGTGTAGAGCGCGGGAAACAGCGTGTCGAGCGAATCGCGTCCATGAATCACCGCGTACAACCCGTTCACGGCCGAATTCCATTCGACCGCCACCGCGTTGCGGATGCCCGTGGAGAAACGCCTGCCATCGGACGGGGCCTGGTCGAGCTTGTTGCCGTCGAAGACCCACACGCCGCCGTATTTCTCGAGGATCGGGCAGGGATTCCTGCCGAGCGATCCTTCCTGGCGGTCCTTCTCCTGGCACGAGTTCGATGGCGCGCCGATGTTCACGTAAAGCGTGCCGTTGCCATCGAGCGCGAAGGTCTTGTCGGCGTGCTGGCGCTCGCGCGGGAACCCGCCGACCACGGTTTCGCGCTGCCCTTTCGGCACGAGTTCCTTGGGGTCGAGGGCGTAGCGGTACACCCCGACGTCATCCGACACGTAGAGATGATCCTTGTGGATCTGGATGCCCGTGCCCTTCACGTCGCCGAACGGCGTGACGACGTCGGCCTTGAAATCCCCGTTCGTGTCGCGCATCGCGAGGAGTCCGTTGCGGCCGGCGAGATAGATGTCGCCGTTCGCGCGGATGGCGAGATGGCGGGCCGTGCCCTGTCCCTCCTGCACCACGACGGCGCTGAACCCCGCGGGCAGCTTGAGACCGGAATCGTCGGCCGCGGAGGCGGCCATGCCCAGGCCCGCGATCGCCAGACTAACTACTCGAACGAGATGCAAACGCATGGACGGCTCCTCGATGTGAAATCTTCGGTCCCCGGGTCACGGGATCCCCGCCCCCCCCGGCGGCGAGGCGCAATGTAACAAAAGCCTGCCCGGACCCACCGTCGGACTCGCCGCACGGATCGGGCGTCAGCTTTTCCGGACACGCAACAGATGACTCCCCGGGAGGATTTTTCCGTGACCGGACATGGACTAGCAACCGCCGAAACCGTTCCCGCGAACCCGGGTGACCCGACGCCCGCGCGCGGGGCTCGCCATTCCCTGGCCGACCATGCATATTCTCCCGGGAGCTTCACCGCATGCCACCATTAGTCGACCCCGTCATCGAGCGCGTCCTCGTCGAATTCGAACGACGCGCCGAAGAAGAGCAACGCCGCACCATCGGTCCGGGCACGAATCTCGACGAGCTGCTGCTGTCTGTCGGCCGCGAGGCCGGGAACCTGCTCTATCTACTTGCCTCAGGCGCGCAGTCGCGCCGGATCCTCGAGCTCGGCAGCTCGTACGGTTATTCCACCGTGTGGCTGGCGGCCGCCGCGCGCGCCACCGGCGGAAAGGTGGTGTCCCTCGAACTGCGGGACTTCAAGATCGAGCACGCGCGCCAGGCGCTGACCCGCGCGGGTCTTTCCTCGCGCGTCGAGTTCCACGCGGGCGACTGTCTCGAGACGCTGAAGACGCTTCCGGGCCCGTTCGACTTCGTGCTGCTCGACGTGTGGAAGGATCTCTACCTGCCCTGCTTCGAGCTCGTGCATCCCAAGCTCGCGCCCGGCGGCATGATCGTCGCCGACAACATGCTGCTGCCCGACGTCGTGCGGCCGCAGGCCGAAGCCTACCGCGCGCGCGTGCGAGCCGCGGGCGACATGGACTCGGTGCTCGTCGAGGTCGGCAACGGCATCGAGATCAGCCGCAAACGCTGAGCTACTGAAGCAGCGAGCGCGCGACCAGCACGGCGAAGAAGCCGTAGAACAGCACCATTCCGACCAGCGCGACCCGCCGCCACATCGGCGGGCGCAGCGCCGGCGGCAACACACGCGTGTTGAGGTACAGCAGGTGCGTCGCGGAGATCACGAAGATGATGCCCGCGATGTTCGCGCCGATCTGCAGCAACACGATCGGCTGCGCGAGCCGGAGCGCGATCATTCCCCAGATCACCACGGCCGCCAGCACCGCGTAGTACACGGTGCGCACGTCGCCGCGACTCCAGCCTCGCACCCGGCTGCTGCCGGTCCAGAGGATATCGGTGATCGAACGTGTCATGCCCTCGACGCAGTCGAGCTGCGTCTTGACCAGGATCCACGCGCCGAGTGCCGCGACGGTCAGGCCTAACGAGGGTCCGGCCGCGGCGCCGATCGTCTGCGCGAGCACCGCGCTGATCGCGAGCCCCTTGATGTCGGTGCCGGCGGGCACGAATGTCACGTACAGCAGCGCGGGCAGCATCATGCCGAGCAACGCGCCGACGAAGAACACGCCCCACTGGTCGACGCGCACGATGCGCCACCAGCCGCGCCAGCGATCCAGGTTCGCGGCGTCGGCTTCGAAGATGAAGCCGGTTTCCGCGAGCTTGCTCTTCTCACCGCCCACGGCGCCCGAGATGTATCCCACGCGGCTGCCCATGCCGTAACCCTTGTCGCGCGCCCAGTTGGACAGCGTGAGATTCAGCACCCCGCCGCCGCCCGAGTAACCTACCAACGCGCCGAGCAGCACCATGTCCATGTTGTCCGAGAGGAACCTGAATCCGCCGGCGGCCGTGCTGTAACCGGCGAAGCCCGCGAGCGCCGCGCCCCAGGTGCCGACCGGCACGTAGATCAGCCCCAGCACCAGGAAGCCGCCCAGGATCACCGTGACCAGCGCCCAGTTGAGCATCTCGAGCGTGCGCGCGACCCGCCTGCCGAGCAGCAGCACCACCAGGCACGCGAGGAAGGTGCCGGCGCCGATGAGGTAGATAGACTGGGCGTCGGCCGGCGGCGCGGCGAGACGGCCGAGGAACAGGAAGAAGATCGCGCCGGCCGCGGTCGCCGCCCAGGCCGGCCAGCCGACCTGCAGGAAATACAGCAGCGCGTAGAACCAGGCCCAGAACGTGCGGCCCGGCCGAGTCCGCATGAAGCCCGTGACCACCGGCTCGCCGGTCGCCACCGTGTAACGCATGAGCTCGGTGTTGAAGACGGTCTGGAAAAACACCGCGACGAGCGTCACCCACAGCAGCGACAGGCCATGTTTGACGAAGGTCGCCGGGCCCAGCAGGAATTCGCCGCTGCCGATCGACACGCCGAGCACGATGACGCCCGGACCGCACACGCCTATCCACGACAGGCCGCGCGGCATGGGCGGCTCGGGAAGGTCCGCGCGCTTCCAGGGGGCGAGGTCCTGCGGTTCGGCTGGCCGGGAAGCTGCGTCGTTCATTCAGTCTTCCTCAGTTGTTGATCGCGAGCCCGTTGAAGACGCCGACGATGTGATCGCGCGGCACAGGTCCGAACGCGCGGCTGTCCATGCTGTTGTCGCGGTTATCGCCCAGCAGGAAGAAAGTCCCGTCCGGAACGTCGAAGGGTGGAAACTCGGTGTCGGCGACCGGCCTGTAACCCAGGTAGGGCTCTGAAACGAGTTTGCCGTCGACGAACAGATCGCCGCCACGCATCTCCACCCTCGAGCCACCTACCGCGACGACGCGCTTGACGTATTTCTCGCTCGGCATCGGCGGAAAGAGGAAGACGACGATTTCACCGGGGCGCGGATCGCGGTCGCGCAGCGCCACCGTGTTCACCGCGAAGATCGCGCCTTGCTTGATGGCGGGCTCCATCGAGGTTCCAGGCATCGTGAAGGTGGCGTATCCGAGCACTCGCGCCTGGGGATCCGGCAGCGGCGAGTGGAAAGGGTTGCAGAAATACATCGCCGCCGCGAACGCGCCGAACAGCCCGATGGCCGCGAGACCCAGACGTCCGCTGAAATTCCCTCCCCTCATCCGGACAGAATGAGCCGTTCGCGGGCGAATCGCAAAGTCCGTTCCCTCCATGGTTCCGGCGCCGTCAATAGGCACAAAGTTGCATTCGGCGCAGGTTCGTCCGACGTCCGCGATCCGCGACCGCCAAGTTACTGAATGTAGTTAGGCTGCGTCGCGCTGTCGCCGACAGGCGTCGCCCGGAGGACGGGTTGTCGTGACACGCCGACCCTGATACTCGTGTGGGGGCCGTGCTGGGCGATTTCGGCCTGGCACGTGAATTGCTCATACCGACTCCGCCCTCGGCTCGCGCTTGTGAGACGGGGGCCCCTAGTGCAGATCCTAAGGAGTCAGACACATGAGAGTTTCCAAATCGATGATCGTGGTCGCCGTCGCGGCGTTGCTTCCCATCGCCGGCGCCGCCGTTGCGGGCGAAGGTGACAAGATGAAGCAGGGCGCGAAGTTCGACACGCTCGATACGAATCGCGACGGGAAGATTTCGAAGTCCGAGGCCGCCGCGGATTCGACCATCGTGTTCACGAGCGCCGATGCGAACGGCGACGGATATCTGGACGCTTCCGAGTATTCGAAGGCCCACAAGTCGACGGATTCCGGCCAGCAGCCCTACAGCTCTCCGGAGGCACCGCCGAGCGATCTGTCCGAGGCGCCTCCCGCCGATACGGAAACCCCGCGGCAATAAGGTCGCGTCCGTTCGGCCACCCGCGCGACGCTCACCGGCGCCGCGCGGGTTTTCGCGCGTCTGTAGTTGGTTAGTTCACTCGGGAGAAGCCGCCGGCGGACCCCTGGCCACCGCCGTGTCCACCCTGGCCGCCGGTGCCGCGGCCGCCCGAACGCGCACCGCGCGCGAAACCGCGGTTTTCGCCGCGGTCCGAGCGCTGGCCACCGCCTTCGTGACGGCGTTGCTGCTGATCACGTGAACGACCCTGAGGCTGGCCGCTGCGATGTTCGCCGGGTTGTCCACCACGCGACTGGCCGTGGCGCTGCCCGCCGCGATGCCGGCCTTGATTGCCTCCCTCGCCGCTTCCCTGGCCGCTTCCCTGGCCGCGACGATGGTCGGGCCGCTGCTGGCCGCCGCCTGGCTGATGGGCATTCGCGGGCGAGTCCGTCCGCGCGCCTTCGCTCTCGGGTAGATAGGCGTCGTGGCTCGCGCGACCGGGGTCGACCCGACCGCCTTGCCTGCCCCCGCCGTGGTTGCCACGATGGCCAGCGTGGTTGCCGCCTTGTCGCGACCGGCGGTGCTCGGATCTGCGTCGCGGATCCTGGTGCGGCTGATACTCGCCGGGCTCGCGGCTCTCGGCGCGCGGCACGTGGCTGCCTTCCTTGATCTCGAACTTCGGCGTCGGCGCGAACTCGACCGACCGCTTGAGCAGTTTCTCGATGTCGCGCAGCAACGGCACTTCGTCCGGCGACACGAGCGAGACCGCGGCGCCGGTCGAGCCCGCGCGCGCGGTACGGCCGATTCGGTGCACGTAGTCCTCGGGAACGTTCGGCAGCTCGTAGTTCACGACGTGTGGCAGCTCCTTGATGTCGAGCCCGCGCGCCGCGACCTCGGTCGCGACCAGCGCCGTGATGCGATTCTCCTTGAAGTCCTCGAGCGCGCGCACGCGCGCGTTCTGGCTCTTGTTGCCGTGGATCGCCATCGCCGTCACGCCGGCGCGTTCGAGCTGCTGCGTGAGGCGGTTCGCGCCGTGTTTGGTGCGCGTGAACACCAGCACCTGGTGCCAGTTGCCCTCGTTGATGAGGTGCGCGAGCAGGTGGCGCTTGTGTTCCTTGGGCACGCGGTACGCGCTCTGCTCGACCTTGTCGGCCGTGGCGTTGCGCGGCGTGACCTGCACGCTGACGGGATTCTTCACGAAGCGGTTCGCGAGATCGCGGATGTCGTCGGAGTAGGTGGCCGAGAACATCAGGTTCTGGCGCTGCTGCGGCAGTAGTTTGAGCACGCGCTTGATGTCGTGGATGAAGCCCATGTCGAGCATGCGGTCGGCTTCGTCGAGCACGAAGATCTGCACGTCCGCGAGCGAGACCGCGCGCTGTTCGGCGAGATCGAGCAGGCGTCCCGGCGTCGCGACGAGGATGTCGCAGCCGTGGCGCAGCTTGTCGATCTGCGGCTTTTCGGAGACGCCGCCGAAGATCACGAGCGAGCGCAGATCCACGTACTTGCCGTAGTCCTGCACGCTCTGCTCGACCTGCGCGGCGAGCTCGCGCGTCGGCGTGAGCACGAGCGCGCGCGGATTGCGCGCGCCGCGGGCGCCTAGTTTCTGCAGCAAAGGCAGCGTGAAGCCGGCGGTCTTGCCGGTGCCGGTCTGCGCGCCCGCGAGCACGTCGCGGCCGGCGAGCACGGCGGGAATGGCCTCGCGCTGGATGGGGGTGGGATCCGTATAGCCCTTTTCGGCCACGGCACGCAGCAGCTCGGGCTTGAGCCCGAGAGAATCGAATGACATTGAATAACCTTGTAGAAAAAATGAATCGAGACTCGCAATGCGCGAGTCGACATCGACTCCGCAGCGGTCATTAGCGAGGAGAGAGTTGCGAATCAGCGGACTCGAGGAGCTCTCGATGTCCCGTCGGACTTGCGTGCTTTAGGGGGCGATGACCGCGCGACCCTGGATAAGCGGGCGCGACTATATACGAGCGACCCGGGGAATGGAAATCCGCCGCTCGAAACCGTGAATTCGCGCCAGTCGGGGCCCGGTACCGCCCGATGCTCCGTGTCTAGCTACTTTCCCGTAGGCCTGCACCGACCACGCAAGGCCGGCTTGTCGCACGCAGGTCGATCCCGCTGTCTGGAATTCTCCGACCCTGCGCGGCCCTAGGCTGACGACAAAGGTACACAACACGGCATCGCCGAAAGGGGAGTCATGACCATTCCAAATTCCGGCCGCCTGCTGGCGGCCTCCGCGTTGATCGCGGCGCTTTCAGCCTGTGGCGGTGGAGGCGGGGACGATCCGCCGTCGGCCGTTCAACCACCACCGGCGCCTGCGCCCGCTCCGTCGCCACCGCCTCCGTCGCCACCTCCGCCCTCGCCACCGCCACCCTCGCCACCGCCACCCTCGCCGCCCCCGCCCGTGGGCGTGCCGGCGCCGGGGCCAGGCGTGACGTCGGGCGATACCCACGCGCTCACGAGCACGGGGCGCTTGGTGACCTTCAACCGCGCAGACCCCGCGCTCGACACGGCGATCGCGATCAGTGGCCTGCAGAGCGGCGAAACCGTGGTCGGCCTCGACGTGCGCGCCGGTGGCGCGACACACGGCCAGCTCATCGCGCTCGGCAGCACGGGCCGCATCTACAGCATCGATCCGACGAGCGGCGCGGCAACGCTCAAATCGACGCTCGCGGCGGATGCCGCGGATACCAGCGAGCCGTTCACCGCGTTGAGCGGCACGGAGTTCGGCGTCGACTTCAATCCCGTGACCGACCGGCTGCGCGTGATCAGCGACACCGGCCAGAACCTGAGGATCGATGTCGACAGTGGCGCGACCGTCACGGACGCGGCGCTCGCCGCGGCCGGCATCAGCGGAGCCGCGTACACGAATGCATTCGCGAGCGCCTGCCGCACGCGGCTGTACTACATCGACACCGCGACCGATCAGCTGTTGACGACCGACGATCCGAACGGCGGCGCCACCACGGTCGTCGGTCCGCTCGGCGTCGACGCCTCCGCGGCGGGCGATCTCGAGATCGCGACCGCGGCGGACGGCACGAACTCCGCGTACGCGGTGCTCGTGGTCGGTGGCGTGCCGACGTCGTACCAGGTCAATCTCGACACCGGGTTCGCGGTGAGTCTCGGCGCGGTGACGTTGCTGGATACGGATGAGCTCGTTCGCGACGTGACGATCGCGCCGCCCGCTACGGATCCCGCGCAGACCCCGGGCGAACTGCTCGCGCTGACCGAGAGCAATCGACTGATCTCGTTCAACCAGGCGCTGCCGCAGAAGGCCTGCACCAACGTGCAGGTCAGCGGTCAGGCCTCAGGCGAGAACCTGCTCGGCATCGACGTGCGGCCGGCCGACGGCGCGTTGTACGCGATGGGCAGCACGGGCACGCTGTACACGGTGGACGTCGCAAGCGGCGCCCTCACGCTGCGCTCGACCCTCGTGGCCGCGCTCGGCGACGTCACGATCCCGTACACGGGACTGCTCGGAACGGAGTTCGGCTTCGACTTCAACCCCGGCAACGACCTCGTCCGGGTAGTTAGTGACGCCGGCATGAACTTCCGCGTGTCGCTCGACGGCGCGGTCACGACGGACATGCCGCCGACGCCGGCGGGCTCCGCGACGGGATCCGCCGCGTACAGCAACAACTTCGTGTCCACGTTCACCTCGACCTATTTCATGATCGACGCGCTCACCGACGGCCTGCAGGTGATGGGCCGCACGTCGGGCAACGCGATCAACGGCGACATCCAGGTCGTGGGTCCGCTCGGCGCGGGTGACGTGTTGGCGGTGGGCGGATTCGACATCTACGGCACCACCAACCGCGGGCTCGCCGCGCTCACCATCGGCAGCGGAACGACATCGGAGCTGTTCGAGGTGAACCTGTCTACCGGGGCGGCGACGCGCATCGAGAGCATCGCGGGCGGAGAGCGGGTGCGCGGCCTCGCGTACGCGCGCGTGCCGGTCGCGACGGTGTACGCGCTGACGAGCGCGAACCGGCTCGTGAGCTTCAAACCACTCACGCCGGCCACGTTCGACACCGACGTCGCGATCACGGGCCTCGATGGCGCCGAGCAGATCGTCGGCATCGACTTCAACCCGGTCGACGGCGTGTTGCACGCGATGACGAACGCCAACCGTGTGTACGTGCTCGATCCCGCGACGGGCGCGCTGTCGGGAGCGGTGACGCTCACCGCGAATCCGCTCGACGCGACCGATCCGTTCACCGCGCTCTCGGGCACGCAGTTCGGCGTCGACTTCGGATCGGTCGACGGGGTGCTGCGCGTGCAGAGCGATACGGGGCAGAACCTGCGCGTGAACCTGGCCGACGGCACGGTGATCACGGATGGGCCGCTGGTCGCGCCCACGCAGGTCGTCGGCACCGCGTTCTCGAATCCGTACGCGGGCGCGTCGACGAGCCTGCAGTACGCGATCGACGTGGGCGCCGGCAATCTGATTCGCCAGAGGTCCTTCTCGGGCGCCCTGCAGAGCGGCGGCCCGCTCAACGGGGGCACGACGTTCCAGCTCGAGGGTGGCTTCGACATCGGCGGCGCGGACAACGGCCTCGGGCTCGCGGCGCTGCTGCCGGCCGGAGCGGCGCAGTCCGCGTTGTATCGCGTGGACCTCGGGCAGGGAACGCTGTTACCGCTCGGGCCGATCGGGCCGGGTGGAACGGTGGTCCGCGGGATCGCGATCCGCGTACAGTGATGCGGTCGCATTGAAAACGGGCCGGCCACGGCGTGCGTGGCCGGCCTTTTCCGCCGCGCCGCGCGAGTGGTGAGGCGGCATTTCCCTGCGAGTCGAGCCGGCGGCGGCGCTTGGCGCTCAAATTCCTCCGCCCCCGGAGGTGTCTCATGATCACGCTGTATCACGGCGGCGCGGCCGCAAACTCGCTCAAGGCGCTGTTGCCACTGTTCGAGAAGAACGTGGATTTCAAGAGCCACCTGATGGCGCTGATCAACTTCGAGCAGCACGAACCGTGGTTCGTGAAGATCAATCCGCGCGGGCAGGTGCCGGTGCTCGTGCACGACGACCGCGTGCTGGACGAGTCGACACTCATCAATGAATACGTCGATGACACGTTTCCAGGGATGCCGCTGAAACCGTCGGACGCGTATGGCCGTCATCAGATGCGGCTGTGGACCAAGTTCGTCGACGAATACTTCTGCCCCGCGCTGTCGTTCCTCGGCTGGCACGCGATGATCAAGAACGCGGTCGCGCATCTTTCGAAGGAGGAGCTCGAGGCGAAGATCGCGCGCATTCCGCTCAAGGAACAGCAGGACAAGTGGCGCGAGAGCGCGGCACAGGTGTGGACGCCCGAGCAACTCGCCGACTGGCGCCGCAAGGTGAAGGTGTCGATCGAGCGGATCGAGAACGGGATCCAGGGTGAGTGGATGATGGGCAGGCAATTCACGCTCGCGGACGTGTCGTGTTTCTCGATGCTCATCAACATGCCCGTGCGTTATGCCGACATCGTCAACGAGAAGGATTCACCCAAGGTGATCGCCTGGTACAACCGCATGCTCGAGCGCGACTCCGTAAAGAAGGCGCTCGCGATCGGCCACCCCGGCGCGAAGTTCGTGCAATCGAAGACGGTGCCTGGCACGGAAAAGCCGGGATTGAGTGAACGCCTTCGCGAGCACGGCCGCTGATTCAATCCCGGCTTTTCCGTGCCAGGCACCATCTTCACCGGTGCAATCGCCGGCGAGCCGCGCCATCGCGGATCAAATTGACGGCACGTCAACGGTGCAGCGCGAATAAGAACATGCACTTACGCCATTTCCGGCGATGGCACGCAGCTTGCTTTACTCCCGGCATCGCAGCTTTGTCGCTGAGCTATTGGGTGATCCAATGGAATGCGTAATCTTTCACTGAAGGCCATCAAGACCTTTCAGATCGCCGCCAGACATTCGAGCTTCGCGCTCGCCGCCGATGAGCTCTGCATCACGCCATCGGCGGTGAGCCACCAGATCAAGACGCTGGAAACGCAGCTGGGCCTGCCGCTGTTTTCACGTAGTGCCCGGGCACTCGCGCTGACCGACGCCGGCGCGCGATACCTCGAGCAGATAGACGATCTGTTCATGCGGTTGGAATCCGTCACCGAGCAGCTGCGCGCGCGATTCGGGCGCAGCAGCGTGCGGCTGCACGTGCCCGCGTACTTCGCGAGCGAGATTCTGCTGCCGCACCTGTCGGAGTTCTCGAAGATGCACGAAGGCGTCGACCTGCGCATCGACACCTCCGGCGGACACGGGCGCACACACGCGGCGGAAGCGGACATCTCCGTGGCCGTCGGCGCGGGTCCGTGGAATGGACTCACCGCGCATCCGCTGTTCCCGCAGACGATGGTGCCAGCGTGTTCTCCCGAGCTGCTCGCGGAAAAACCCGTGCGCAGCCACGAGGATCTCAACGCGCACACGCTGCTGGTGCACGAGGCGCGCCGCGAAGACTGGGACCGCTGGGCGAACGCCGTCGGCATGAAATCGCTGAATCCATCACAGATCGTGCGGATCGACTCCATGTCGTCCGCGATGCGCGCCGCGGAAAAGAGCATCGGCATCGCGCTGCTGCCCGCGCAACTGTCGCTGCGGAAGTTCCGCACGGGGCGCCTCGTGCGCGTGCTCGACGACGAACTCGTCACCAAGGAGCACTACACCTTGTTGGTGCGCACCGAGGACGAGAACCGCGCCGACATTCGCGCGTTGTGGTCCTGGCTCATCGACACGTGCCGCGCCGATGAGGAAAACTGATGCTCGACCCGAATCATCTCGTTTGTACGTGCACGTGGCGGCGAGTAGTTTGACGATCGTGGATTTCAAACTACTTCAGGAGCCCAACATGTTACGCAAGTCATACAAGTACGCGATCATGGCAGCCATGATCAGCTTCGCCGCCTACGGCAACGCCGGCACCGCCGCCATTTCGCCCTCGCTCGCCGCGTGCAGCAAGGCGCTGGTCGAGACGCTCGCGAAGTCGGACACCCTGCCCGCCTACTCGGTGAAGGCGCCGAGCCGCCTGCAGTCCGACCACATCGATCCGGATTCCTACATGGTCTATGCGACGAGCAAGAAGACCAAGTCGGTGCTCGCGAAGGCCTCGTGCAAGGCCACGCCCGAAGGCGAGATCGTCTCGTTCAAGACGCACCCGGTGAAAGGTTGAGTGGAAGAAGCGAGGTTCTAACTATCGTTACGAAGTAACGGCGAGACGCGGACACCGTCACCCCTGATACCCCCCTCTAAAGGGGAACGGTGTCCGCCTCTCGACCTGAACGGCCGGCCGCCCCGCGGCCCGGCCGCGATTCGAGCAAACCCCGATTCGGACGAACCGGGAGACGAACATCGGCTAACATCGCCCCGCGATGCCGCAGCTGACGCCTCCATTCGACACCCCACCCGGATTCCCGACGCTCCCGCCGACGGCGCCACAGGTGACCGCGCGCTGGCGGCGGGCTCTCGGCATCCTGCTCATGAAGATTTCCGGCTGGCGGATCGCCGGCACGATGCCGGTCCATTCGAAGTTCGTCCTCATCGTCGCGCCGCATACGTCCAACTGGGACTTCTTCCACGGCTTCACCGCCTACCTGACGTTGCGGCTCGACACCACCTGGCTCGCCAAGCACACCGTGTTCTTCTGGCCGATGGGCGTGCTCGCGCGGCGTTTCGGCGGCATGCCGATCGACCGCTCGCGCGGCGCAAACGTGGTCCGCACGTTCATCGAGGAGTTCGCGCGGCGCGAGCGCATGTCCATAACCATCACGCCCGAGGGGACGCGCCGCCGGGTGCCCGAATGGAAGCTCGGTTTTCTGCACATCGCGAACGAGGCGCAGGTTCCCGTCGTGCCCGTCGCGCTCGATTATTCGCGCAAGCTCGTGCTGATCATGCCCGCGGTTATGCCGAGCGGTGACGCGGGCGCGGACCTGCAGAAGATCAAGGCGCTCTACCACGCGGACATGGCGCGGTATCCCGAGAACTTCTGAGGCATGAAGCAACGAATCCTGGTGCTCTCGGTCGCGGCGGGCGCGGGTCACGTGCGCGCAGCCGACGCGCTGGTCGCCGCCGCGAAGGCCGCGGATCCCGCGATGGACGCCACCCACCTCGACGTGTTGTCCCTCGTGCCGAAGGATTTCCGCAAGTTCTACGCCGAGCAGTACCTCAAGCTCGTCGAGAAACTGCCGGAGCTGTGGTCGTTCCTCTACACGCGCAGCGACCGGCCCACGCGTGGCACGTTCCTCGGCAAGCTCAAGCGCACGGTCGAGCGCATGAACACGCGCAAGCTCGACGCGGAAATCGCGCGACTCGCGCCGGACGTCATCGTGTGCACGCACTTCCTGCCCGCGGAGCTGCTCTCGAACGAACGCGCGAAAGGCGTGAAGCTTCCGCCGATCTGGGTGCAGGTCACCGACTTCGACGTGCACGCACTCTGGGTGCATCCACACGTCGACCGTTATTGCGTCGCGAGCGAAGAGGTCGCGTTCCGCCTCGCGGATCGCGGCGTGCCGCGCGAGCGCATTTCCGTGACGGGCATTCCGGTCCTGCCGCAGTTCGCGGCGCCGCTCGATCGCGCGGCCTGCGCCGCCGGGATCGGCGTCGCGCCGGACAAGTTCACCGTGTTGATGATGGCCGGCGGCGCGGGCGTCGGCGCGCTCGACGAGATCGCCGCGCGTGTGCTCGCGGCGCCGCGCGAGCTGCAGGTCGTCGCGCTCGCGGGCCGGAACGCCCTGCTGCTGAAGCGCCTGCAGACCCTGGCGCGCGAGTTCCGCGGCAGGTTGTATCCGCTCGGTTTCACCACCACGGTCGAACGCGTCATGGCCGCGGCGGATCTCGTCGTGACCAAGCCCGGCGGCCTGTCGGTGTCCGAATGTCTGTCCATGCGCCGGCCCATGCTGCTGGTCTCGCCCATCCCCGGCCAGGAAGAGCGCAACGCCGACTATCTACTCGAGGAAGGCGCGGCCGTGAAGGCCATGGACAGCGCGGTGCTGGAGTTCAAACTCGCGCGGCTGCTCGCCGAACCCGGGCGGCTGCGCGCGATGAGCGAAGCGGCCGCGCGGATCGGTCGCCCTCATGCCGCGCGCGACGTCGTCACGCTGATCTCCTCCCGGACTGAAGCCGAGGTCCCATGAAAATGCTCGCTCTCGTTTGCGTCCTCGCCGCCGCCGCTCCCGCGCTGGCGGAAGATCCGGCGAAGACCCCCGCCGATGCGACCGCCCCGCGCCCGGCGCACTGGGCCGAACCCATCGAACTCGAAGGCGTGCCGAACCTGCATCGCATCACGCCGACTCTCTACCGCAGCGAGCAGCCGGACGCGGAAGGGATGAAGAACCTGGAGAAGATGGGCATCCGTACGGTGATCAACCTGCGGCACTTCAATCACGACGAAGACGAAGTGAAGGGCACGAACCTGCGTACCGAGCGCACCAAGATCCTCACCTGGCGACTCGACGACGAACACGTCATCGAGGTCATGCGCATGCTGCGGAAGACCGAGAACGGCCCGTTCCTGATCCACTGCCAGCACGGCGCGGACCGCACCGGCCTCATGAGCGCGATGTACCGCATCCTCCACCAGGGCTGGTCGAAGGAAGAGGCTTTGAAGGAGCTCACCGAGGGCGGTTACGGCTATCACTCGGTGTGGCGCAACATTCCGCGTTACATCGAATCGGCGGACGTGGAGAAGCTGCGCGCGGCGATCGCGGCGCCCTGAAGCAACCGCCCTACGAATTTCGCGCGGGCGCGCCGCCGACCGACTCGACGACCACGTTCACCGTCAACTGGTGCTCCCCTCCACCGACGATCACGCCGCGCAGCGGCGAGACGTCGCCGAAGTCGCGGCCCCATGCCACCGCGATGTGATCCGTGCCCGCGAAGCAGCCGTTCGTGGGATCGAACTCTATCCACCCGTACGGGGGGCTCCACACGGAAACCCAGGCGTGCGACGCGCCGGCGCCAACCACCTCGCGCTGCTCCGAGCCGACGGTGGCGTGCGTGCGCAGGTACCCGCTGACGTAGCGCGCCGGCAAACCGCGCGATCGCAGGCACGCGATCATCAGGTGCGCGAAATCCTGGCACACGCCGCGCCGCGTCTCGAGTAGTTCGGTGGCGGGAGTGCCGATCGTCGTGACGCCCGGAACGTATTCGATGTCCGCGTGAAGCTTCGTGCTCAGGCGCTCTGCGCAGGCGAGGATCGGCGCGCCCTCGGGGAAACATTCCGCGGAGTAGTCGGTGAACGCCTTCTTGAGCTTCACGTGCGGCGATTCGTGGCGGAAGCGCGCGGCGTCGAGCTCGTCGCGCGAGGGCCACGCGCCGCGGTAGTGAAACGCCTCGCGCACCTTTTCCCAGGGCTCGGTGGTGTCCGCGAGCACCGCGGGCCGCGTATGCACCTCGACCTGCATCTGCGAAACGACGCGCAGTTCGCGATGCGCCTGCACCAGCTCGACGCGCAGCATCGGATTGCCGAACGCGTCGATGTCGGAGACGCGCCGGTTCGGCATCGGCGATATCTCGATCTCGTGCTCCACGCATTGCTGGTAAGGCGCGGGGCGCGGCACCAGGTGCAGCAGATGGTGCGAATGCACGACGTCCGCGTCGTAGGTGTACGCCGTCTCGTGGCGGATGCGGTAACGGACGGTCATGAATCAGGTCGCCAGCGCGTGCGTGTCGGATTCGATGAGCGCGAAATAGCGGCGCGACAGCCGGTCGGACAGCTCGGCCGATCCCGCGCCCACGCGGGCGAGTTCGTCGGCCAGTTCCGCGCGCATTTCGTCGCCGGCCGCGCCCGGGACGTCGAGCAGCTCGCCGGCGCCGACGGGCAACAGCGGCATGTCGGGCAGGCCGCGTTCGCGTTCGCCGGCGAGTGCGCGCGCCAGGTCGTCGAGATCGCGCTCGATCGAGCGGCGCTGGAACGCGAGCGCGATGGGATGCCGGTCGTCGTAGACCAGCAGGTTCATCATCTGTGACAGGCGCGGCGCGCCGGCATAACGGGTTCGGTAGATAGGCGATCCGTCGCACACATCGAGCAGCCACTCGACGGTCTCCGGCCGCGTGGCGTGGGTGCTGCGCAGCTGGCGTTCGAGAATGCCGGAGACGAACTGCATGCGCTCGATGCGGCGCCCGAGCCGCATCAGCCGCCAGCCCTCGTCGTGCATCATGTCTTCTTCGGTGAAACCCATGAGCGCCGCGAGCGACAGCAACACGCGCTCGTAGGCTTCGCGGCTGCTGCCGCGGGAAACGGCCGCTTCCTGCATCTGGCGCTGCAGGCTCACGACTCCGCGCCAGTACCGCGCCGACAGCCGGTTGCGTACCTGGGAGGCGCACCAGGCGAGATGTCTGACGTCGCCGCGCAGCCCCTGTGATTCGGGCGCGCGCAGCGCGTCCGGTACGTCGGTCGTCGGCGGTACCGCGCCGAGCGCGCGGCAGATGTCGCGGGCGTGATTCCAGACACGCGAGTCGCTGCGCGCGGCGAGCGTGCGCAACAACAGGCGCGCCGAGTTCTCGCAGCGCACCGTGTAGCGGCCCAGCCAGTACAGATTCTCGACGAGACGGGATGGTATGTAATCCTTGCGCTCGGCCGGCGCGATGCGTGCCGGTTGCGTTTCGGCCAGGGTCTCCTCGTGCGGATCCGCGGCAGGCAGGACCCAGATGTCCTTGGCGCCGCCGCCGCGCTGCGTGGAGACGACGCCCACCTCGGCATCGTGAGCGACGCGCGCCAATCCACCCGGCATGACGCGCACGCCGCTGGGCGTGACGATGGCGTAGACGCGGATCGTGAGCGCGCGCGATTCGAACTCCGCGCGCGCCGACTGGCTGGGCGCCGACGTCTTCCAGACCGGCGCCTGCGACAGCGGCAGGTGCTCCTGCGCGACGTACGCGTACGGACGGTTGCGCAGCCGCTCGATCAGCGCCTCGCGATCCTTGCCCGTGAGCGCGTTGCCGAAGATCGGCTCGAAACGCTGGTTGGGGTACGCGGGCTTGATGACGAGATGATCCAGGTGTTCGAGCACGTAGTCGAACGCGGGCTTTTCGCCCAGCCACCAGGTGGCGACCTCGGGCAGCAGCAGTCGCTCGCCGATGAGCCTTTCGGAGATCGCGGGCAGGAAACCGAGCCACGCGGCCGACTCGAGCACGCCCGAGCCCAGTGCGTTCGACACCATGACGCGACCGGCGCGCAGCGCGCCTAACAACCCGGGAATGCCCAGCGCGGAATCGCCGCGCAGCTCCAGCGGATCGCAATAGTCGTCGTCCAGCCGGCGGAATATCGCCTGCACGCGCCGCAGGCCACCGAGCGTCTTGAGGAACACCGTCGCGCCGCGCACCGTGAGATCGTGGCCCTCGACCAGCGGCATGCCGAGCTGCCGCGCCAGGAAGGCGTGTTCGAAATAGGTCTCGTTGTACGGCCCCGGCGTGAGGATCACGGCGAGCGGCGGATCGTCGCTCACCATGCAGTTCAGCAGCCGCTCGCGCAGAATCGCGAAGAAGCCGCGCACCCGCCGCACCGACATGTCGGAGATCAGCTCGGGATGCACCTGCTCGAGGATCTCGCGGTTCTCGAGCGCGTAACCCGCGCCCGAGGGCGTCTGCGTGCGGTCCGCCAGCAGCCACCAGCGGCCGTCCGGCGCGCGCGCGAGGTCCGCCGCGTACACGTGCAGCCAGGTGCCGTCCACCGGCGTGAGCCCCTGGCAGGGCCAGAGGTAGTTAGGGTGCCCGTACGCGAGCTCCGCCGGGACGTGCCCCTCCGCGATCAACCGCTGCTGACCATACAGGTCCGCGAGCAGCGCGTTGAGCAGGCGCGCGCGCTGCGAGACGCCCGCCTCGATGACGCTCCACTCGGTCGCGGGAATCACGAACGGCAATGGATCCAGCGCCCAGGGACGATCGGCGCCCTGCGGATCGGCGTAGACGTTGTAGGTGACGCCGTTCTCGACGATGAGGCGGCGTGTCAGCTCGAGCGAGCGGCGCACCGCATCGGGTGAATCGCCCGAGCGCAGACGATCGACGAGTGGCCGCCAGTGAGGACGCATCGCGCCCTGGATATCGTGCAGCTCGTCGTAACGCAGGTTTTCGGCGGGCTCGCGAACCGCACTCATTATTAGACTTTACGCAGATCGAGCGTGAACGGGAACTCCGGGTTCGGCGTTTCGGCAGGCGGAGCCAATCGGCCGGGCGTGTGCCCCATTCTGGCAAATCGGGCCAGTCGCCGGCTCTCGGACTCGAATGCGTTCACCGGGAAGGTGTCGTAGTTGCGGCCGCCCGGATGCGCGACGTGATACTGCGCGCCGCCCATCGAACGATTCATCCACGTATCGAACAGATCGAACGTGAGTGGTGAGTGGGATTGGATGAGCGGATGCAGCGAGGATGCCGGCGTCCACGCCTTGTAACGCACGCCGGCGACGAACTCGCCCACCGTGCCCGTCGGCCGCAGCGGGATTCGTCGTCCGTTGCAGGTCAGCGTGTAGCGATCCGGCGCGAGGCCGGTCACCTTCACCTGCAGTCGTTCGACCGAGGAATCGACGTAGCGCACCGTGCCACCGATCGCGCCCTCCTCGCCCATCACGTGCCAGGGCTCGAGCGCCTGACGCAGCTCCACCTCCGCGCCGAAGGCCGCGAAGTCGCCGTACTTCGGAAAGCGGAACTCGAAGTGCGGCGCGAACCACTCGAGCTCGAGCGGCAGGCCCGCGGCCTTCTGCTCGGCGATGACGTCGGCGAAATCGCGCTCGACGAAATACGGCAGCATGTAGCGGTCGTGCAGCTCGGTACCCCAGCGCGCGAGGCGCGGAGGTTGATAGGGCTCCTTCCAGAAACGCGCGATCAGCGAGCGCAGCAGCAGCTGTTGCGTGAGACTCATGCGCTCGTGCGGCGGCATTTCGAAAGCGCGCATCTCGAGCAGACCCAGGCGGCCCGTGTTGCCGTCGGGCGAGAACATCTTGTCGATGCAGAACTCGGCGCGGTGCGTGTTGCCCGTGGAATCGATCAGCAGGTTGCGGAACAACCGGTCGACGAGCCAGGGCGGCGTGCGCTGGCCGACCGGCGGCAGTTGCCTGAACGCGAGCTCGAGCTCGTAGAGCGAATCGTCGCGCGCCTCGTCGACGCGCGGCGCCTGCGAGGTGGGGCCGATGAAGAGCCCGCTGAATAGATAGGAAAGCGACGGATGGTTGTGCCAGTAGGCGAGCAGGCTGCGCAGCATGTCGGGACGGCGCAGGAATGGCGAGTCGGCGGGCGTCGCGCCGCCCAGCACGAAATGATTGCCGCCGCCGGTGCCTGTGTGGCGGCCGTCGAGCATGAACTTCTCGGTGGTCAGGCGGCTCTGGCGCGCGGCGTCGTACAGGTGCGTGGTGCGATCGACGAGTTCGTCCCAGCCGCCCGACGGGTGGATGTTGACCTCGATGACGCCGGGGTCAGGCGTCACGCGGAACGAGTTCAGGCGCGAATCCTTCGGCGGCTCGTATCCCTCGAGCACCACGGGCACCGAGAGATCCTCGGCCGTGGATTCGATCGCGGTGACGAGCTCGAGGTAATCCTCGAGCCGGTTCGTCGGCGGCATGAAGATGTAGAGAACGCCGTTGCGCGGCTCCGCGCACATCGCGGTGCGCGTGATGAGCGCGGCGGACTCGAACAGCTCGGGCGCGCGATGCGTGGCGGGAACCTCGGACATCCGCTTGTCCGCCGCATCCGCGTCGCCGGGACCGCGGGTGCCGTGCGCGTCGCCGCGCGCCTCGCCAGAGGGCGGACCCATCTGCGGATACTGTTCGGGGTTGCGGAACATCCCGATGCCCTCGGGCGGCTCATTACCCGTGCGCAACTGGTCGCGGATTTCCGCGTGCGCCGGCAGCGGGCGCGGCGACGCCATTGGATCCGGGTCGGTGGTATGGGGATAGTCGGCCTTCCTGACCCAAGGTTGCGAGTCGAGCGGCAGGCGGTAGCCGATCGGTGAATCGCCCGGCACCAGGTAACAGCGTTCGCGGCGCAGGAACCACGGACCCGACTGCCAGCGCTGGCCGGACGGATCGCGCATGATCGGCAACACATGGCCCACGACGGTGTTGAGTCCCTGCTCGAAGACGCGCGCGATTCGTTCGCGTTCCCGCGGATCGTCGAGCCGCGAATCGAACGGATCGACGTTCGACGGCAGGCGGCGTTCGCGCCACATGTAATAGAACGCGTCTTCGTACGCGGCGAACTCGTGTTCCGCAGTCAGACCTAACTTCCCCGCGGCCACGGAGAGAAACGAGCCGGCGATCGCCGGGGTCACGCCGCGATCCTGCTTCTCGTCGTCGAGCAACGCGGGATTGCGCCAGACGGGTTCGCCGTCGCGGCGCCAGAAGCAATTGAGCGACCAGCGCGGCAACTGCTCGCCCGGATACCACTTGCCCTGGCCGAAGTGCGACAGACCCCGAGGCGCGTATTTCTGCTTCAGCCGGTTGTACAGATCGATCGCGAGACGGCGCTTGTCGGGCCCGAGCGCCGCGGTGTTCCACTCCGCCCCGTCGGGATCGTCGATGGACACGAACGTGGGCTCGCCACCCATGGTGAGACGTACGTCGCCGGCCGCGAGTTTCTCGTCGATCTCGTGACCCAGCTTCTCGATGGTGACCCACTGATCCTCGGTATACGGCTTGGTGACGCGCGGAGCCTCGCGGATGCGCTCGACGCGCATGTGGTGCTGGAAGTCCACCTCGGCCTTGTCCACCGCTCCCGTGACGGGCGCGGCGGAGATGGGCTCCGGTGTGCATGCGAGCGGGATATGCCCTTCGCCCGCGAGGAGACCCGAGGTCGGATCGAGGCCGATCCAGCCGGCGCCGGGTAGATAGACCTCGCACCAGGCGTGCAGATCGGTGAAATCCTTCTCGGGACCGGACGGCCCGTCGAGCGACTTCATGTCCGGCGTGAGCTGGATGAGATATCCCGACACGAAGCGCGCGGCGAGACCCAGGTGCCTGAGAAGCTGCACGAGCAGCCACGCGGAGTCGCGGCAGGAGCCGGACGCCTTGACCAGCGTCTGCTCGGGCGTCTGCACGCCCGGCTCCATGCGGATGAGGTACTTGATGTCGCGCGATAGCCGGAGGTTGAGCTCGACCAGGAAATCGATCGTGCGTTTCTTCTCGCGCGCGATGCCTGCGAGGTACTCCTTGAACTTCGGCTCCCCGCGGAACATGACCAGGTAGGGAGCGAGATCGCGCTTCTCCGCCGCCTGGTACCCGAACGGAAAATGCTCGGCGTACGGCTCGAGGAAGAAGTCGAACGGATTGTGCACCGCCATCTCGGCGACGAGCTCGACCTCGACGCGGAACTCGTCGGTCTTCTCCGGGAAGACGAATCTCGCGAGGTAGTTAGACTGCGGATCCTGCTGCCAGTTGAGGAAATGTTTGCCGGGCTCGACCTTGAGCGAGTACGACAGGATGCGCGTGCGGCAGTGCGGCGCGGGACGCAGCCGGATGACCTGTGGCCCGAGCGCCACGAGCCGGTCGTAGCGATAGTGCGTTACGTGATTGAGCGCGACGTGAATGGACACGACCGCATTCTACACAGCGTCCTGTTAGCTTCGGCCGGCACCTATGGGCAATGGCGCGCACCAATTTGCGCCATTTTCCGCGGACGAGCACCATCGCGAAGCGGCACACCGGGGGCGATGCACTTTTTCGAACACGGGCATTTGCCTCTGGTATTTTGAGGTCGAAAGCGCACTCCAAGAATGAAGACCGATTGGACGTCATACACCTCTCCCGGCTTCCACGATGAGCTCGTGGGTCCCGGCGGTGGTGCGCGCGCGGCGGGCCGCGCGCTCATGCGTTATCTCGCCGATATGGCTGGCGACGAAATCGCGGTGCGCCAGCAGGCCGCCGAGCTCGCCATCAAGGCGATGGGCATCACGTTCACGGTCTACCATGAACAGGACGGATCGATCGATCGCGCGTGGCCGCTCGACATCATTCCGCGCACGATCTCGCGCAAGGAGTGGCAGAAGATCGAGGCGGGACTGATCCAGCGCGCCGCGGCACTGAATCTCTTCATCGACGATTGCTATCACCAGCAGAAGTTCATCCGCGATGGATTGATGCCCGCGTCGATCATCACGACGTCGAAGAACTTCCGCTCCGTCGTGAAGGGGATCAAACCACCGCTCGGCACCTGGGCGCACATCTGCGGCTCGGACCTCGTTCGCGACAAGGACGGCACGGTGTATGTGCTCGAGGACAACCTGCGCGTGCCGTCCGGCGTGTCGTACATGCTCGAGAACCGCCAGGTCGTGAAGCGCGTCTTCCCGGAACTGTTCGAGAGCGCGGCGATCCTGCCGGTGGACGACTATCCATCGCAGCTCTACGACGTGCTGAGCGCGCTCTCGCCGCGCAAGGAGACGCGGCCGGAAGTCGTCGTGCTCACGCCGGGCATCTACAACTCGGCGTACTTCGAACATGCCTACCTCGCGCGCCAGATGGGCTGCGAGCTGGTCGAGGGTCGAGATCTCGCGGTAGATAGCGACGACTGCGTGTACATGCAGACGGTGCGCGGCTGGACGCGCGTCGACGTGATCTACCGGCGCATCGACGACGATTTCCTCGATCCGGAAGTGTTCCGCAAGGACTCGACGCTCGGCGTGCCGGGACTGATGCGTGCGTGGGCCGCGGGCAAGGTCGCGCTCGCGAACGCGCCGGGCGCGGGCGTCGCCGACGACAAGCTCGTCTACACGTACGTGCCGGACATGATCAAGTATTACCTTGGCGAGGATGCGATCCTGCCGAACGTGCCGTCGTGGCGTTGCGGCGAGGAAAATCAACTCGCGCACGTGCTCGATCAGCTGGATCAGCTCGTCGTCAAACCTGTCGATGGCTCGGGCGGTTACGGCATGCTCATGGGGCCGATGTCCACCAAGGCCGAACGCGCGAAGTTCGCGGAGTCGCTCAGGGCCGATCCGCGCAGCTTCATCGCGCAGCCGGTGGTGACGCTGTCCACCGTCCCGACGCTGGTCAAGGACCGGCTCGAACCGCGCCACGTGGACCTGCGCCCGTTCATCCTGTCGGGCCCGCAGACCGCGGTGACCACGGGAGGACTCACACGCGTCGCGCTTCGCAAGGGCTCGCTCGTCGTGAACTCCTCGCAGGGCGGCGGCAGCAAGGACACGTGGATCGTGGATACGGAGGGATG
>JAEZCR010000152.1 GCA_023433465.1 Pseudomonadota bacterium | reverse complement strand
CCCCCCTCGCTTGGGCGGCCCCCGGCTTCAGGTCACTTGCCAGTCCGGAAGCGAGTCCAGGTGCGCGTCAGCGTTCGGGTGAATTCCGCCGTCTCCGGCAGGTCCGGCACCAGCTTCGGCATCATCTCCGGCGTCGGGAAAATGCCCGGGTTGTTCTTCACTTCCGGATTGATGAGCGGCCAGGACGCGGCGTTGCTGTTGGCGAAGCTGATGAAGTTGCTGTTCTTCGCGGCCACTTCGGGGCGCAGCAGATAGTCGATGAACAGGTGGGCGTTCTTGACGTGCGAGGCGTCCGCCGGGATGGCCATGTTGTCGAAGAACATGACCGCGCCTTCCTTCGGGATGTTGTACTTGATGGTGAACGGCTTCTCCGCCTCCACGGCGCGGTCCCGGGCCTGCAGCACGTCGCCCGACCAGCCGAGCGCCAGGCAGATCTCGCCGTTGGCCAGGTCCTCGATGTACTTGGAGGAGTTGATGAGCCGGATGTACGGGCGCACCGACATCAGCACCTTCTCGGCGGCGGCGAGATCCTCGGGTTTCTCCGAATTCGCGTCGCGGCCCAGGTAGATGAGCACGGTGCCGACGACTTCCGACGGCGCATCGAGGATCGAAACACCGCACTTGGCGAATTTCGAGACCACCTTCGGATCCCAGAACATCGCGAAGCTATCTACCGGCGCGTTCGGCATCGCGGCTTTGATCTGCTCTTCGTTGTAGGCCACGCCGGACGTGCCCCACATGTAATTCACCGAGTGCTCGTTGCCCGGGTCGAACACCTCGAGCTTGGCGGTGATGTCGGGATCGAGGTTCTTGAGGTTCGGCAGCTTGGATTTGTCGAGCTTCTGGTACACGCCGGCCTTGATCTGCCGCGCGAGGAACGACGCGGACGGAACCACGACGTCGTAACCCGTGCGTCCCGCGACGAGCTTCGTCTCGAGCAGTTCGTTCGAGTCCATCACCTCGTAGTTGACGGTGATGCCGGTTTCCTTGGTGAAGTCCTCGAGCACGGTGGGCTCGATGTAGTCGGACCAGTTGTAGACGTTGACGATCTTTTCAGCGTCGGTGTCGTAGGTGGCGGCAGCGCCCGATTCGGCCGTGGGCGCCGACGGAGCCTCCTCCTTCTTTCCGCACGCGGCGAGCAAAAGAAGCAACGAGGCCGATGCAATGGCCGAAAGGCTGCGAGTGGACATGTTTGTGACCCCTAAATGTTTGTCGCGATGTGAGACCCACACACCGCGTCCATGAGGCGTCTTATATAACAGCGACCGCGTCTATAGCCAGCCCTCGGCGCGCGCCCACGCCGCTGTTTCGTCGAGCGATCGCACTACTTTGGACAGTAGTTCGTCTATTTCCGCGCGGGTTATGACCAGCGGCGGCGCGACGAACAGCGTGTCGCGCGTGGCGCGCATGACGAGTCCGTTGCGCGTGCAGGCGTCGCGCATGTGGACGCCGACTTCGCCGCGCGGCTCGAAAAATCGGCGAGAACTCTTGTCAGGCACCAGCTCGATCGCCGCCAGGAGTCCCAGGCACCGCGCTTCACCGACCAGCGGGTGGGACGCCAGCTCCCGCCAGCGGGCGGCTAGATAGGGCGCGACGTCGTCCCTGACGCGCTCGACGATACCCTCGCGCCGGAAGATTTCCAGGTTCGCGATCGCGACCGCGCACGCCGCCGGGTGGCCCGAATAGGTGAAACCATGAAAAAACTCGCCGCCCTTGTCGATAATCACGTCCGCGACCCGATCGGACACCATCAGGCCCCCGATCGGTAGATAGCCGGAGGACAACGCCTTGGCCATCGTCAGGAAATCCGGGCGCGTGCCGAAGTACTCGCAGCCGAACCAGCGCCCCGTGCGGCCGAACCCGCAGATCACCTCGTCGGAAGCGAGCAGGATCCCGTACTTGTCGACGATTCTTTGTATCTCGGGCCAGTAGGTGTCCGGCGGGATCACGAGGCCGCCGGCTCCCTGGACTGGCTCGCCGATGAAAGCAGCGACGCGCTCCGGGCCGATTTCCTCTATTTTCCTCTCGAGCTCCCGCGCGCAGGCCAGGCCGAACTCCGCCGGCGTGAGATCTCCGCCCTCGCCGAACCAATACGGCTGGTTGATGTGCACGATGCCCGGCACGGCGCCATCCGGGCCGAGCTGCTCGTGCATCGGCTTCATGCCGCCGAGCGATGCGCCGGCAATGGTACTACCGTGGTATCCATTCCAGCGCGAGATGACGATGTTGCGCCCGGGCTGGCCTAGCAACTGCCAGTAGCGGCGCACGAGGCGCAGCAGCGTGTCGTTCGCTTCGCTGCCCGAGCCAGTATAGAAGACACGGTTGAATTGCGGCGGCGTGACTTCCTTGAGGATCCGCGCGAGCTCGATCGCCGGCGTCGTCGCGCACTGGAAGAAGCTGTTGTAGTAAGGGAGTTCCTGCATCTGCCGGTAGGCTGCTTCCGACAGTTCGCGCCGGCCATAGCCGAGCGCGACGCACCAGAGGCCCGACATTCCGTCGAGGATCTTCTGCCCGTCCGAAGTGTAGATATAGACGCCTTCGGCCCGGGTGACGATACGTGCACCCTTCCCCGCGAGCTGTTTGTAGTCGGTGAAGGGATGAAGATAGTGGGCGCTATCTAGTTGCTGCCATTCGCGCGTCGATGGTGCCGCCATGATGGGTCTTCCTCAGACGTTCAGCAGCAGGTGTTCACGCTCCCACGAACTGATCACCTGCAGGAACACCTCGTACTCGGCTTCCTTGACGATGGTGTACGCGGAGGTGAACGGCTCGCCGAGGATGCGCACCAGCGGATCGCACTCGCGCAGCTCGCGGATCGCGTCGTCGAGCGAGCGCGGCAGCGAGAACGGCAGGTCGTGCGCCGATCCGGAAATCGGCTCCGAGGGCTGCAGCCCTTCGACCATGCCGAGGTAGCCGCACGCGAGCGAAGTCGCGATCGCGATATACGGATTGGCATCCGCGCCCGCCAGGCGGTTCTCGACGCGCCGCGCGGTCGCATCCGACGCCGGCACGCGCAGTCCCGCGGTGCGGTTGTCGTAGCCCCACTGCACGTTGATCGGCGCGAGCTGGAAGCGCGAGATGCGCCGGTAGGAATTCACGTTCGGCGCGAGCAGCGCCATCGCGGCGGGCAGGTACTTCTGCAGGCCCGCGATGTGCGAGAAGAACAGCGGCGTCGGCGTGCCGTCCGGATTCGAGAAGATGTTCTTCTTGGTCTTGGCGT
>JAEZCR010000140.1 GCA_023433465.1 Pseudomonadota bacterium | reverse complement strand
GGCTTCGGGCCGGCGCCCCGCTACGTACTTCGCGGACCAGTCGAGCGTGACGGAGCACATACCGAAGCTTCGGCATGGCGTCCTCGGCGAGGTTTCGCCGGCCGGTGCCGGGAAGATCCGGGAATTTCTCGCGGAGCGTTTGCGAGGCCGGTGACGCTGTGGTGGACTTCGCCACCTGTGAAAAGCGCGTCAAAGACAAGCCTCGATCGCCGCATCTCGGTGGCCCCGATGATGGACTGGACCGACCGCCATTGCCGCTACTTCCTGCGCGGCTTCTCCCCGGACACTCTTCTATATACGGAGATGGTCACGACGGGTGCGGTCCTGCGCGGCGATCGGCAGCGGCTGCTGGGGTTCGATCCCGAGGAACACCCGGTCGCGTTGCAGCTCGGCGGCAGCGATCCGAAGGACCTCGCGGAGTCGGCGCGTATCGGCGCGGCGATGGGCTACGACGAGATCAACCTCAATTGCGGTTGCCCGAGCGATCGCGTGCACTCGGGGGCGTTCGGCGCGTGTCTCATGCTGAGGCCCGGACTCGTGGCGGACTGCGTGGCCGCGATGCGTGCGGCGGTGGACATTCCGGTCACGGTAAAGCTGCGCATCGGCGTAGTCGATGCGACGGAGCTCGCGGGCGAGGGGAGTTCGCGACGCGAATCCGCGCGCGAGGCCGCGGCGCGATTCGGCGACCGGGAACGCGACGAGTTGCACCAATTCGTCGCCGGCATTCTCGCCGCCGGCTCCCACGCCATCATCGTGCACGCGCGCAAGGCCGTGCTCGGCGCCTGGTCTCCGCGCGACAACCGCGAAATCCCGCCGCTGCGCCACGACGTCGTGCGCGAGCTGCGCACTGCGTTCCCCGAAGCGACCGTCGTCGTCAACGGCGGGCTGCGCACCCCGGACCAGGTAGTTAGCTCGCTCGAATGGGCGGATGGCGCGATGCTGGGCCGCGAGGCCTATCACCGGCCGATGGTGCTCGCCGACGTCGCGGCGACGCTGCACTCCGGCTGGACTCCGCCGACTCGCATCGAAATGCTCGAACGCATGACCGCCTACGCGCGCCGCGAAGTCGCGCGCGGCGAGCGACTCGCATGGATCGCGCGCCATATGTTGGGCTTGTACGCGGGACAGCCCGGCGCCAAGGAATTCCGGCGCCTGCTTTCAGAGGGCACGCGCGCCCCGGACTCCGACCCCACGCTGCTGATGGAGGCGGGCGAGGCCTGCGAACGTCTCGCGGCCGCGGCCGCCTGAACGTCCGGAGAAGGTAGTGTCTGACTAGAGCAAATCCGCGTACGGCGCGAGCACGCCGCGAAAGTGCCGCTCGTGTCCCGGCAACGTCGCGACCAGTGCGAAGTCCGCGAAATCGAATCCCGGCCCGACATCGCACCCCACGAGCGACCAGTCTCCGAGACTGCGCGCGGCCTGCCACTCGCCGGCGCGAACGATGCCGGTCGGATGCTGGTCGCGGCCGGGCGGCCCGAGCACCTTCCGCGACAGGACGCCATCGTCCGGCTGAAAGACCAGCAGTTCGAGCGCCGCGCCGCCGTGGTGGTGCCAGATCTCATCGGACGCGACCACGTGCCAGCGGCTCTTCTGCCCGGCCTCGAGCAGGTAGTCGATACACGTGAGCGCGGCGCGCGGCCCGCGCGCCGTCGTCACGGTGTCAGCGGAACGGAAGATCTCGCGGTACCAGCCGCCCTCGGGATGGGCGGCGAGGTTCAGCGTCTTCACGAACTCCGCGGCGGAACTCAAGTTCAGCGACCCGGCGGCGTGGGCGTCGGTACGCGTTCCCATGTGCCCGGGTACTGCGCGCCGAGCCACGCGCTCACGGCGAATGCCGCGACGCTCTGCTGGATCGCCGCGGGGTCGACGCGCGCGAGTGTGTCGTTCGCGTTGTGGTGCACGTCGAAATAGTCCGTCCCGTCGAGGTCGGGCGAGATGATGGCCATGCCGCGCGCGGACAGCACGCGCAGATCGGCGCCGCCGCGCGACTCGTTCTTCCCGCGTTCGAGCTTGAGCGGGGCGAGCGCCTTGAAGATGGCATCGACCGCGGGTAGCTGCCCGGGGTTGACTCCGCTCGACAGCCGCCAGACCGGGCCGGCGCCGAAATCCGCTTCGAACCCGAGCACGTGGCGCTCGAACTCGGTTTCCTTCGCCGCGGCGTAGGCAAGTGAGCCGTTGGTGCCGAACTCCTCGTTCGCGAACAGCACGACGCGAATGGTCCGTCGGGGTTCGAGGTCGAGCTCGCGGATCAGACTGGCGACTCTCATGATGATCGCGACGCCCGAAGCGTTGTCGAGCGCGCCGACACCGGGGTCCCAGGAATCGAGGTGGCCGCCGAGAATCACGATCTCGTTCGCGAGGTCGGTGCCGGGAATTTCTCCGATGACGTTGGCGGACGTGGCCGACGGCAGGTCGCGCGAGCTCGAGCGCATCCGGAGCCGTACTGGTTTACCGCTCTGGAACTGCCGCTCGAGCGCATCCGCATCCGGATTCGAAATCGCGAGCGCCGGGATTCGTGGTGCATCGGCCGCGTAGCGCATCGCGCCCGTGTGCGGGAAACGGTCGTCACTGGTGCTGATCGAGCGGATGACGACGCCGATCGCGCCCAGTTTCGCGGCGGCCGATGCTCCACCGGCACGCACTCTCACGGCGCGGCCGTATCCCGACCCATCCCGCGTGCGATCCATGCGGTTGTGGAAGAACACGATCCGGTCCTTCACCGCGCCGGGCTGCAGGGCCGCGAGGGCTTCCAGGTCCTTCACCATGATCGCGTCGGCCTCGATGCCTTCGGTCGTGGTGCCGACGCTGCCGCCGAGCGCGATCGTCGGCATGGCCTGCGGCCAGGGCGAAACCACCGCGAATTCGGCTTCGCCGCGCACCCAGTGCGGCACGGTGGCCTCGACGGTATGCACGTTCGAGAATCCCAGCCGCTGCATTTCGCGCACACCCCAGTCGACGGCGGCCTTGTCTCCCGGAGAACCTGCCGGTCGCGGGCCGACTTCGGTGGTGAGGGACTTCACCAGCTCATAGGCCGTCGTGTCTTCCAATGCCTTTTTGCGCAGCATGGCGGCCTTGTCGAGGTCGGCGCGAGTGAAGGCCGGCGCCTTGTCGGCCGCGGCGGAGTGCATGGAAAAGGTGAGGAGACAGGTCGCGAAAAACGGGTAGATCAGTCTGCGCATGGGGTGGTTTAGTCGTAGCCCTGGGGAATGGGCTGCCATTCTAGGTCATATGCGTATAATTCCCGGCGTCCATCCAACTGATCCTCAATGGCCAAAGACATCGAACTCGCCATCGTGTTTGCCGACGTGGTCGGCTCAACGCGGCTCTATGAAGAGCTCGGGGATCAGCGCGCCCGCGAGGTGATCGCGACCTGCATCGACATCATGAAGCAGGCCACCGAGGAGCATCACGGCACCGTCATCAAGACGATGGGCGACGAGGTGATGTCCACCTTCCCGATCGCGAACGACGCGCTCAACGCGGCCGCGAAGATGCAGAAATCCATCACCGGAAATCCGGAGCTGACCGCGGAGGGGCATCACGTCGCCATCCGCATCGGCTGCCACGCGGGTCCGGTCGTAGTGGAGAACCGGGACGTGTTCGGCTCGACCGTGCACACCGCGAACCGCATGACGAGCCAGGCCAAGGCCGGGCAGATCATCACCACCGAAGCCATGGTGGCGCTGCTGTCGCCCGAGTGGCAGTCCTCGGTGCGCCAGATCGACGTCGCGACGCTCAAGGGCCAGGGCGCCGAGGTCACGCTGTTCGAGGTGCTCTGGCAAACCGAGGACATCACGAGCATGTTGCCGTCCATGTCCCTCTCCCCGCACGAGGGCCGGCGCGCGATGCGCCTGCGGCTTACGTTCGACGGCGGCGAGGTCATGTTGACCGAGCAGCGTCCGAACGTCGCGATCGGCCGCGCGGACGACAACGATCTCGTGATCCGCGGCAACCTGATCTCGCGCCTGCACGCGCGCATTGAGATCAACCGCAACAAGTTCGTGCTCATCGACCAGAGCACGAACGGCACGTTCGTGCAGGCCGAGGGCGGCGAGGAGTTGTTCGTGCGCCGCGACAGCGTGCAGATCAAGGGCGAAGGGCTCATCGGCCTCGGACGCGTGCCCGAGCGCGATTCGCCCCTGACGATCCGCTTCTACTGCGAAGAAGCCTGACCCTGCTGACCCAGGCGGCGCTCGGTCTCGTCGAGCTCGGCGAACATCTCCTGCGGCGCGCGATCGCCGAATTCCTTCAGGTACTCGCGCATGTCCTGAACTTCCTTGCGCCAGGCTTCGGACGGCACTCCGAGGAGATCACGCATCGTGCGCTCGCTCACGTTCACGCCTTCGAGGTTGAGATCCCGCGGCTGGGGTAGATAGCCGATCGGGGACTCGGCGGCGCCGATCTGTCCGGTGCACCGCTTGATGATCCACTCGATGACGCGCAGGTTGTCGCCGTAGCCCGGCCACAGGAACTTGCCCTCGGCATCGCGGCGGAACCAGTTCACGTGGAACAGGCGCGGCGGGTGCTGCAGTCGTCTGCCCACCTCGAGCCAGTGCCGCCAGTAGTCGCCGAAGTTGTATCCCGCGAACGGCTTCATCGCCATCGGATCGCGGCGCACGACACCGACGGCGCCGGTGGCGGCCGCGGTGGTCTCGGAGGCGACCGAGGCGCCGACCAGGACCCCGTGTTGCCAGCTGCGCGCCTCGTACACGAGCGGCGCCACCTCGCGGCGCCGTCCGCCGAACACCAGCGCGCTGATGGGCACACCCCGCGGATCCTCCGCGCGTGGCGAGTAGATAGGGTTGACCTTCGCGGACACGGTGAAGCGCGAATTCGGGTGCGCGGAAACGCCGCCGCTCGCCGGATCGTACGGCTTGCCCTGCCAGTCGAGCACGGGCTTGTTGAGCCTGCGGCCTTCCCACCACGGCTCGTTGTCCGCGGTCAGCGCGACGTTGGTGAACAGCGTGTCGCGGTGAACCATGTCGAACGCATTGCGATTCGTGGCGCGGTTGGTGCCGGGCGCGACGCCGAAATAACCCGCCTCGGGATTGATCGCGTACAGGCGCCCATCCGGTCCGGGGTGCAGCCAGGCGATGTCGTCGCCCACCGTCCAGACCTTCCAGCCGGGCATCGACTCCGGTGGGATCAGCATCGCGAGGTTGGTCTTGCCGCAGGCCGAGGGGAATGCGGCGGCGATGTAGTGGGTTTCGCCCTGGGGATTCTCGATTCCGACGATGAGCATGTGCTCCGCGAGCCAGCCCTCGTCGCGCGCCTGCCAGCTCGCGATGCGCAGCGCGTGGCATTTCTTGCCGAGCAGCGCGTTGCCGCCGTAGCCGGAGCCGAAGCTCTCGATCGAGAGCTCCTCGGGATAATGCATGATGAAGCGGCGGTTCGGATCGAGCTCGCCGATCGAGTGCAGTCCCTTGACGAACTTTCCGCCCTCGCGCGCGATGCGCTCAAGCGCGGGCCGGCCCATGCGCGTCATGATGGCCATGTTGACGACCACGTACGCGCTGTCGGTGATCTCCACGCCGCAGCGGGAGTAGGGCGAGTCGATGGGTCCCATGCAGTAGGGCACCACGTACAAGGTGCGGCCCTTCATGCAGCCCTTGAAGAGCTCGCGCATCTTCACATGCGCCTCGTCCGGGGCCATCCAGTTGTTGTTAGGCCCCGCGTCCTCGCGATCGCGCGTGCAGATGAAGGTCAGGTGCTCGACGCGCGCCACGTCGGAGGGGTGCGAGTAGGCGATGTGGCAGTTGGGGAAGGTCTTCGGGTTGAGCTTCTTGAGCTCGCCGGTCTGCTCGAGCGCCTGTTTGAGCAGGGCGAGCTCGGCGGCCGAGCCGTCGCACCAATGAACGCGGTCCGGGGTAGTCAGTTGCCGGACCGATTCGACCCAGTCGGCAACCGCGGGAGATATTCGGGGAAGCTCAGCGAAGGAGAGGGGCGCTGTTGCCATTCGAAGTCCTCAAATTGTCTGCCTGTCCGGGCGAGACAATGGAGTATAGCGGCGAACGGGCGCTCGACTGAGAATTCGGTGATAACGCTAACAGGTTGTCCTGCTGACAAAATCAGGCTGTTAGGCGCGAAAAATCGCGCCCCTGTGCCGGGGCGCGGGCCTGGTCAGCGCGAAACCTTCGCGCGTGCGCGCTTGCGGGAAGACGCGGATTTGCGGGTCGGCGCAGCATGTTTCTTCGCGCCGGACTTCGTGAAGCTCGCGTAGGTATCACGCGCGATCGCGGAAACATCCTTGCTCGCGGCGCGGACAATCGTGGAGTTTTCCTTCACGAAGCGCACGGCATGACGTCGGACGACCTTGTTGAGCTCGCGCCCGCTCGTGCCGAGCACATCGAGCGAGCCCTGCAATACCGTCGCGCGTCGGGCGGCTTCCTGGGCCCGTGCACGACCGGCTTCAATCGCCGCCTGGGCGAGGGCGAGCGAGCGAACCCGCAGATCCGAGGCCACTTCGAGCATTTTTTCCTGAAAAATCATGGGTTCTCCTGTGCTGCTGTGCAGCAATGATGCGACGCAGCATACGGATCGGCCGAGCGAAGTCAATCAGGGAGAATGCGGGATGAGAGGAGATTCGGAATCCAGGAAGTCCCGGATCACCGGGACCACTTTTTCGAGCGAATGGAGCATGAAGAGGTGTCCGCCGCCGGGGACTATGAACAGGCGGTTGTTCGGGACCAGCAGGGAGATGATGCGGGAATTGACCGGCGGTACGAGGGGATCATCCGCGCCGGCCATGATGAGTGTCGGCTGCCGGATCCTGTGGAGCCAGTGAATGCTGGTCCAGCCCATGCCGGCCAGGAGTTGATAGATGTATCCCATGAACTGCGGCGCGATGATCCGAGCGGTGTGCGCGGACATGATCTTCGGGTCGCGGCGCGCTTCACCCCCGTAGATGTCGCCGGCCGCTTTCTGCATGTAGGTAGGCGAGAGGTAACGCTTCGGCGTGATCATCTTCGACAACGCGGACGGGCGGCCCGGCACCATGACCGCGCCGGGGGAGGTCGCCGCGAGCACCAGCCGACGGCAACGATCCGGATACTGCCGCGCGAACTGCTGCGCGAGTGCGCCGCCCCAGGAAACGCCGATGACGTCGACGACACGGTAGCCGAGGCGGTCGAGTAGTTTGCGCGCGAGCCGCGCGAGACCCGAAAAGCGGCGCGGCCGCCAGCTCATCTGCGATCGGCCCACGCCGGGCACGTCGAAGATCAGGATCTCCCGCTCGGACATGGCCTCCATGAACGGAAAACACAGCTCGAGATTCGCGCCGATGCCGTTGAACAGCAGCAGCGGCGGATTCGCGCGGCCCTGCTGGGTGGCGACACGCAGATTGATGCCATCGACCTCGACGTACTCGACCTTGGGCGCGCTCATCGTTGGTGGACGTACCTTCCGGGCGCCGGATCGCCCGCGGGGTATCGCGCGCTGCCGAGCGTTTTCGGCGCGGGCACTTCGCCATCGCCATGCTGGCGATACCACTCGCTCCAATGTTCCCACCAACTGCCGTTGCGCTCGATCGCGGCCGCGCGCCAGGCTTCGGCGTCCTCGGGCAACTCGCTGTTGAGGAA
Source organism: Pseudomonadota bacterium (assembly GCA_023433465.1). Classification (GTDB taxonomy): domain Bacteria; phylum Pseudomonadota; class Gammaproteobacteria; order Steroidobacterales; family Steroidobacteraceae; genus CADEED01. The sequence goes on along the minus strand of JAEZCR010000140.1, from coordinate 4,579 downwards.
ATACTTCGCCTTCGGATTGGTCGGCGGATTCACGATGCTCTGGATGTGGCCGCTCGAGGACAACACGAAGTCCATCTTCCCCTTGAGCACGTTCTTCGACTGGTAACACGCCTGCCAGGGCGTGATGTGGTCGGTCACGCCGGCGACGACGTACGCGGGCACATCGACCTTCGACATGTCGATGGGCGTGCCCAGCACTTCGATGCGGCCGGGCTGCGTGAGCGGATTGTCCATGAACATCCTGAGCAGGTCCGCGTGGAATTCTCCCGGCAGGCGCGTCGTGTCGGAGTTCCAGTAGAGGATGTCGAACGCCGGCGGCCGGTTGCCCATGACCCAGTTGTTCGCGACGAACAGCCACACGAGATCGTTGGGCCGCAGCCAGGCGAACACGCGCGACATTTCACTGCCTTCGAGCACGCCGTTGTGGCGGGTCTTCTTGATCGTCGCCGCGATACCCGAGCGCGACGCGAACTGGCCTAACAAGGTGGGCGCCGACGTGTCGAGGACGGTGACGAGCAGGGTGGCGCTCGCCACCTTGGGTTCACCCTTCGCAGCCAGGTGTCCGAGCAGCGTCGCGAGCGTGAACCCACCCGCGCACGCCGCCATCGTGTTGACCTGGTCCGCGCCCGTGATCTCGCACGCGACGTCGATCGCCTGCTTGCAGGCGGTCAGATACGTCTCCATGTTCCAGTCGCGTTGCGCGGCGGTCGGATTGCGCCAGCTGATGCAGAAGGTCTGGATGCCGTGTTGCACGGCGTATTCGGCGAAGCTGCGCCCCGGAGCGAGGTCCGTCGCGTAGAACTTGTTTATCTGCGGCGGAACGATGATGAGCGGGCGGCGCTGGACCGTCTCCGTCTGCGGCGTGTACTGGATGAGCTCGAACGCTTCGCCGCGATAAACCACCGCGCCGGGCGTCGTCGCGAGGTTCCCGCCGACCTGGAATTTGCGTTCGTCCACCTGGCGCGGCATGCCCGCGTTGTTCAGCAGGTCATCGACGAAATTCTCCAGGCCCCAGAGCACGCTCCTGCCGCGCGTCTCGGTGATGCGTTGCAGGGCGCCGGGATTGCCGAGGTGGGAATTGGTGGGCGCGAAGGTCTCGGTGAATAGTTGGAGCACGAACCGCGCGCGCTCGCGATCTTCGGTCGTCGTGTCCGCGCGATCGAGCACGCGGTTCAGCATGTCGCGCCACGCGACGAAGCCCTGCATGAGCCGCTTGTAGTAGCCGCTCTTATGCCAGATGGGATGGCTGAAGCGCCGGTCGCGCGGATCGGCCGTGACCTTCGACTGCCCCAGCGCGATGGCCACGAGCTCGCGCCCGAACGCGAGGTTCTCTTCGACGAGAACCTGCGGTTTCAGGGTCATGAGCTTCAGGAGCCGGCGGGCGGCGTCCAGCAGTTCGTCCCGGTCCAGCCCCAACAAGGGATTCGCCCCGAGGATCTGTTCGGCGGCGTCGGTCGCAGCGTCTCGTTCGAGCTCCGGCTGACTCTCCCTATCGGCCGCGCCGGCCCCGTCTTTAACGGCGATTTCTTGCGGCTTTTCACGCTCCGAGCGGTTTTTCCTGCCTGCCATGGACATCTCCGGAGGACCGTCCTCGTTATATGTGATCTGTATCCCAGTGGCGACAGGGTGCGCGTGATTCCAATCACAGGGCCCTAGGGGCTTCTATTTCTATTATGCACCGCAGCGAGAGCCCTAACTCATGAGCGTCATGGGTTTGGCGCTTCCATCCGGAGTCGGTCCCGGGTGGAAGCGCGATCGGGACTCGAGGATTCGGAGGAGTCATCAAAGTGTTTTCCCTACGGGCTTCGGCATACGCCGGCTCGATTGCGGTGCTGTGCGCCCTCGTGACGGCCCCCGCCCATGCGGTGGGTGTCGCCGCCGGCACGAACATCGATAGTACTGCGTCCGTCAGCTACAGCGTCGGCGCGGTCAATGCGAATGCGACTTCGACCACCGCCAGCGTCACCGTCGCGGAGATCCTCGATGTCGTCGTGACGGCGCCGGCCGCGGCGCTGCCGGTCGCGCCCGGCTCGACGGCGCAGGTATTGCGCTTCCGCGTCACGAACACCGGCAACGGTCCCGAGGCCTTCAGCCTGGTCCTCGACAACGCGATCGCGGGCGACAACTTCGATCCGGTCGCCGCCACGCCGTCTATCTACCTCGACACCGATGGCACGGGCACCCTCACGCCCGCCGACACCATCTACAACGGCAGCAATGATCCGACGCTCGCCGCGGACGCGTTCCTCCACGTGTTCGTCGTCAACGACATTCCGGCGGGAGTGGTGGACGGCAACATCGGCCGCTCGAGCCTCATCGCGGAGGCGGCGACCGGCAGCGGCGACCCTGGTACGCCGTACATCGGCATGGGTGTCGGCAACACGTTCGCGGTCGTCGGCACGACACGCGCGCGCGCCATCGGTGTGGGCGAATACCTCGTCGCGGGCGTCACCGTGACCGCGGCGAAGAGCCAGGCCGTGCTCGACCCGTTCAACACCACGCATGCCGTTCCGGGCGCGCGCATCACCTACACGATCGCCGTGAGCGCGACGGGCACGGGTTCGGCGCTGAACACGGTATTCAGCGACGACATCCCGGCCAATACAACCTACGTGCCGGGCTCGCTGCGACTCAACGGCGTCGCGCTCACCGACGGCGCGGACGCCGACGCAGGCACCTACGAAACCACACCGACGCCGCGCGTGCGCGTGGCGCTCGGCACCCTCACCCAGGCGGGCGGATCGCAGACGGTCGAGTTCGCCGTGACCATCAATTGAGCACCGGGAAGATCGTGAAGGAGACACAGATGAAATCGGGGATCCAGAAGTTAGTCGGCGTGGTCGCGTTGATCGCGTACGCCGCGAGCACCCAGGCCAATGCGCAGGCCCCGCTCGTTCCAGAAGAGGGCTGCATCGTCCTCAAGTCCACCGCCGAGATCGAACAGGTCGAGGTGAACGAGAAGGGCGAGAAGACGACGAAGCTCGTGCCGGCCGGCAAGGTCGTGCCGGGCACGGAAGTCGTCTGGACGATCACGGCCAACAACATTTGCAAGAAGCCGGCGGAGAACGCCGTCATCAACAACGCGGTGCCCGAACACATGACCTACGTCGCCAATTCCGCGACGGGTCCCGGCAGCGACATCCGCTATTCGCTCGACGGCGAGACCTTCGCCGCCGACGGACAACTCACCGTCGTCGACAGCGGCGTGACCCGCAAGGCGCGTGCCGACGAATACAAGCACATCCGCTGGCAGTTCCGGGACGCGTTGCAGCCCGGGGCGTCGGCGTTCGCGCGCTTCCGCACGGTGCTGAACTGATTTTCGTTTGAGTAGTTTGTTTCGTTTCAAGAGAGAGGAGTACCCATGCAATCGTTCAATCAGCAGATGCGGCGAGTCGGTCTCGCTGTCGTCGCGCTGAGCCTGGTTGGGTTGGCGCCATCCGCGTACGCGGCCGGCACCGACACCAATTTCGATACGAATATCGTGAACCGGGCCAGCGTGAACTACAGCGTGAGCGGCGTGCCGCAGGCAGTCATCGAGTCGTCACCCACGGGCAATTCCACGCCCGGCGCGGGCAACGGCGCCAACACGGCGTTCCGGGTCGACAAGCGACTGATGTTCGTCGCCGAGGAAACCAACGGCGCCGCGACCGTCTCGAGCCCCGGCCTCACCAACGTCGTCACGGTGTTCCGCGTGACGAACACCAGCAACGGTCCGCAGGATTTCGGGCTTTCGGCCGACAACCTGAACCCGCTGGCGAACCTGTTCGGTCGCCCGGATGCGCCGGGATGGGACATGGCCAACTTCCGCACGCGAGTGTCGGGAGCCGCCTGTACGACCGCATCCATGACGACGCCAAACTACGCGGGTGAAACTCAGGCGTACATCGAGCAGCTCGGCGAAGACGCGTGCGTGTACGTGTTCGTGCTGGCGGATACGCCGGCCGCGGCCGCGAACGCCACGGCGTCCACCATTCGACTGGTCGTGCGTCCCTCGGTAGACGCCGCGAACGGCGGCGACTGGGTCGCCGACACCGGATTCGAGGCGGAGACCGGTCTCGCCGACGATCCGAACGTGGTCGAAGTCGTCTTCGCCGAAACCGGCACCAACGATGGCAACACGGCCAACGACGGCGTCAGCTTCGCGTACGACCAGTACTTCGTCGGCACGCTCACGGTGACCAAGTCGGCGGTCGTAATCAGCGACGGCTTCAGCGCTCCGGGCCAGGCCAAGGCGATCCCGGGCGCGACGGTCGAATACACGATCACGGTGCAGAACAACGGTCTCGTGACGAGCGGCGCGAGCCTGCTCGAAGCGATCCCGGCCAACACGACCTATGTCGCGGGTTCGACGACGCTCAACGGTGCGCCGGTCTCGGACGTGGGTGGCGTGATGCCGTACGTGTCGGGCGGCCCAATCAATTCGCCCTCGGCGGCGGCGGGCGTCATCAATCCGGGATCCACCGCGGCGGAAATCGCCGTCGTGACGTTCCGCGTGACGATCAACTAAGGGCGCCAACCACGCCATGATGTTCGAAACCGCGGGAACGCGGCGCTGGAGCCCGAGAGGGCGACCCAGAGC
>JAEZCR010000294.1 GCA_023433465.1 Pseudomonadota bacterium | reverse complement strand
GTTCAACATCACGCTGCCCCACGAGCAGTTGCCGAACGTCTATTCGACGCCGGCGCTCACCTTCCGCTTCCACTACTTCGCGATGCGCAAGATGCACCTGGCGATGCGCGCGAATGCGCTCGTGGTCTTCCCCGGCGGCTTCGGCACCTTCGATGAATTGTTCGAGCTGCTCACGCTGCGCCAGACCGACAAGGCGCCGCGCATCCCGATCGTCCTGTTCGACCGCGCGTACTGGAACTCGGTGATCAACTTCGAGAGCCTGGTCGAACACGGCATGATCGACCGGGCCGACCTGGACCTCTTCGGCTTCGCCGAGGATGCCGAGCAGATCTGGACCGAGCTGCTCGCGCGGGGCCTCAAGCCCCACGAGAGCATCGAGCTCGCCACCGAACAGACCGTTAGTTAGAGGCGGCCGCCGCGGGCGCGGCCTTCGCCTTTTCGATTTCGGCCGCTATCAGTTCCATGAGAGGACGCGGCCCGAAGACCGCCGGCTGACGCCCGTTCACGAAGAACGTCGGCGTGCGCGCAACCTGCAGCGCATTGATGTCTTCCTCGTCGATGCGCAGCAATTCGTCGGCCGCCTTGCTGCGCGCATCGCGGCGCGCGCGCTGGACGTCGATGCCTGCACCGGCGGCGATCTTCCACGCCGCCTCGATGTCGGGTGCATGGTGCGATGCCCATTCTTCCTGGTGATCGAACAGCGCGGACAACACTTCTTCGAACTTGCCCTGCTGCCGTGCGGCTTCGATTATGCGGATCGCCTCGTCGGAACCCTGGTGAAACGCCGCGAATCGCACCACGAGGCGCACGTCCTCGGGATGCATGAAAAGGATCTGCTTCACGATCGGCGCGAACGCGCGGCAGCCCTCACAGGCGGGATCGAGGAACTCGACCAGCGTCACGGGCGCGTTCGGCGGTCCCACGATCGGCGAGTGCGGGCGCACCAGTCGCGCGGCCTGCTCCGCGGTGAGTTCGGGCGGCGAGGGCTCCTGCTGCGCCGCCGGCGCGGGCGCAGGGGCTGGCGCGGAATCGCCCGCTTCGCGTTTGCCACAGGCGGCAAGTACCGCCGTGGCGAAAATGGCGATCGTGAACAGCGCGAGGCTGCGATGGGGACGGATCATCTTCGACATGTTCTCAGGGCTCTCCGGCATGCCAGGCGCGCAGGTTGAGGAATTCGCGACGCGTGCGCGGACCGTGGGTCGCGAATGACGGATTCGGGCGCTCGGCGTATTCCATCCGGGATTGCGCCACCTTGTCACGTTGGGTGAATTTCCTGAGCTCGTCCGCCGCGAGATGGTAGGGCTTGGTGGCGTTGAGACCGAACACCTTCGCGCGCAGCGCCGGCGTCATCTTCGGGTAGCCGTACTTCTCGCGCAGGGGTTCCGAGATCTGGAAGGTGCGGAACGCCTGGATCTGGTCCTGCGGCGAACCGTACCAGATCGAGTCCGTGCCCCAGAGCACGTTGTCCTCGCCGACGTGCTTGAACAGTTTGCCCATCGCGTGCGCGGCGGAATCCGGATCGCGCATCGAGAGGAAGCGCCAGGTCGAACCTAGCTCCGCGTAGACGTTCGAGTTGGGCTTGATACCGCTGCCCAGCAACGAGGTGACCAGCGAGTCGATGCCGTCGGTGCGCTTGGGGTCGTGGGGTCCTTCGGGCTTCGACGTCACGAACCCCGAGTGGTAGATGAGGAAATTCATGTCGGGAAACTGCTTCGCGATCGGGCCGATGTCGCGGCAGGTCGAGTGCTCGTAACTCTTCGGACCGAAGTCGAGGCCCTTGTGGATGCAGATGTTGCGCACGCCCAGCTTGCGCGCCTTCTCGACGAAGGCCACTCCCACGTCGTCGGTCATCCAGAAGCCGGCGCCGCTCGGACCCCACTGCGTGTAGGTCTTGTACGCGACGACGCCAAACTCCTTGAGGCGCTCCATGTCCTCGACGTCGCCCTTCTGGTTGGGGTTCACGCGGCCATGCAGCAGCAGGCGGTGAGACCCTTCGAGTTTCGCGACGATGTCGCGCGTCGCCGTGGCCTCTTCGATCGTGAGCGGCTCGTCCTCGCGCGTGGACGGCACGAAGCTCAGCACCATGAGATCGGTGTCGGAGTCGAGGAAGACGTCCTTCACGAACTGGTCGGGCCCGATGCAGTTGAGATAGGCGCGTTCGCCCGGGCCTTTCGCGAGATCGCATTGCGTGCTCGGGAACTGCAGCGGCTTGGCGCCGGGCGGCAGTCGCTTCGTCCACGCGCCCGTCGGGTTCACGAAGTGGCCCTGGACGTCGAAGATGAATTCACGCTTGCCGAGCTCGGCGCCGGCGAGCTGCGCATCCGTCTTCGCTTCGTTGGAAATCTCGAAGAATCCACCGTTGCGGCCGGCGCGCGCGTGCGCGGCATTGAACGCGAGCAATGTGGATGCGGCGCCGCTCAGTGTCGTGAGGAACCTGCGGCGGTTAACCCCCAGGTTGCGCGCGATTTCGGTCGCCCACTCGCTCGCGAGATGATTCGCGTGACGGTGGGAAGGTTCCAGCGGCACGGGGGCGAATTCGCCGTTCGACGTGCTGTCTAGTTTGACCGGCAGCTTCCGGCCGTCCGGATCCAGATCGGGCAACTGGGGAACGAGGGTCATGGTGGCGCCTCCGGCGAGGATGAAGCGCGAGTCTGCGACAACTGCCGTGGCGATGGCAAAGAACGGGGGCGCTCTTACCCGTAGGCGAACAGCGGCGGAAAGGCGACGACGACGAGAGCCGCCCAGAGGCTGTAAACGGGGAGATACGCGATCTGCCAGCGCTCGAATTGCGCGAAAGTGCCGTGGCCCCGCAGGAAACGCGCGTACAGCCAGGCCGCGCCAGCGAGGTTCGCGAGCAGGATGAGGTTCTCGCCGAGGGCCGCGACACGATTCGGCGTGAAACCGAACTCGGAAATGCGGCCGTATATGGCCGCCAGCGCGACGACGTCCACGGCGATCGCGCTCGCGATCAGCACCAGTTGCAGCACGTCGAAAAACCCGGGCGGCGCATGCGGGTCACGCGCGGAGGCGGCGTACAACACGAGACCGACGACGAGTACGAGCAGCAGATCGAATGCGATGAGCACCTCGCGCCGGATGTCGATGGGATTACCCGTCCAGATCATCGTGAAGAGGAACGCGAGCAGGACCGCGGTGAACAACGGCGTGAACACCCGCGTCAACACGGGCGCCATGTTCTCGATGACGCTCTGCTTCGCCTCCACGAGCCACGAGGCAACAATGACCGCGGCCGCCGCGCCACAGGGAATGAGCCAGCCGTGAACGAGGCCTTCGGCGTTCATGCCGATGGCCGCGAACATCATGAGCGTGAACGCAGAGAGCACGCCGCCGCCGAGCGCGATGAGCACGTAGTAGATGAACAGCTCGCCGGAGAACCTCACGAAGTCCATGCGGTGATCGCTCGCGAACCAGCCGCCGCCGACATAGGCGAATCCCACGAGGAGCCACAGCGCGATGGGCAGGTGCATCGCCGTGAGCGTCTGCGTGTCGCCCGCGGGCGCGAAGGGATAGACGTTCGCGAACAGCGCCGCCAGCGCGAAGCCGAGCGCGAGCCATCCACCCGCGACGAAATCGAGACGCCGCTTCCAGGTGAAGTAGATAGCCAGGAAAGGGAAGGCGAAGAGGCTCGCGTTGCGCAGGTAGAAAGGCCCTTCGACTTCCAGGAGCCGCATTCCCCAGAGCTCGGGCAGCTTGACCGCAACGGCCGCCGCGAGCGCCAACGCGAGGACGATGAAGACCTCGATCCTCGATCCGGACGCGGATTCCGCGTCTTCCGCGGGCAACACGAGCTGCTTCCACAGCCGCTCGGAATGTTCGCGCGCGAACTCGCGCGACACCGCGTCGAGGCCGCCCATGCGTTTGACCGCGACCAGGAATGCCTCGTCGGCCGAAAGGCCGCCCGCGGTCAATGCGGCGACCTGGCTGCGCAGGTGATCTTCCAGTTCCTCGACGTCCGATCCGTGGATCGCCGCGCGCCGGCGCAGGTATTCGCGCCATCGCGAAATCTGCTCCTCGAGCGTCATGCCGGCACCGCCCTTCCCCAGATGCCGTGCAGTGTCTTGTCGACCACGCGCCACTGCTCGCGCTGCAATGCGAGCTGCGCGAGACCCTCCTTCGTGATGCGGTAGTAACGGCGGCGGCGTCCGATTTCCGACGTGCCCCACTTCGCGGCCACGAGACGCTGGCGCTCGAGCCGGTGCAGCACCGGATAGAGCATTCCGTCCGTCCACTGCAGATCGCCCGCCGAGAGCTCGGCCACGCGCTTGATGATGGCGTAACCGTAGCTGTCGCCCTCCGCCAGGATGGCGAGCACGAGCGGCGTGGAGGACGCGGCGACGAGATCTTTGTTCAGGATCATACTGAGCAGCGTTATACATGGCAGTTCTATGTATGTAAACCGCGCGCCTTCGAATTGGATTTCGTTAAGCCGGCGTCATGGATTCTGACTTTCCGTTGGGGGGTGAGGTGTTAGCGTGCTTCCACGTCACCTGGAGGCTCCATGGAAACGCACGAATTGCATCGCGGTCGCTTGATCGATCACGTCCAGCTGGTGGTGAGGGACATCGCCTCGAGCAAACGCTTCTACCGCGCGGTATTCGGAGTACTCGGCATCCCGGTAGCGGGCGAAGGGGACGACCACATCTGGGCCGACGAGTTGTACATCTCGACCGCGCAGAGCCCGGCGGCCCTGGGCGAGATCACCGGACGCGTGCACCTCGCATTCGCCGGCAGGAACCGGGCAGCGGTCGATCGTTTTCACGTGGAAGCGCTCGCCGCGGGCGGCCGCGACAATGGCAAGCCCGGCGAGCGGTCCTATCATCCCGGCTACTACGCGGCGTTCGTGCTCGATCCGGACGGCAACAACATCGAGGTCGTGTACCACGGCCCCGCGGAATTCTCCGCCGAGTCCGTGAGGATCACGTTTGCTAGTTAGAGGAAGCGCCGCCGGAGCCCGCGGCCCCGGCGGCGTCGGCGTCGGCGTCGGCGTCGCCCGAAGAGCGAACCGTGAGGTCGCGGAGCGTTACCGGTCCGTCAGGCTGTTCCACGCCGAGCGGACCGCCTGCTTCGCATCCAGCCACGCGAGCTTGGATTTGCCCTTGGCGATGTCCCAACCGGCCTCGAGACGGTCTTCCAGGTCTTCGAACGACTGGTCCGGGTTCTCTTCACGTGACTTGTACGCGTAGCGATAAGCGGGGTCATAGTCCTCCCACGTGTAGCGCTTGTCGTAGTACGGCTCGTTCTCGAAGGTCCTCTGCCAATGCGTGGTGAACTTCTCGATACGGTTGTCTTTCATGCTGGTCTCCAGTGAGGCATCCGCGAAGGTCGCGGCGAAGCACCTACTGTGGGGATGCGGGCTCGACTCATGCGTAGGCGTCGACGCCGGATTCGCGCCGGACATCCCTACCCCGCGTTTCGGCGCCCGTCCGTCGCATGACGACGCACGAAGGGTGAAAATGCTTACATGACCAAGCTCATCATCGCGCTCATTCTCGTCGCCGCCATTCTCATCGGCGGGCTCGTGAAGCTGCTGCGCAACGCGAACCAGCCGATGGGCTCGCCAGAAGCTCTCGAGCGAGCGAAGCAGCGCAATCGGGAACTCGAGGAACAGGAACGTCGCGAGCGGGAGGAATAAGTCCCGCGCCGCCTTGACTCGGCACGTCAACTTACTATCCTGCCCGGCGATGAACACGATGCTCCACACTGTCCACGTTCTCCGGGTTTTCCCGGGGGCGGGTCTCATCGTGCCGGGCATCGGGCTGCCGTCGCGCAGCCCGGGACGAGGAATCGTCCACTAGCCTCCTGTCGCCGGCCTCGCTTCCGGCGCCTGTTTACCTTGATCGCCGGATCTTCCGGTCCCTCAACTTCTTTCGAGAACCAAATTGCCCCAGATCCGCGTTCGAATCGATCAGATCATCGACGATGTCATCCGCCGCAACCGCGGCGAGGCCGAGTTTCACCAGGCGGTCCGCGAAGTCGCCGAGACGCTGGGCCCCGTGCTTCGCAAGTATCCGCAGTACGCCGACCAGAAGATCATCGAGCGCATCTGCGAGCCGGAGCGCCAGCTCATCTTCCGCGTGCCGTGGCAGGACGATGCAGGAATCGTGCAGATCAACCGGGGTTTTCGCGTCAACTTCAACAGCGCGCTCGGACCCTACAAGGGTGGCCTGCGCTTTCATCCATCCGTCTACCTGGGCATCGTCAAGTTCCTCGGCTTCGAGCAGGTGTTCAAGAACGCGCTGACCGGCATGCCGATCGGCGGCGCGAAGGGCGGCGCCGATTTCGATCCGAAAGGCAAGTCCGACGGGGAAGTCATGCGCTTCTGCCAGAGCTTCATGACCGAGCTGTACCGGCACATCGGCGAATTCACGGACGTCCCGGCCGGTGACATCGGAGTCGGCGCGCGCGAGATCGGCTATCTCTTCGGACAGTACAAGCGCATCACGAATCGCTACGAATCGGGCGTGATCACCGGCAAGAGCCCGCACTGGGGCGGCGCGCTCGTGCGACGCGAGGCCACGGGCTTCGGCCTGGTGTTCTTCGTCGAGGAGATGCTCAAGGTCCGCGGTGAATCGCTCGAAGGCAAGACCTGCGTCGTTTCCGGATCGGGCAATGTCGCGATCCATGCGATCCAGAAACTGCAGATGCTGGGCGCGAAGGTCGTCGCCTGTTCCGATTCGGACAGCGCCGTGTACGACCCGGACGGCATCGATGTTCCCGTCCTCAGCCAGCTCAAGGAGGTCGAGCGCCGGCGCCTGCGCCACTACGTGGAACTTCGCCCGGGCGCGAAGACGCTGCCCGCGAACGCGTTGTGGAAGATTCCCTGTCAGGTCGCACTGCCCTGCGCGACACAGAACGAGCTGGATGCCGAAGGTGTGCGCGGTCTCGTCGCCAACGGCTGCATCGCGGTCGGCGAAGGCGCGAACATGCCGACTACTCCCGACGGCATCCGCCTGCTTGCCGAGGCGAAGGTGGCGTTCGGCCCCGGCAAGGCGGCGAACGCCGGTGGCGTCGCGACGTCGGCGCTGGAGATGCAGCAGAACGCCAGCCGCGATGCCTGGACCTTCGAGCACACCGAGCTGCGGCTGCACGAAATCATGCGGCGTATCCATCAGGAGTGCCATCACGCGGCCGAGGAGTTCGGCAGCCCGGGCAACTACGTGCTCGGCGCCAACATCGTCGGATTCCGGCGCGTCGCGGAAGCGATGCTGGCGTTCGGCGTGATCTAGGTGGTCAGGGACGCTCAGATCATCTCGAGCGGACGCTTCTTCTTCGATGGTGGAAACGCGGCGTCGAGCGCCGCGAGATCGTCCGTCGTGAGCTCGATGCCGGCCGCGGACGCGTTCTCGCGCACATGCTCAGGCGAGCCCGTGCGCGGGATGGCAATGACGCCGTCCTGCCGGATCACCCACGCGAGCGCGATCGCCAGCGGCGCGACACCGTGCCGCGCGGCGATCCGTCCGAGCGTCGCGTCCCGCGACGTGCGCGACGGTTCGAGCGGCGTGTACGCCATGACATTGATGCCGCGGCTCCGCGCCCGCGGCAGCAGGTCGAACTCGATGCCGCGGCGAGTGATGTTGTAGAGCACCTGGTCGCAGGCCACGGCCCCGGATCCCGGCGACGCGGCGAGCTCGTCGAGATCGTCGACGTCGAAGTTGCTGACGCCCCAATGACGAATCTTCCCCGCGCGGACCAGCTCGTTGAAGGTCTCGACGACGACGGGCAGATCCTCTCCCGATCGCCAGTGCAGTAGATAGAGATCGATGTGCTCGACGCCGAGGCGCCGCAGGCTTCCCTCGCAGGACGCGACGATACTCTTGCGATTCGAAGCGTTTCCGGGCAGGACCTTGGTGACGATGAAGACCTCGTCGCGACGACCGGCGATCGCCTCGCCGACCAGCCGCTCGGAGGCGCCATCACCATACATCTCCGCGGTGTCGATCAGGGTCATGCCGAGATCGATCCCGAGCCGCAGGGCGGCGATTTCCTGCGCCCTTTTCCCAGGCCGATCGCCGAGTTGCCAGGTGCCCTGGCCGAGCACCGGAACCGTCACGCCGGCGAGTTTCGTACCGCGGATCTTCACGACGCCGGATGGTAACCGGACGCCTCGATCCGCGAATGCCGGAATCCGCCGACGGGACGACGCCCCGGTCAGCGACACTCAGGCCGGAATCATCGGGGGATGTAGTTCAACCGGACTGCGCGCGTCACGATGCCCGTGGCGGTGCCGCCGTCGAACGCCGGATCGACGTGACCCTGCAACTCATGGCTCACGATCAGGTCGATGCGGCAGCCGGTCACGGGCGACGATACGTTCGATCGCGCGAAGCTCACGATCGGATCGATGCGCACGAGCTCGCTGCCGTCGCCATTCGAGTCGCTGCCCAGCCTGCCCACCGAGCTGCTCGCGGGGCCGGAGGAAAACGTGCATTCGGCTTCGTAGCCCACGTAGACGCGAGCCGGTGCGCCGGTCGGCATCCAGGACAATGTCACGGTTTCGCCGGCGGTGACCTGCTGGCGATCGGCCGGCGTCACGATCGTGAAGGCGGCGGGCATCGTGACGCGCGAGCCGGGCGCGGATTGGGCCTCGCGGCGATTGAAAGACACCACGAAATCGACGCCGGGCTGGTATGCGAATCGCGCGATGTAGTCAGGCGTGAACACCGAGTCGTTGTCGGCCATGTTGCGGCACACGCCGTTGACGCAGGCCCTGAAGTAGTCGCCGCCGTCCAGCCGGTAGGAGGCCCCCATCGCGTCGCCATCGTTGAGGTTCGCGCGCACAACCGAGGTAGTCAGGTCGTCCGACTCGACGGTGAGGTACAGCGTCATCCTGCTGGTCGGCACCGGGCCGCCCTGGGGCCCGCTGGTGGAGCTGCTCTTCGGGCCTTCGCAGCCCTGCAGCAACGTGATGACCGCCGCCAATCCGAGCACTCGCCGAACATGTTCCGCCTTCATCGTCCGCCCCTGTCCGATCGCTCCCCTCGCCGACGGCGGGCAAACTACTCCAGTTGTTAGGCAACACAATGGCCGTGGAGCGGGTAGCGGATCCCGATACCGTGGGCGGCGGCCGCCGCTACCGGCCCGTCAGTGACCTCCCTCGACGCGGATGCCGGCGTCCGCGAGCGCGCCGGCAAGCTCTTCCTCGATGCGCGCCGCGTCGCCGCGCCGGATGTGTTGCAGGTGGAACGTCGGACCGGTGAGCACCTCGATGCCGCGCTTGAGTACGCTGCCGGCGGCGCGGATCCCGTTCTTGTGCTGATCGAAGCGCTGCGCGGGCGAATAACGGCTCATCCCGACGTACAGGCCATGGTCATCGCCGCGTCGGTCGGAGTAGTCGAGCAGGACGAGATAGATGTTCGAGCGGCCGCGGCCCTCGCTCGTGAATCTTTCCGCCACCTCGTAGGCGGTGGGCAGCCAGCTGATATATCGCATCGGCAGCCAGTCCGGGATCGATGCACCCGCGTGTTTCCACAGCAGCTCGAGCGCCTTTTCGATGTGCGCCGGGTATGCCCCGCGCATCCAGTGTTCATGGATGCAGTGCGCTCCCGTGAGACCGTCGCCCTCGGCGATCGCGCGCTCGAACGTGGCCGCGAGCTCGCGGTCCGATCGCGTCCGGAACGGCCGCTGGCCTGGCCGCGCTTTGCTCGCCGATTCGTCTGGCACGGCGCATTTTGCCCGCGTGCGGGTTGGCGCGAAAAGATGCTCCCGGCAGGCAGGCCACCGGCCTTCCCTGTCGGGAGCATCGAATCGTCAGCCCTTCGTCGCGCGAATCAGCTGCAGCTTGATGCCTGATTGCATCTCGCGCAGCGAGAGCTTGTCACCGCGCAGACGGTACTTGAGCAGAATCTCCTCGTCCGGAAGATGGATCTGGGTGTCGTTGCACTCGTATTCCGTTTCGTCTTCAGTCAGGTTGCCTTCGCTGTCGTACATGCGGATCTTGTTGTCGGCCGTGAACTCCATGATCTCGCCGGGCGACAGATCGGCCTCCTCGTCGCCGCCGACCACCTTCCACCGTCCCCACAGCTTGCCGAGATGCGAGACCGGCTCGCCGCCATGCCCCGAGAGGAACGAGATGCGTTCGTGCAGCGCGCCGATGAGCTCGCGCTCGCCATCGAGCCCGGGCAATCGGCTGGCCTCGAGCCGGTCGCGGAACGCATCCACGAGGCCAAACGCGGCTTCCTGGTCATTGCGCAGGTAGTGCGCGCTCGTCGCCTCGTGGAGCACGGTGAACTCGTCGATCAGCAGCGCGCCCAGCGCCATGCCGCGTGAAGGACCCTTCTGATCCATCGCGATCCCGATCGAATCCCGGTCCGGCGCGCCGTCGAGCGGTAGATAGGTGACCGAGGCCGTGGCGAGCGGGCCCTCGGCTTCGCGCGGCGGCAGGAAGCTCGAGTTGGACTCGGGCGCCAGCGTGAAGAAGATGCCGCCTCCGCGATGGTCGAGGAACACCGTCGGGATCGTCACCGTGATGGTGCTGTCGTCCTGCCAGCCCATGAGCTCGCCGGGCACGCCGTAGACGCCGGCGATCTTGAGGCCCGCGCGCGGCGTGATGGTGAGCTTCAGGTCGTGGGCGAGTTCGCTGAGCATGTAGTCGAACTGGTCGTGGAACACGGTGCGCACGTCCTGCTCATCGCGCAGGAAATACAGGTTGCCGCCGCGCACCGAACCGATCTCCGTCGCGAGCTCCGCGTCGAACTGCGCGCCGACACCGACGGTCGTCAGACCGTAGCCGCGCCTGGAGCCTTCGATGGCGAGCGCCATGAAGCTCTCCGCGTCCGTGGCGTCCGTGTTCGGCCGCTCGTCCGTGAACAGGATGAGCCGCGTGCGGCCCTTGAATGCCGGCGCCGTCTGCGCCGCGATTTCGTAGCCGAGCCGCAGGCCCGCCTCCATGGACGTTGAACCCTCGCTCTCGATCTGCTCGATCGAACGCAGCACGGGTCCCACGATGGCGGGCCCCACACGCTGCGTGGGCAGATGCACGTGCGCACGGTCGCCATAGAGCACGATGGTGAGCTGGTCGCCGTTGCGCATGAGCCGCGCCATTTCGGCCAGCGACCGGCGTACCAGGTCGAGCGGCTCGCCATCCATCGAGCCGGATTTGTCGACCACCGCGATGAGATTGGTGGGGCTGCGCCGCCACCTGCGCTGATCCAGCATGGTGGCGAAGCCGATGCCGGCTAGATATTGCGCGTGCGGCACCGCGATGAGATCGGCGCGCATCACTTCGCCCGTGAGACAGAAGAGCTGTCTGCACTCCTGCGCGGCCGGGAGGACGATGTCGTGTTCGCTCAGGAGCCCTTCGGCCGTGATGGTCTCCGGATGCGGGATCCGCGCGAACTCCACTTCGCCGCGGAAAAAATTGATGTCCTGCGCGCCGCCCTGGCCGACACGCATGCCGGTCGTGATGACTTCCTCCAGTTGATCTTCCTGGTCTTCGGGAACCTGGGCGCTCGCGGCCAGCGGAATCAGCAGCGCCGCGAACGAGAGCGCGAGCAACCGGGTGCGAGTCGGGTGAATGGATGGCATGGCACATCGCTCCCTTGGTGGTTTTGACCACCCATGAGGCGGTGCCGGGAGCCAAATCCTTTGGGGTCAGACCCCAATTCCTAGCAAACTGTGCCGGAGCTCACTCGAACAGGCTCACGATGCTCTGGTACTTCTCGATGTACCAGCGGTTCTCGTTGTTGTAGCGCGGGATCGATATCGGACGCGCCGATTCGCCTTCCGACTTCCACACGCACGGGCACCGCACCGACGTGG
Source organism: Pseudomonadota bacterium (assembly GCA_023433465.1). GTDB lineage: Bacteria > Pseudomonadota > Gammaproteobacteria > Steroidobacterales > Steroidobacteraceae > CADEED01. Next base: position 4,545 of record JAEZCR010000294.1, on the reverse strand, counting down.
GCGCCAGGTCCGCCTGCGGGCGGCTCAGCTCGTGGAGACCGACCTTCATCCGCGAGAGCACGCGGTAGAGCTTGGTGACGTTACGGGGCCCGCCGTTGTACGCCGCCACGGGGAAAATCCCGAGCACGACCGGATTGTCCTTGTACGCGTTGCGGATGTCGGCGCGCATCCCCGCGAGCTCGAGGTCCAGCAGGCAGATGGCCGCCTTCATGGCATTCAGCAGGTTCGTGGCGCCCGTCTCGAACACGGGATCGAGCTTCGCGCCGGGGCAGCGTCTGACTACCAGCGAGTACGTGCCATTGCCGCGGCGATTGGTGAACTGCATCGGACCCAGCGCCTTCGCGACCGAAACGCTGTAGCGATAGGCCTCTTCCCGCTTGAGGCCGTACTGGCTCAGCACTTCGTCGAAGGCGAGCGCTTCCTTCTGCACGTAGTCGCGATCGTCGGTCTGCTCGATCACGGCCAGCGTCGTGATCACCTGCGAGGGGATGACGTCGGCGAGCAGCTCACCCGGAAAGGCCACGCTCGGCACCCGCGCGAGGCGCAGTTCCTCGAGCGCCTTCGTGGCCGTCGCGACCAGGAATTCCCTGCCACCCGTGACGAAGCCCTCGTCGAAGGTGTCCGCGGTGAATGGTAGATAGACGATGGGCTTCGCGGTCTCGACGACGGCCGGCCAGTTCCTGCGCTTGACGTAGACGTTGTCGAACACCGGGAACTTGCGCCCGTAGACCTTCAGGGGCTCGCCATCCCGCGAAAACGAAAACATCAGCCGCTCGGCGCCCGTGCCCTTGACGTGGCGCGCGTCGATGCCCGGCGTCAATAGCTTGAAGGGCAGCGGTTTTCGGCCAGGTTTCCACCGGACGGGCGGGCGAGGTAGTTCGATCCGGGCGATGGTCCAGTCCTGGCTGGCCTCGCTCCACAACGCGAATGCGACGGGGCGCCCGCGCAGCGCGCGGCGCTTGCCCTTTCCGGTCAGTACGTACTCGAGATCGACCTCGCGCAGCAACTCCTGCGCCTCGGTCACGAGATCGTGGATGGTCTCGTGGCGGGTGCGGATGCGGCCCTGGACGACGACCTCGGCGACGTCCTCGTCGGGCTGCTCGGTCTCGGCTACGGCCAGTGGCACCTCGCCTTCTTCCTGCTTCGACTCCTCTTGCTGCTTGGGATCGTCGGCGGCGATCGTCGCCGCCGCTTCGCCGGATGCATCCGGCACCACGACCAATGTCGGGTCGGCTTCCTCGTCAGCGCCACCCGTCGTCGCGCATCCGGTCAGGAAAAACGCGCCGAGCAACAGCAAAATTCGTATCACTAATCCTCCGGGATTGGCCAGGCGCCATTCTAGAGGAATTCCACCTCCGCTCCCTGTTCAGCGTCATCTGCTTCGTGTTCAAATCCACTTGAAATGGCTGAAGAAACATTGCCCCCGGCCAATCGCCGGGAGAGTCTGCGCGACGAAGCTCTGGCTTACCACGAGTTCCCCACCCCCGGAAAACTCTCGGTCGTTCCGAGCAAGAAACTCACGAACCAGCGCGACCTCGCGCTCGCATATTCGCCGGGGGTCGCGATTGCGTGTGAGGAAATCGCGGCCGACCCACTCGCGGCGCAGCGTTACACGACGCGCGGCAATCTCATCGGTGTGATCACCAACGGCACGGCCGTGCTCGGACTCGGCGCCATCGGCCCCCTCGCGGCGAAGCCCGTGATGGAAGGCAAGGCGGTGTTGTTCAAGAAGTTCGCCAACATCGACGTGTTCGACATCGAGATCAACGAACGCGATCCGGACAAGCTGGTCGAGATCGTGGCCGCGCTGGAACCGACCTTCGGCGGCATCAATCTCGAGGACATCAAGGCGCCGGAGTGTTTCGAGATCGAGCGCAAGTTGCGCGCGCGCATGAAGATCCCGGTGTTCCACGACGATCAGCACGGCACCGCCATCATTGTGGCCGCCGCGACCATCAACGGCCTCATGGTGGTCGGCAAGAAACTGCGCGACGTGAAACTCGTGGTGAGCGGCGCGGGCGCCGCGGCGCTGGCTTGCGTGGACCTGCTGGTCGATCTCGGGTTGCCGATCGAAAACATCTGGCTCACGGATCTCGCGGGCGTCGTCTACGAGGGACGCACCGAGCTCATGGATCCGGACAAGGCGCGCTTCGCGCAAGAGACCGGACAGCGCACGCTGGCCGAGGCCATCGTCGGCGCGGACATTTTTCTCGGCCTTTCCGCGGGCGGCGTCCTCAAGCCCGAGATGGTCAAGGCCATGGCCCCTCGCCCGCTGATCTTCGCGCTCGCGAACCCGACGCCCGAGATCCTGCCCGCGGAGGTGCGCGCCGTGCGCGACGACGCCGTCATGGCGACGGGTCGCAGCGACTTCCCGAACCAGGTGAACAACGTCCTGTGTTTCCCGTTCATCTTCCGCGGCGCACTCGACGCCGGCTCCACGAGCATCACGCGCGCGATGGAGATCGCGGCGGTGCGCGCGATCGCGGAGCTCGCGCGCATGGGCCACAGCGACGTGGTGGCGACCGCCTACGGCATCGCCGACCTCACGTTCGGGCCTGACTACCTGATTCCGAAACCTTTCGATCCGCGGCTCATCGTGCACGTCGCGCCGGCCGTCGCGAAGGCCGCGATGGAATCCGGCGTGGCCACGCGGCCGATCGCCGACTTCGACGCCTACGTCCAGCAGTTGCAGCAGTTCGTGTACCAGTCGGGCACGATCATGAAGCCCGTGTACGCCTCCGCGCGGCGCGCCGAACTGAAGCGCTCGCGCATCGTGTTCGCCGAGGGCGAGGACGAGCGCGTGCTGCGCGCGGTGCAGATCATCGTCGAGGAGAAGATCGCGCATCCGATCCTGGTCGGACGTCCGAGGGTGCTCGAAACACGCATCAAGAAGTTCGGCGTGCGGCTGCGCCTCGGCGAGGACTGCACGGTCGTCAATCCCGAGCAGGACGAGCGCCATCGCGAATTCTGGATGGAATACCACGGTCTCATGAACCGCCGCGGCGTGACGGCGCAATACGCCAAACTCGAGATGCGCCGGCGCACCACGCTCATCGCCGCGATGCTGCTGCGCAAGGGCCATGCGGACGGCATGATCTGCGGCACCATCAGCACCGCGTCACGTCACCTGCAGTACATCGACCGCGTGATCGGCAAGGCGGGGGGCGCGACGGTCTACGCCGCGATGAACGCGCTGATCCTCACGAACCGCCAGGTGTTCATCGTCGACACGCACATCAATCTCGACCCGACGGCCGCGCAGCTCGCCGAGATCACGCTGCGCGCGGCCCAGGTCGTCAGGCGCTTCGGGCTCGAGCCCAAGGTCGCGCTGCTCTCGCACTCCAACTTCGGCACGCATACCGACGATTCGGCGGTGAAGATGCGCCAGACGCTCGCACTACTGCGCGAGCGCGACCCCTCGCTCGAAGTCGACGGGGAAATGCACGGCGACTGCGCGCTCGACGAAGCCATCCGCAAGCAGATCCTGCCGGACAGCACACTGAGCGGCTCCGCGAACCTGCTCGTGATGCCGAACCTCGACGCCGCGAATATCTGCTACAACCTGCTCAAGACGGCGGCCGGCAACAACGTCGCCGTGGGCCCGATCCTGCTCGGAGCGGCGGCGCCGGTGCACATCCTCACGCCCTCCACCACCGTGCGTCGCATCGTCAACATGACGGCGCTGACGGTCACGGAGGCGAATTCGGTCGAGCGCTGAGGCGCTACACCGGCCGCCAGCCGGCGGACGTTACTCCGCGGTGAATCCCTTGCCGGTCGCGGCCCAGTAGATGCCACCGAAGATGTGGTGCATGAAAGCCTGGTCGCTGAAGGTCGCCGGCAGATGCCCGAGCGCCGTGTAGAACGCGCGGCCGCCGTCGTATTCCTGGTACCACGCGACCGGGTGGTGCTTGCCCATGCCCTTGCCTTCCTTCGGGCCCCACTTCGCATACGGCGCGTAGGTCTTCTCGTCGACGGAGAGTAGATAGTTCAGCTTGTCCGAACGGGCAGCGTCGAACTCGTACCACTCCTCCGTGAACAGGAACCGCTTCGCGAAGCGATCCATGCCCGGGAAGTTCGGGTTCAAGACTTCGATCGTCGCGGTCTGCACCGCCGGATGGATGTGGAACATGTGTCCCACCATCTTCGTGTACCAGGGCCACTCGTATTCGGTGTCCGACGCGCTGTGGATGCCGACGAATCCGCCGCCGGCCTTGATGTAGCGCTCGAACGCCGCCTGCTGCTGCTCGTTGAGCACGTCGCCGGTGGTGCACAGGAAGATCACGGCCTTGTACTTCGCCAGCTCCCGGTCGTTGAACACGCGATTCGCGTCATCGGTCCAGAAGACCTTGAAGTCATGCAACTCGCCGAGGGTACGGATCGCGGGAACACCGGCGAGGATCGACTCGTGGTGCCACCCCGCCGTCTTCGAGAACAGCAGCACACTGAATTGTTCCGCGCGCGCGGTACTCGCAGCGAGAACGGCAACGAGGGCGATCGGCAGCAGTTTGAACCGTTTCATCATGTCTCCGTCGTACTGAGTCTCCG
>JAEZCR010000292.1 GCA_023433465.1 Pseudomonadota bacterium | reverse complement strand
AGTTGGCGGCGTGGACCACGTTATCCCCACTTTTTACACCGGCACCGCTGTCCCCACTAACTACAGCGGGCTCTGGTGGTCCCGCATCTTCGCGAGGAACTCCTGCGCCGCCGCGGACTCGCCGGTGCGCTCGCCCGGCACCTCCTCGCAGAACTTCACCCACGGCAGCCGGCTCTCGATGCCGAACTGCTTCACGATCGGCGCATCCTCCGGATGATCGAGCGAGCCGATCGTCGTATACATGCGCGCGCTCGCGATGTTGTACTTGAACGAAAGCGGCGTGCCGCAGGCCGCGCAGAAACCACGCTGCGCCAGGTTCGAGCTCGCGAAGAAGGCAGGCACGCCCTGCGTCCACTCGAAGTTGTCGGGCGAGCCTCCCGCGAGCGCGGCGAACACGCCGCCCGTGGCGCGCTGGCACATGCGGCAGTGGCACACGTGCACGTTCTCGAGCGGCGCGTAGAACGCGTAACGCACCGCCCCACACTGGCACCCACCGGTCGCGACTGGCTGGCGGCCCGAGCTCATCCCGGAATCTTCACTGGAAGGTATCGCAGGCCTGGACGTTGCCCGACTCGAATCCGCGCCGGAACCATTCCTGGCGCTGCGCGCCGGAGCCGTGCGTGAAGGACTCCTGGGTCACGTGTCCCTGCACGCGCCTCTGGATCGTGTCGTCGCCCACCGCGGACGCGGCGCCGAGCGCGGCGTCTATGTCACCGGCTTCGACGATGCCGCGCGCGCGATCGGCGTGATGCGCCCAGATGCCCGCAAAGCAGTCCGCCTGCAGCTCCATGCGCACCTGCAGTGCGTTGGCATCCGCCTGCGACGCGCGCGCCTGCGCGTTACGCACCTTGTCGGAAATGCCGAGCACGGTCTGCACGTGATGCCCGACCTCGTGCGCGAGCACGTACGCCTTCGCGAAGTCACCCTGCGCGGCGAATTCGGTCTCGAGCTGGCGAAAGAACTGCAGGTCGATGTAGACCTTCCGATCGGCAGGGCAGTAGAAAGGCCCGACCGCGGACGTCGCCGATCCGCACGCCGTGTTGATGCCCTGTTCGAATATGGCTAGATAGGGAGCCGGATACTGCTGCCCGGCCTGCGCGAAGATCGCGTTCCAGGTGTCCTCGGTGTCGCCGAGCACGGCGGCCACGAACTGCCCGACTTCGTCACCGGGCGTGCCCGCCTCGATCTGCTCTTCCGTCTGCGCGCCACCGCCTTCGCCCATCAGACCCATGATGACGCGCGGATCGACGCCGAGGAAATACGCCGCGAGCAACGCGATGATGCCGCCGCCGATGCCGAACTTCATGCCCGGCCGGCCGGTGGAGCGACCGCGGTAATCCTGGACGTTGCGACTTTGTCGACTTTCCCGCCAACGCATGGCGGGATGTTAGCAGAGGCACTCGCGGTATGATCCGCGCCTCGTGAAGTCCGGCCTGCCCATCGACGAAGTCCTGCCCGCATTGCGATCCGCGCTGCAGCGCGGCCCAAATGCGGTGGTCGAAGCGCCACCCGGCGCGGGCAAGAGCACCGTTGTGCCGATTGCGCTGCTGGATGAATCATGGTTGCGGAGCGGCAAGATCGTGATGCTCGAGCCGCGCCGGCTCGCGACGCGCGCGGTGGCCACGCGCATGGCGCGCACACTTGGAGAATCTCCCGGAGAAACCGTCGGTTATCGCATGCGGCTGGAAACACGCGTCAGCCGCCGCACGCGCATCGAGGTCGTGACCGAGGGCGTGTTCACGCGCATGTTGCAGAGCGATCCGGCGCTCGAAGGCGTCGCGGCGGTGTTGTTCGACGAATTCCACGAGCGCAGCCTGCACGCCGACACTGGTCTCGCGTTCGCGCTCGATGCCCAGGCCAACCTCGCGCCCGAGCTGCGGTTGCTGGTGATGTCCGCGACCCTCGACGGCGCGGCCGTCGCGAAGTTGTTAGGCAACGCGCCGGTGATCACGGCCGCGGGACGGGTCTATCCAGTCGAGGTGAGATATCTCGGCGCCGGCATGCCGTTGCTGCCGGGCGGCCGCGAGGAACCGCTGGTCGCGGTGGTCCGCGCGATCCGGCGCGCATTGCAGGAGTCGCCCGGCGACATGCTCGTGTTCCTGCCCGGCGCGGGCGAGATCCGCCGCGTTCAGGGCATGCTCGATGAGCCGGGCGCCGACGTGTTGCCGCTGTACGGCGAACTCGGCCCCGACGCGCAGGACGCGGCACTCGCGCCCGCGAAGGCCGGGCGACGCAAGATCGTGCTCGCCACCAACATCGCGGAGACCAGCCTCACCATCGATGGCGTGCGCATCGTCGTCGACGCCGGCCTCGAGCGGCGCAGCCTGTTCGATCCATCGAGCGGCATGAACCGGCTGGAGTTGCACCGCATCTCGCGTGCGTCGGCGGAGCAACGCGCGGGCCGCGCGGGGCGCACGGCGCCCGGCGTCTGTTACCGGCTCTGGGGCGAAGGTGCGGAAAGAAGCCTGGCGGCATACGCGCCACCGGAAGTGTGTGTCGCCGATCTCGCGCCGCTCGCGCTCGACCTCGCGGCCTGGGGCACGGAAGCGGGCGCATTGCGCTGGCTCGACCCGCCGCCGGCCGCGACGCTCGCGAGCGCGCGCGATCTGCTGAGGCGCCTGGGCGCGCTCGATGAGTCCGGCAGGATCACGGCGCACGGCAAGGCGATGCAGGAATTTCCCGCGCACCCACGGCTCGCGCATCTGTTGCTGGAAGCGCGCCGGCTCGGGGCCACGTCGCTCGGCGCCGAGCTCGCCGCCTTGCTGTCCGATCGCGACCTGCTGCGTGCCGGCGGCGCATCGCGCGATTCGGATATCCGCACACGCATGGAAACCCTGCGGCGCGGCACGGGCGCGGACCGGGGCGCGCTCGATCGGGTGCGGCGCGCGCAGCGCGCGTTCGAGCAACAAATGGGCGCACCCGCGGGCATCCCGTCGGCCGACGTCGATGCGGGTGTGCTGCTCGCGTTCGCGTATCCCGACCGCATCGGCCGCCGGCGTCCGGGCGGCGAGGCGCGTTACCAGCTCGCGAACGGACGCGGTGCGCTGTTCCCCGGTCCCGAATCCATCGCGCGCGAGGAGTTCATCGTCGCCGTCGACCTCGACGACCGCGAACGCGAGGCGCAGATCCGCCTGGCCGCCCCGCTGTCGCGCGCGAATCTGCTGGAGTACTTCAGCGAGCATGTGCGCCGCGCGGAGGAAGTGCACTGGGACGAGCGTACCGAGGCCGTCGTCGCGCGCCGCGCGGTGTGGTTCGACGACCTGCTCATCGAGGAGAAGCCGCTACCCGAATTGCCGCGTGATGCCACCGCCGTCGCGATGATCGAAGGCGTCCGGTCGCTCGGGCTCGACGCCCTGCCGTGGGACGACGATTGTCGCGACTTCGTCGCGCGTTGCGAATTCGTGCGCGGGCTCGGCCGCAAGGAGCTCGCGGATTGGCCAAACTACTCACGCGAGGCGCTCGCCGCGGATCTCGGCTGGCTGGAGCCGTTCCTCGACGGCGTCACGCGCCGCTCGCAGCTTTCACGTGTCCCGCTGCTCGACGCGCTTCGCTCTCGGCTCTCGTATCCCCGGCAGCAGAAGCTCGACGAGCTCGCGCCCACGCACATCACGCTTCCCACTGGTTCACGCACGCGCATCGACTACGTCGACGACAACGCGCCGTGCGCGTCGATGCGCATGCAGGAGGTGTTCGGTCTCGCCGCGACGCCACGCATCGGTGGCGGCGCCGTCCCGGTCACGTTCAAGCTGCTGTCGCCCGCGCACCGGCCGCTGCAGGTGACCCGCGATCTCGCGAGTTTCTGGAACAATGCCTACGTCGAGGTCCGCAAGGACATGCGCGGCCGGTATCCGCGCCACTACTGGCCCGAGAATCCGCTCGAGGCGGAGCCCACGCGGCGCGCCAAGCCGCGTAGTTAGTCCGCGTCAGAAGGAGAAACGCACGCCGGCGGTCAGCGTCGTGAGGTCGGCGTCATGTCGCAAGGTCGGCGACACCGGCCACGGGTGAATGCTGGTGTCCTCGACGCGCTGCCAGTCGAGCGTGATCGTGAACCGATCGTTGACCGGGAATCCCGCGCCCACGCCGTACTGCGCGGCCGTCCCGGAGTCGCGGGTTCGCGCCGGAGTGGCGGTCGTGTCCAACGCGACGCGCGTGTCAGCGCGGTAGTAGAAAGCGCCAACCGCGGCGCTCAGGTAGACGTGTCTGCCCAGCGGCCACGTACCGATCGCGTTGACGAACGCGCCATCCATCGAGGTGGAGACCCGGTGCGTGCAGTCGACCCCGACGATCGCGATGCACACCATGGCGACTTCGGTGTCGAAGCTGCCGAAATCGGCGACGCCGGTTTCCAGCGCGACGTATTCCGAAAAGCGGTAGCCGACGTTGAAGCGGAACGACGTGTCGGTGTCGTCGCGCGTGGCGAAGGCTTCCTGATCGCCAAAATCAAAACTACCGAGCTTCGACTGCCCGACGTCCGCGCCGACGTAGAAGCCGGTCGATGATGCCTGCTGCGCGGCGGCCGTTCCCGATACTGCGAGCACGAGCGCGACCGCGACCGCGCGAGAGTAGTCAGAGACGAATGACCACTTTCCCGAACAACGAGCCGGAGTCCATGTATTCGTATGCGGCGGCGGCGTCCGCGAATTCGAAGACCCGGTCGATGGCTGGTTTGATCCTGTGTTTCTCGAGAAATGCATTGAGTGCCTCGAAGTCCGTGCGGGAACCCACGTAGATTCCCGATGCTGTCGCGCTACGGCCCATCAATGCTCCCGAAGGAATGTCCCCGCCGAATTGCGAGAGTCCTCCGATCAGCGCGATGTGACCACCCGGTGCGAGGCTGGCGATCGACTTCGGCAGCGTTCCGGCGCCGCCGACTTCGAGCACATGCTGCACACCGCGGGTCTTTTCTAACACCGCCACTTCCCAATGCTGTGTCGTTTTGTAATTAACTGTGTACGCCGCGCCTAACAGCCTGGCGCGCGTGAGTTTTTCATCCGACGAACTCGTGATGATCGGGATGCCGCCCAGCGCACGCGCGAGCTGCAGGCCCAGGATCGATACGCCGCCCGTGCCGAGCAGCAGCACCTTGTCCCCCTCCTGCATGCGTCCGCGCGTGACGAGCGAGTTCCACGCCGTCACGCCGGCGCAGGGCAGGGTGGCCGCCTCTTCGTACGATAGATAGTCGGGGATCTTCACGAGACCGTCCTCGTGCAGCGTGACGTACTGCGAGAGCATGCCGTCGATCGCGCCGCCGAGCGCGCTCGCCATGTGCTCGGGCTTCGGCCGGCCGTCGAGCCACTTCTGGAAGAAGATGGCGGCGACGCGATCTCCCTTCTTGAATCGCTTGACCTTGGCGCCGACCGCGGTGACTTCGCCCGCCCCGTCGGAAAGCGGCACCAGGTTGGGGCGCTGCGGTCCGGGATACTGGCCGAGCTTGATGTAGATGTCGCGCCGGTTCAGCGAGACCGCGTGAACTCGCACGAGCACCTCGTTGTCACCGGGCTGGCGGATCGGCGCTTCGGCGAGCGTGAGCACCGCCGGCGCATCGCCCGTCTTCACGAGCTGGTATTGCTGTTGGGTGGTTTGTGCCTCCGCGCTCATCGCGAACGCGGGCAGGACCAGGAGAGTGGCGCGGCGCAAGGCTGACATGGGAATCTCCGGCGGGGGTGACGCCGGAGATTCTAATCAGCCGTCCTCAGAGATTGCGCGCGCTATAGCGAGCTGCTTCGTAGGCCGCCTGCGCATCATTTCGCTGATATTCGAGTCGGCCGAGCCGCCAGGCCATGCGCTCGCGTTCCTTCGGCGCCAACTCCTCTTTCTCGAGCGCCGCGCGGATGTTGTAGATCTCGCTCTGCAGCGAATCGACCTCCGCGCCGAGCCGGTTCACCTCGAGTCCGTGTTCGTACGCGTTGATGAGCCGGTCCTGGTCGTAGCGCCGGCAGATGCCGACGTCGAAGCTGCTGCCGTATTCGCCGAGTTGATAGGCGCGGTACGGCACGCAGAAGCGATCGAGCCCCTGCTCGCGGCCGGCGAGCCACTTCTCGCGATCCGGGGTGACCTCGACCTTGGCGCATGCCTGGGCGTGCCGGATGAGGTACTCCTCCGGGCGACCGTCGGCGCCGTCGCGAATGCCGATGTCCTGCCAGTCGGCGCTGAGGCACTCGCTCTTCGAGAGGCTCGCGCAGCCGCTGAGCGAGGCGAGGAGCACCGAGGTGGCGATCAGTTTGACGAGCAGCCTTGTGTCCATGGCTGCCAATCTACCGGCCGATGATTGAATCGCCGCTGAACGGGGCGCGGGCCCCATTGAGTCAAATCAGTGTGTCAGACCGGGCCGCCGTCCTCGCGCTCGATCGCGAGCAGCGCCGCGCGCGTGGGGTATCCCGGGCCATCCGGCCAGTGGCTCACGGGATTCTCGAGTGTGCCGCCTTCGCCCGGATGCTGGATGGACAGGAACAGGGTCTTGCCATCCGGCGTGAACTCGCAACCGCATACCTCGCAGCCGTTGGGGCCGCTAGCGAGTTGTTTGAGCAGACCGCGCATCGGGCCACTGGTCTCCATCACGAAGCAGCCGTTGTTAGGCATCTCCTTGCCGTCCGAATCGGTGACGATCCAGAGGCGTCCCTGCGGGTCGATGCCGAGGTTGTCGGGGCAGTGGACCTGGCTCTGCTCCTCGCGATTCGGATACCCCGCGAAGTACGTGTCCTTCGAGCCGACCTTGCCGGGCGCGAGGTCGCCAGCGTTCACCAGGTAGCGGCCTTCGCCGGGATTGCCCGCGAGCAGGAATACGTTCCAGGTGAACTTCGTCGCGGCCCCGTCGTCACCATCCTCGGTGATCTCGATGATGTGCCCGGAGCGATTGTCGGGACGAGGATTGGCCGCGTTCACGCCGACGTCGATTTTGCGCCCGTACCACTCCTTCTCGTCGGTGTTGCCGCGGCTTTCCGACTTCGTGCACGGAATGTAGATGCGACCGGTGATCGGACTCGGCTCGACGTCCTCGGGGCGATCCATCGTCGTCGCGCCCAGCAAGTCCGCGGCCGCGCGAACCTTGATCACGACGTCGCCCTGGTTCGCGAACCCGGCGCCGGAATTGAGCGGGCCTTTCTCATCGTGCACGAGCGGCAGCCACACGCCCGTGCCATCGGCGTCGAAACGCGCGGCGTACAACGTGCCGTGGTCGAGCAGGTCGCGGTTCGCGGCTGGGTTTTTCGGATCGAACCTGTCGCGCGTGACGAACTTGTAGATGTACTCGAACTTCTCGTCGTCGCCCATGTACGCGGCGACCTGTCCGCTCTTCGTGACGATGGTGTTCGCGCCTTCGTGCTGGAAGCGGCCGAGCGCCGTGCGCTTGCGCGGCACCGACATCGGGTCGTGCGGATCGATCTCCACCATCCAGCCGAAGCGGGAAAACTCATTCGGCTCGTTCTTCGAATGAAACCGCGGGTCCTGCAGCTCCCAGCCATAGTAGCTGTTCTTGCGCAGCGGGAAGCGGCGGTGTGCTACGAGCGGCGCCTCGTCGCCGAGCGAGAAATAGTCGTCGACGTTTTCCTCGGACGTGAGATACGTGCCCCAGGGCGTCTTGCCGGCCGAACAGTTCGCGAACGTGCCGAGCACGCGCACGCCGGCGGGATCGGCGTTCGTGCGCATGAGCGGATGACCGCGCGCCGGTCCCATGATCTCCATCGGCGTGTTCGCGGTGATGCGCCGGTTTTCAGGCGCGGAGAGATCGCGCGTCCAGCCGCCCGTGTCGCGGCTCACCTGCATCACCGACACGCCGTGCGCGGCCTGCATGAAGGCGGCCGCGTGCGGACGCTTCGCATACCACTCATCCCGGACCTTGAGGGGAACCCCGTAGCCGCGCATGCCGGGGAACATGAGGTCCACGTTCATGTACTCGTGATTCACGCAGACCAGCCCGCGGGCGGCGCGGCCTTCCTTCAGCGGGAAATAACACACCGCGTCGGCATTGACGCCGAACTGGTGCCGCTGCGCGGTCACCGCGTCGGCGCTCAGCCAGTCGTCGGCATACAAACGGCGGGAATCGAAGTCGGGCGTATCCTTGAACAGACTGTCGCCCCAGCGCGCGATCATGTTGTAGCGATACCCGTCCGCGATCACGAACTTGTCGACTTCCTGCGGCTCGATACTCCTGAACGAACTCTTCGCGGCCGGAGACGGCGCGGACGTGTGGGTGCAGGCGGCGAGGCCCACGGCTGCGCCTGTTGCGAGCACGGTGCGCCGCGAAAGGCGCGCCTCCAGAACCTTTTCGAATGAGGATCGTTCAGCCATGGCAACGCATGCTAACGTGCGGCTGTTGAACGGAGAAGCACGAATGCAGCCAGGAAAATCGCCGGTTCTCGCGCTGGCGCTCGCTATTTCATTTTCATTCGCCGCCTGCGATCGCACGAACGAAGCGGCCCCCGTGGCCAAGGTCGTGCCCGACGCGGCCGAGTCCGAGGTCGATTTCGCGAGCCTCCACGCCGACGCACCGGGAATCGCCTGGTTCGATGGCGACGTCGATGCGGCCTTCGCGGCGGCGCAGGCGTCTAACAAGCCGGTGCTGTTGTACTGGGGTGCGAAGTGGTGCCCGCCGTGCAAGCAACTCAAATCCGCGGTGTTCAGCCGCCCGGATTTCATCGAGAAGTCCAGGCTGTTCGTGCCCGTCTATCTAGATGGCGATCTGCCCGACGCGCAGAAGTGGGGCGACGTGTTCCGCGTGATGGGTTATCCCACCGTCGTCGTGCTCAAGCCCGATCGCACGGAGATCACGCGTATCGCGGGCAACATGGACCTTTCGCTTTATGCCGGTGTGCTCGACAACGCATTGGGCGACGTGCGACCGGTGAAGGACGTCGTCGATCTAGCGGTGAAAGGCGCCGCGCCACTCGATGCCAGCGATTGCCGGAGGCTCGCGTATCACGCGTTCGGTCTCGAGGACGATGGAATCTTCGAGGGCTCGAAGCTGCAGTCCGCGTTCGAGAACGCCGCGCGTCTATGCCCGGCCGAGCTCGAGAAAGAGCGCGCGCGATTGAGCATCCGCGCCGCGGCCGAGGCGGCGAAGGCGCAGAGCGCATCGATCGAGGCGGGCGGCAAGGCGGATAAATCCCTCTCCGTGCTCATCGTGCGCGTGAACGAGGCGCTCGCGAACAAGGACATCGCGCTCGCGAACGCGGATGTGCTGCGCGGACTTCCCGGCGAGTTCTTCGTCGCGGCCCGCAACACGCTCCCGCAGGTCGCGCCGTCACTGCGCGAGCGTTACATGGCCATCGCGGACGCGGCGACCGCGAATGCATCGTTCGCGCCGGCGGACCAGCTCGCCGCGCAGTTGATGAAGATCACCGCGGCGAAAGCCTACGCTGCCGACGGTAAGGTGCCCACCGACGTGCGCAGCGTCGCGCTCGCGACGTCGGCGAAAATGCTCGAGACCCCGCAGGAGCCTTACGTGCGCGCGGGTGTCGTCAACTCGGCGATCAACATCTACATTGCTCTCGACGAGTGGGAGCGTGCGCGCGACCTGCTCGCGATCGAAGCGAAGACGTCCAACACGCCTCACTACTACATCGGCGACCTCGCCGACGTCGAGGAGCATCTCGGCAACAAGGCGCGCGCGCTCGAGCTCATGGCCGAGGCGTACGACAAGGCACAGGGCCCGGCGTCACGTTTCCAGTGGGGTTACAGCTACCTCGATGGACTGATGCGGCTCACGCCCGATGACACGGCGAAGATCGAGAAGGTGGGACTGGCCGTCACCGCCGAGCTCGACGGCCCGAATCGCATTCACCGCCGCACGCTCGCGCGCCTGAATCGGCTCGATGGGAAGCTGCGCGACTGGAGCACCACCCCCGAGCGCGAAGCGGTGTACGCGAAGTTGCGATCGAGCGTCGCGCAAGCCTGCGAGAAGTCCCCCGGTGACGCGGCCGTGACCGCGGGCTGCCAGAACTTCGGCAAGCCCGGCTGACGCGCTCCTTGAAGATGGGGACAGATTTATTTATTGACGATATCCGGAGATCCGCGCTCACAGCTCGTTATCGTCAATAAATAGATCTGTCCCCGATTCATTCTTCCTTCTTCGGGCGGCGCGCGTTGGTGCGCGCCGTCGTGGTGATCGCCCGGCCGCGTTTCGCCAAAGCCTCGCGCAGCAGCCATTCGATCTGGCCGTTGACGCTGCGCAGTTCCTGGGCGGCAAGCGCCTCGACCGCGGCGGCGACCGCCGGATCGAGGCGCAACAGGAACGCCTTGCGTGATGGAGGCTCGCTCAAGGCGCTCGCCTCAGCTGTAGAGCGTGCCCGCGTTGATCACCGGCTGCGCCGCGGTTTCCGCGCAGAGCACGACGAGTAGATTGGACACCATCGCCGCGCGGCGCTCGGCATCGAGATCCACGACGCCGCGCTCGGTGAGTCCCTGCAACGCCATCTCGACCATGCTCACCGCGCCGAGCACGATCTGCTTGCGGGCGCCGATGATGGCCTCCGCCTGCTGGCGCCGCAGCATCGCGCCCGCGATCTCCGGCGCATAGGCGAGGTGCGTGAGCCGCGCGTCCTCGACGAACAGCCCCGCCTTCTCGAACCGCTCCTGCAGCTCCTTCTTGAGCTTGCTCACGATCGCATCTCCGCCCGCGCGCAGCGTGAGCACGTCGTTCTCGTCCTCGTGATGATCGTAGGAGAACTCGTTCGCCAGGTGACGCACCGCGGCCTCCGCCTGCACCGGGACGTAGGCCTCGAAGTCGTCGATGTCGAGCACCGCGCGCGCGGTGTCGCTCACGCGCCAGACCACCGCGGCCGCGATCTCGATCGGGTTGCCGCGTTTGTCGTTCACTTTCAGCTTCTCGCTGTTGAAGTTCCGCAGGCGCAGGCTGACCTTCTTGGTGTTGATGAAGGGATTCGCCCAGCGCAGGCCCGTCGAGTAGTCCGTGCCGCGGTAATCGCCGAACAGCATCATCAGCGCCGACTGGTTCGGCTGCAGGATGTAGACGCCCTTGACGATGAAGACGAACACCAGCAGCAGCGGAATCGCGATCTGCGGCAGGCGCCCGACGATGAAAAAGATGAATCCAGCCAGCGCGAGCAAGGCGAGGAACAGAGCGAGGTATCCGCTCGTGCTCTTGAAGTCGACTTCCTGCGTTCCACCCGGCGTAGTCATTTCACTCTCCCAATCACGGGTCGACATCACCCATTTGCTTATCAGTTGGGCTGATACTAGAGTGATATCACTTTGTAAGCAAGTGCGATTTGTCATTGCACGGTACAATCGCGCCCGGTTGGGCCTGTAGCACAGCGGTTAGTGCAGGGGACTCATCTAATAGGTGCCTGCGCGGGGAAACCCGCGCAGTGGACGGGATGAATTCAGGGAAACCTTCGTCGCGCGAGCGGCATGGCAATCCTGAGCCAAGCCGGGGCTGCAGCTCCGGAAGGTGCAGAGACTACCTGGGGGCTTCGAGCGCCCTTGATGACAGGCTAGAGCGTCCCGCACCCCACCGGGTGGTTAGATTGCTGACCATCCGCGGGTGAAGAGATAGTCCGCGCGGAAGGGAAACCTTCCGGTCAACGTGAATCCCTTGGTCCTTGGTTCGAATCCAAGCAGGCCCACCAACTAATGCGCCATTGCAGTGTGACCAGTGACCATGCGTATCAAGAAATACCGAGCCGGGCTCGCGGCAACCGGCGCCGCGGCCTGGCTGATGCTTGCGGGCAACTCTTTCGGGTCGGACGTGAAGTTCGACAACCCGCTGCTACCGCAACGCGCCGACCCGCACGCGATGCTGCATTCGGACGGCCAGTACTACTTCACCGCAACAGTTCCCGAATATGACCGCATCGAAATCCGTCGTGCGGGTGATCTCAATCGGCTCGCGACCGCCGAAACCAAGGTAGTTTGGCGCAAACACGCTTCGGGCGAGATGAGCCACCACATCTGGGCGCCCGAGATCCATCACATCGACGGCAAGTGGTACATCTACTTCACCGCGAGCCGCGCGGATGCGATCTGGGAAATCCGACCGTACGTGCTTATGAACGAGTCGCCCGATCCGTTCACCGGTGAATGGAAGGAACTCGGCCGAATCCACACGGGTTGGGAAAGTTTCTCGCTCGACGGCACGACGTTCGTGCACAAGGGCCAGCGCTACTTCGTATGGACGCAGCGCGGCCGCACGTCCGAGGAAGGCAAGGGCACCAACATCTACATTTCACGCATGGATTCGCCGACGAGCATCACCGGCCGCGTCACGTTGCTCACCAAGCCCGAATACGAATGGGAGACGCGCAAGTACGCGGTGAACGAGGCGCCGGCCGTGATCATCCGCAACGGCCGCGTCTTCATGACGTACTCGGCGAGCGCGACCAACCACAACTACTGCGTCGGCCTGCTCACCGCGTCGGCGGACGCGGACCTGCTCGATCCGGCTTCGTGGAAGAAGTCACCGCATCCCGTATTCAAGAGCAGCGAGACCAACGGCATCTACGGCCCCGGCCACAACAGCTTCACCACCACGCCGGACGGCAAGACAGATCTCTTCGTTTACCACGCGCGTGATTACGAGGAGATCCAGGGCAACGAACTGCAGGATCCCAACCGCGCCACGCGCGCCCAGGTGTTGAAGTGGAATCCCGACGGAACGCCGGAGTTCGGCGAGCCTCAGGCGAATTCGCGCAGGGAGTGACCGAGGCAACCACTAAGACCTTGGTCTGACGTGCATCGAGCGAGATCTTTGGTCTTAGTAGGGCGTAACGCTTCTTTCGAGGAGTTGCCCCATGAACCCGCCTCAGCATCCACATCGTTTCCTGTCGTTGTTCGCCGCGCTGATCCTCACTGCGTGCGCATCGACGTCGTCTCCCGTGCAGTCGATGAAGGATCCGAAGGCGAACTTCAGCGAGTTCGAGACCTTCGCCTGGCAGGGCCACGGCGCTCAGTCGGGAGCGCAACCGGTCTCGATCCTCGACAACGACATCCGCGCGGCGATCACGAATGAGCTGCAACAGATGGGCTACGCGGAAGCCACAGCCGGCGCCTCTCCAGACCTCGTGCTGCATTTCGAAACCGCCGCGGCGGACACGACACGGTCCAGCCCGGTGCGCGTCGGAGTCGGGGTGGGAAGCATGGGCGCCCGCGGCGGCGCGAGCGTCGGCGTCAGCAGTCCTTCGTCCACGAACGTGCGCGAGGGCACGCTGATCCTGCGCGCGGTGGATCCGACCCGGAATGCGGAAGTCTGGAACGGCCGCGTATCGCGCCAGCTCGGGCGAGGCGGCCCTCCGGACAAGGCGCTGATCCAAAGCGCGGTGAGCGATCTACTCGAGGAATTCCCTGCGCGAGGGAACGCGCCCAAGTAGCTAGAAGGGGAACGGGCGGGCCGTCCCCCTTCCGTCCTCACCGGACCCGGTCGCCGCCGTCCACTTCACCACGCCATGCCCCGGTTTCGCCACCCCGGTTCTCGATGAACCGCTTGAACTCCTCGACGTCGTGCTTCACGCGCGCCGAAAAGATGCCGAGTGCGTCGCCGACGCGTTCGACGGCGTCCTCGGGTTCATAGGCCATCGTGAGCCGCACGCGGGTACTCTCGGGGCCCAGCGGTTCGAACCGCACGGTGCCGGCGTTACGCGCCCCCGACGTGCTCCTCCACGAGATGCGCCGATCCGGCTCCTGCTCGGTGATCTCCGCATCCCATTCCTTTTCCTTGCCCCAGATCTCCGCGCGCCAGTGCAGGTGCGTGTCGTCGAGCTGACGAACTTCCTTGACGCCTTCCATGAATTCGGGGAAGTCCTCGAATTGCGACCACTGGTTGTAAACAGTGCTCAGCGGACGGTTCACCTCGATCGTTTTTTCAACTTGCTCCATCTGCGTCCTCCTCGCCATTGCGATGACAATCGCGGCGCCCAGATTGCGGCCCGTTGCCGCTTCGCGCAGCGGGAACCGATCCCCTCGGGCCGTCGGACTCCTGGTCCGAAAGGGAACGTGTCGGCCCCGCGCGTGCGTGCGCATCGGCCGAAGGTCGGCTCCCACGCATCGCCATTCCGTTGTTCGGTAGTCATGGGTCCCGGCGCCGTGATTTGCTGATGACCGTCATTCGTCACGGGAGTACGCCGTGGAAACCACACCTTTCGATGAACCCGTTTCTCCCCAGTCCGGAAAAGCGTCGCAAGTCCGGCAACGTGCGGGCGAGCTCGGCCGCCGCGC
>JAEZCR010000275.1 GCA_023433465.1 Pseudomonadota bacterium | reverse complement strand
ACCGCGATCCGTGGAGCGGTTATGACTGGCCGCTCTGGCGTCGCGGCCGCATCGCGCAGGCATTCGCGCGCCGCATCGAGTCCGGGCTCGTCCGGCGCAGCGCCGTGCGCGTGTTGAACACGCAGGCGATGCGCGAGTCGTTCGAGAAATTCTTTCCGTTCACCAACAGCGCGCAGAACTTCGTCATCCCGAACGGATTCGATGCCCGGCATGCCGACCGATCCGCGCCGGCGCCGGCGGAATCGCGCATCGACATCGTGCACGCGGGCGAGATCTTCACGGGGCGTTCGCTCGTGCCCGTGCTCACGGCGATGCGCCAGCTCGCCGCGCGCCATCCGGGCCGGGAGCTTCTGCTGACTACCTACGGCGACCTGCCCGCGCCCGAGGTGGCGCGGATCCGCGAGGCGGGATTGTCGGAGCTCGTGCGCGTGTTGCCGCGCGTGCCGCTGGCCGAGCTCGCGCCGGTCCTGCAGCGCGCACACGCGCTGCTCGCCGTGGTCGGCGATCACATGCTCTATTCCACCCCTTACAAGGTGTACGACTACATGGCCGCGGGCCGGCCGATCCTGGGCCTTGCGCCGCGCGGCGCGGCGCTGTTCGAACTGCTGGCCGAAAGCGGCGCCGGCGTCACGCTGGAACCCGCGGATGTCGCCGGCATCGAGCATGCGCTGGAAAAGATGATCTTCGGCCATGCATCCGACGCGGCACGGGCGCGGGTCGAACGATTCCGCTGGTCGAACCTGGCGCTCCAGTACCGGCTCGCCATCGAGGCGGCGCTGGCTACCCGGGGCGGCGCGCCGGATCACGACCGCGCCGCGCACCGCGACGCGACCGCCTGACGCCCTGCTGTTGCGCACAATCGCGGCGGTCGCGGGCCAAGGTGTGCGCCACATCCCGTGCGAGCGGCGGCATCGGCGCTAACCTCGCGCGCATGGCCAACGACCTCGCCTCGGCAAATCCTCCGCAGCTCGAAGCCCTGCTCGATCGCTGGCAGGCCAGCCTGGACCTGCACGCCCGTTACGCGGCTCTCGACGACGAGCGCTACTGGCACGTTCAACCCTGGCCGAAACACGAGCGCCCCCAGCGCTGGATCATCCAGCTCGCGCGCAAGCGCATCCTCGCGCTCAAGCGCATCGTCGCGCAGCGGCAGCTCGAAGGTGATCGCGCCTGCATCGAAGGCATCGAGATCATGGGATTCCTGGCGACGCTGGTCGGACTGACCTCGGTCGAGCGTTTCATCCCGCTCGCGACGCCGGAGGGCGAACGACGCGACGTGCTCGCGGCGAAACCCGCCGCGACGCCGGCGCGTGAACGCGAATCCACCGGCCGAACCACGGAAAACCGGCGCGTCGTCGAGGCGCAGCCGCGTCCCGCGGAACACCGGCGCACGGCGGAAACCACGCGCCAGATGCCCGCGCTCTCGGGCGCGAAGCTCGCGCAGGCGAAGCTGCGACGCGAGCCCGCGCGCGCGCCCGCGGTCAAACCCCGCAAGCCGGCCGAGAAGCCGGCGACCACCGTCACGCAAGCCGAGCACGTCGTGATCGCGGACGCCGTGCGCTTGTTAGGCTGGGGACGGCAGTGGCACGAGCTCGCCGAAATGATCGCGCGGCTCTCGGAGCGTCCCGTACCGTCGGAGATCCGCCGCATCCTGCGCACGTATCGCACCCAGATCGACGCAATCGTCTCCCACCGCGGGAAATAGCCGGCCACTCGCGCCGGCTCGCGCAACCTTGCGCGGCGACGTCATCCTTTAGCAGAATCTCCGGCCCCGGGCGCCGCGGATTTTTGCCACCCTGAAGCCATGATAAAGACGCAGAACCTCACCAAGCATTACGACGGATTGGTCGCCGTCGAAGACCTGACCTTCTCCGTGGAGCCGGGCGAAGTGCTCGGCTTCCTGGGTCCGAACGGCGCCGGAAAATCCACGACGATGCGCATGATCGCCGGTTTCATCACGCCCACCTCGGGGACCGCCAGCATCTGCGGGCACGACGTGCTCGCCGATCCGCTCGCCGCCAAGGCCGCCCTCGGCTATCTACCGGAAGGCGCGCCGAGCTACGCGGAGATGACGGTCGGCGGCTTCCTCGCGTTCATGGCGGACCTGCGCCGCCTCGAAGGCGAGCGCCGCAAGGTGCGCCTCGACTACGTGATCGGCCGGTTGCAGCTCGAGCCGGTGATCGAGCAGTCGATCGAAACGTTGTCGAAGGGTTTCAAGCGCCGCGTGGGATTGGCGCAGGCCATCGTTCACGATCCGCCGGTGCTGATCCTCGACGAGCCCACCGACGGCCTCGATCCCCTGCAGAAACACGAAGTGCGCGCCCTCATCGGGGAGATCGCGCGCGAGAAGACCATCGTCATCTCGACGCACATCCTCGAAGAGGTCGACGCCGTGTGTACCCGCGCGGTGATCATCGCGCGCGGCAGACTGGTCGCGGACGGCACGCCCGCCGCGCTCAAGTCGCAGGCGCCTTCGGGTCGCCTCGAAGACGTGTTCCGCGCGGTCGCGGCCTGAGGACGAGAACATGAACCCCGTGCGTACCATCCTGCGACGCGAGCTCTCGAGTTACTTCGCGACTCCGCTCGCATACGTGTTCGTGACCATCTTCCTGTTCTTCCAGGGACTGCTGACGTTCTACGTCGGCCGCATCCTCGAGATCGAACAGGCAGACCTGCGGCCGTTCTTCCTGCTGCTCCCCTGGCTGTTCCTCATCCTCATCCCCGCGGTGTCGATGCGCTTCTGGCCGGAGGAACGCGCGAGCGGCAGCATCGAACTACTGCTCACGCAGCCCATCACGATGTGGCAGGCCGTGCTCGGCAAGTTCCTCGCCGGCTGGCTGTTCATCGCCCTGGCGCTCGTACTGACCACGCCGCTGTGGATTACGATCAACTGGCTCGGCTCGCCGGACAACGGCGTCATCGTCGCCGCGTACATCGGCAGTCTCTTCATGGCGGGCGCCTACCTGGCCGTGGGTTCGTTCATGTCGGCGCTGACGCGCAGCCAGGTGATCGCGTTCATCCTCGCGTTCGTCGTGTGTTTCCTGCTCGTGATGGCCGGCTTCCCGATGGTGCTCGACGTCGCGCGCAGCTGGGCGTGGCCGTGGATCACCGAGGGCATCGCGGCGCTGTCTTTCTACACGCACTTCGAGAACATCACGAAAGGCGTGCTCGACCTGCGTGACGTCCTGTACTTCACGCTGATCATCGCGTTTTTCCTGGCCGCGAGCGCCGTGGCGCTCGAATCACGCAAGTCACGATAGTCATGAAGAAATCCACCATCGGAGCCGGCGTACTCGCCATCGTGGGCGTGCTG
>JAEZCR010000248.1 GCA_023433465.1 Pseudomonadota bacterium | reverse complement strand
TGATGAGCTTGCCAGCTTCGTCGGCCGACAGCCCTTCGATATCCAGCAAGTCGTCGACCGCCTGGTCGGCGAGATCCTCGCGCGTACGCACGCCGCGGCGCGCCAGCGCGAGCGCGAGATCCGGCTTCATGCCCTCGAGCAGCAGCAGATCGTCCGCGGGCATGCCCGCCTCGAGCGTCTCCTCGCTCGCGATGGCCTGCGTGAGCAGCACGTCGCGCGCGCGGTTGCGCAGTTCCTTGACCATCTCGTCGTCGAATTCCTCGATGTTGGCGAGTTCCGACTGCGGTAGATAGGCAACTTCCTCGACGGTGGAGAAACCTTCCTGCACCAGGATCGTCGCGACGTTCTCGTCGACGTCGAGCTGCTTCATGAAGGCTTCGATCAGCGTCTTGGCCTCGGTCTCGCTCTTGGCCTCGGCGTCGGACTCGGTCATCACGTTGAGATCCCAGCCCGTGAGCTGGCTCGCGAGGCGGATGTTCTGGCCGCCGCGGCCGATGGCCTGCGACAGTTTGTCCTCCGCGACCGCGATGTCCATGCTGTGCGCGTCTTCGTCCACGACGATCGAGAGCACCTCGGCCGGCGACATCGAGTTGATCACGAACTGCGCCGCGTTCTCGTCGTGCGGGATGATGTCCACGCGTTCGCCGGCGATCTCGTTCGAGACCGCCTGCACGCGCGAGCCGCGCATGCCGACGCAGGCGCCGACGGGATCGACGCGCGGCTCGAGGCTCTTGACCGCGATCTTGGCGCGCACGCCCGGATCGCGCGCGGCGCCCAGGATCTGGATCAGGCCCTGGCCGACTTCCGGAACTTCGAGCTTGAACAGCTCGATCAGGAAATTGCGGTCCGTGCGCGAGAGGAACAGCAGCGGCCCGCGCTGCGTCTCGGTCGCGCTCTTCACTTCCTTGAGCAGGGCCTTGATGCGGTCCTGGCTCTTCACGATTTCGCGCGGAATCATGTCCGTGCGCGGCACGAAGCCCTCGGCATTGCCGCCGAGGTCCACATAGATGCCATTGCGGTCGACCCGCTTGACCACACCCGAGACGAGCTGTCCCACGCGATCCTTGTACGCATCGACGACCTGCGAACGCTCGGCCTCGCGCACTTTCTGCACGATCACCTGCTTCGCCTGCTGGGCCGCGATGCGGCCGAACGCGACCGACTCCATCGGTTCCTCGACGTAGCCGCCGACCTGGGCGTTCTTGTCGATGTCGAGCGCGTCCTCGAGACGCACCTCGCGCTGCGGCACTTCGATTTCGCGCGAGTCGTCGGCGAAGACCTTCCAGCGGCGGAACGTGTCGTAGTCACCGGTCTTGCGATTGATCTGGACACGCACGTCCCATTCCTCGCCGTGTTTCTTGCGGGTAGCCGAGGCCAGCGCCGCCTCGAGGGCGCCGAAGATGATTTCCTTGTCGACGCTCTTCTCGTTCGAAACCGCGTCGACCACCAGTAGGATTTCTTTGTTCATGATCTAGCTACCTGCTCACAATGGCGCCAAGCGCGCCCTGCTGATCTCGGCGAGCTTTATGCTCACCGAAAAATTGTCCACGTCCATCTCGATGCTCTCGCCGTCCGCACGGCGCAGCATCCCCGTATACCGCTTGCGTCCCTCGCGGGCGACGGCAAGCTCAACCTTCACGCGGTTGTCCACGTAACGCGCGAAGTGCTCGGGCGTACGCAGGATCCGATCGAGTCCCGGTGACGACACTTCCAGCGAATACCTGCCTGGAAACGGGTCGTCCGCGTCGAGCATTTCCGACACCACGTGACTCACGTTGGCGCAGTCATCGACATCGATCCCCTTCTCCGTTTCCGGGGGGTTGTCGATATAGATGCGCAACGTGCCGCCACCCGGACCCGGCACGAACTCGAGTTCCACGAGTTCGAATCCGAGCTCGGCCAAAACCGGCTCAAAACGGGCGATCAGACGGTCGTGTAATGCCGCGTCCACTCGCCCTCCAATAAAAAAGGCCCTGACGGGCCCCCAGAAATCCGCCGCCATCCTCGTTTTTCAAGAAGGGCGCCGGTCCAAAAAATAAAAGCCCCAATGGGGCCTTCACATCGCACTGGGGGTGCTGCGGACCAGTCCGCCCCCACCCATCGAGGGCGCGGATTGTACGGCACCGGCGGGCCGATTACAGCCCCCTCTTGACGGACCATGCTCCACTCAAGTACCTTGCGCGCCCAAGGTAGCTGTTCAAGACATGGACAACATCAGCGAAAAACTAGCCCCGATCCGCAAAGGCCTGCTCGAATTCGTGATCCTCAAGATCGTGGCGGGCGACAAGGTCTACGTCGCGGACATGCTGAAGTTGCTGGGACCCACGGAGTTCGCGACGCAGGAGGGAACCCTTTATCCCCTCCTCTCGAAGCTGCGCCGCGAAGAACTGGTCGACTATGAATGGCAGGAGTCCGAAGCGGGCCCGCCGCGCAAGTACTACAAGCTGACGCCCAAGGGGCGCACGCAGCTGACGACGCTCAACGATTACTGGAAAGACCTCAACCGCACCCTCGCCGAATTTGGGAATTAAGCCATGCAGAAAGTGGTCAGCATCAGCCTCAACGGAAACTCCTACCAACTCGAAGAACCGGGCTTCGACCAGTTGCGCGACTATCTCGACCGCGCCGAATCGCGCCTCAAGGACAGCCCGGATCGCAGCGAGGTCATGGCGGACCTCGAGCAGGCCATCGGCGAGAAGTGCCGCGCCATGCTCGGTCCGCACAAGACCGTCGTGAACACCAACGAGGTGGAGCGCATCATCGCCGAGATGGGCCCGGTGGAATCCGCCGACGAAAAGGCATCGACCGAAGGAGAATCGCCCGCCCCCGGCAGTCAGACGTTCACGCCGCCGCCTCGCAAGCGCCTGTACCAGATCCGCGAGGGCGCGGTGTGGACCGGCGTCTGCAACGGCATCGCCGCGTATCTCAACGTCGACGTCACCTGGGTGCGCATCGCGTTCGTATTGCTCACGATCTTCAGCTCGGGCCTGTGGCTCGTCGTGTACTTCGTGTTGATGTTCATCGTGCCGGTCGCGACGACCGCCGAGGAACGCGCCGCGGCCTTCGGAATGCCCTTCAACACCGAGGAACTCATCAACCGCGCAAAAAAAAACTTTGAAGAATTCGGAAAGCAGTACCGCTGGCGGCGCGAGTGGCGCCGCCAACAGCGGCATCTGAACCGGCAGTTCCGCGGCATGAACGAGCAGATCCGCTCGGCGACCGCGCAGATGTCGCAGCAGGTGCCGCCCATCAGCAGCGGCATCATGGCGATCACGCTGCCGATCGCCGCGTTCATCGGCGCGGTGATGTTCGTCGCCTGGATCCTCGCGACGTTTTCGCTGATCACGCAGCAATCGATCTTCGGCTGGGACCTGCCGCACGGCGTCCCGCTGTGGGTGGGAATCCTCGCGATCGCATTCATCTACTTCGTGGCGTCGGCGCCGCTCAAGTACGTGCGCCATCGCAGCCAGGGTTATCACCCGGGCTGGGGCGCGCTGCATGGCCTCATGTGGATCGCCGGCACGGTGCTCCTGCTCTGGGGCGCGTACCACATCTTCCCCGGCGTGCGTGAGGTCATGGACCAGCTCATGTGGGCAGCCAATCTCACCGTCACCACACTCTCGGAAACGATCGCTTGAACGACTTCGCTTCGAATCCCCTCGAGACCGTCATCCTCGAAACCGGCCCCAGCCCCACCCACTCGATCATCTGGATGCATGGCCTCGGCGCCGACGGCCACGACTTCGAGCCGTTGGTGCCCGAGCTCGCGGTCGCCGGCATGCCCGCGATGCGTTTCGTCTTTCCGCACGCCCCCGTACGGCCGGTCACGATCAACAACGGTTACCAGATGCGCGCCTGGTACGACATCATCGCCATCGACCGGCGCGCGCGCGAGGACCGCCCCGGCATCGCCGCATCCGCGGCCCAGATCGGCGCGCTCATCCGCGCGGAAAATACGCGCGGCGTGCCCACGAATCGCATCGTGCTCGCCGGCTTCTCGCAGGGCGGCGCCATGGCGCTGCACATCGCGACGCGTCAGCCGGAGAAATTCGCCGGCGTGATCGCCCTCTCCTGCTATCTACCGCTCGCGCGCGAATTCGCCACCGACCGCAGCGCCGCGAATTTCACGACGCCCATCTACATGGCCCATGGCACCCAGGACCCGGTCGTGCCGTTCGCGCTCGGCGACGAGACGCGCCGCATCCTCGAAGCGACGGGATTCCGCGTGGAATGGCATGCCTACCCGATGCCGCATTCACTGTGCGAAGAGGAAGTCGCGGACATTCGCGCGTACCTCGGACAGGTTCTCGCGCGCAACCCGGTCAAGCCTGGCTGAGCTCGCTCACAGTTTCGCGACCAACGACCGCGCGTCTCTCGCCTGGCGCGCATCCGCGGGCAGCGGCGACTTCTTGAGGATCTCGGCGGCGCGCAGGAACCCGGCGCGCGCCTCGTCCTCTTCCCCGCCGGCCAGGCGCCCGCGCGCGAGCCAGTACGCCGCCAGGCCCGCATTGCGGTTCGTGGCGTCGTATTCCAGCCAGTAGGCATTCGCGGCCGCGAACGATTGGTTGGCCTCGTCTATCTTCCCCCGGGCCAGCAAGGCGCGGCCGAGGTTCATCGCTATGTCCGCGCGTAACGGCGTCATGCCGAGGTACATCTCCGCCGCGGCTTCCTGGGCCTGGCGCATCGAGCCTTCCGCGTCCGCGGCCTGGCCCCGCTCCAGTTGCGTGATGCCGATACCGAGCAGCGCTTCGGCGCGCATCATGGGATTGGGCCGCGTCTCTTCCGTGCCGAGCGCCTTTCGATAGGCCGCCTCGCTCTCGCGCCACCGCGACTGAAGCAGGTGAGCCAGTCCGACCGGATTCCAGGCGAGCGCACGTCCGTCGTTGCTGCCTTCCCGGACGAGCGGAATCGCGGCCTGCAGCGTGCGATCGGCCTCGGCGAATCGGCCGCTCAGCGCGAGCGCGGATCCGTAGCTGGACTGCGCGATCAGCAGCCAGGAGCCCTTTCCGGTGTCGTATTGCTTCTCCTGCTCGATCGCCTGCTCGAGCAGACGAAGCGCCTCCGGCACCTGCGCGGCCTCGAGCGCCGAGCGGCCGTAATTCGTGAGAGCCCTGGCCTGCACCAGACCAGGCTCTCTTCCCTCGAACGCCAGTCGTCTCGTGACGAGCAGCCCCTTGTAGTCGCCTACCCGTGACTGCGCCCGCGCGAGCTCGGAATACCAGGTGTACCTGGATGCGTTGTTCGGCCCGTAGAGCTTGGCCGCCAGTTCAGTTGCCGCACCGAGGTGCGAGATCGCCTCCTGGGGTTGGCCCATCGAGAGAAGCACGCTTCCGAGCAGGCCCTCCGTCTGGATCAGAAGCGCGCCGCTCTCGCCGGACGACGTCTTTGCTTTTGCATCCTGCAAGGCTTGCTCGGCCACGAGCCGCGCCTCTTCGAACCGCTTGGCGTCCTGCAGGAAGTTGGCGAGATGGGCACGGCTGGAAATCGTCTCCGAGTGGGCAGGCCCCAGCGCGGCCGTCACTGCCGCGACCCCTTCTTCCGCGAGCGAGATGGCGCGAGTATCGCTGTTCTCGTCCGACTCGACGTATGCGAGCGCGATCAGCACTTCCTTCAGCGTCCGTCCGGTCCTCGGCTGGTACTTGCGCAGATCCGGCAATGCCTGCGCGGCAAGTGCACGCGCCTGTTCCATCTCGCCCTTCTCTCCGGCGATCACCGCCAGGCGCCCGCGCGCTTCGGCGATCAACACCTCGTCGCGGGGTTGCAGGTGTTCGGCCATCTCGACGGCCTTGGCGGTCGTTTCCCAGGCTTTGTCGTGCTGACCGAGATTCAACTGGCTCTCGCCGACGAGCGTCAGCAGCTCGACGGCGTTCTCCGGTTGCGAGTCCAGTTCACTGTCGATTCGCTGCCGCGCCAGGTCCAGCATGTCGACCGCGGTCATGGAATCCTTGCCGGTGTAGAAGGGATCGGCCGAGCGGAAGATCGACGCGATGAAATCCTTGGATTCCTCCGCGCGCGCACGCTCGACGCGCGCCACCTGCAGCTGCCACAGCGACGCCGCGAGGCCGATTCCGAGCGCCAGCACGACGGCCACCGCCGAGCCGACCGCGAGGCGATTGCGTTGCGCGAATTTTCCCAGCCGATACCAGGCCGAGTCGGCGCGCGCGAGAACCGGCTCGCCCCGCAGGTAATGCCTGATGTCCTCCGCCAGCGCCGCGACGGTTGCGTAGCGTTCCTCGGGCCGCTTTTTGAGGGCTTTCTGCACGATGTTCTCGAGGTCGCCGGCCAGCTCGCGGCGCAATTTCGCGAGCGGCATGGAGCGCTTCGCCGCGACGTCGTCGCGCTGTTCCAGCGCGCGCACCATCCCTTGTGGCTCCTGGTGGAGCACCGCGTGTTCCCACTTCGTCCGCCCGCCGTCGGACGGCTGATACGGCAGCTGGCCGGTGAGCAACACGTGAAGCAGCACGCCGAGCGAATACACGTCCGTCGCGGTCGTGATTTCCTGGCCGAGAACCTGTTCCGGCGCGGCGTATTCGGGCGTGAAGATCCTGCCCGTGAGCCGGGTGATGTCGGAGGCCGGACCGCCCTTCTCGGGCTCGTAGAAACTCGCGATGCCGAAATCGAGTAGTTTGGGCACGCGCTCCGGCGTCAGCAGCACGTTGCCGGGCTTGATGTCCCGGTGCACGACGAGGCTCGAATGCGCGTGCGCCACGGCATCGCAGAGTTGCCCGAATATCCTGAGCCGGCTCGGGATATCGAGTTTTTCCTCGTCGCAGGCGACGTCGATCGGCCGCCCGACGACGTATTCGAGGACCAGGTAGACCACGCCTTCGTGAATGCCGGCGTCGAGCAATCGCGCGATATTGGTATGCGCCAGACAGCCAAGCACTTTCGCTTCGCGCAGGAATCGTTCGCGGAGCGCGCCGCCCGCGAAGTAAGGATGCAGAGTCTTGATCGCGACTTCGCCTTCGTAGAGGCCGTCATCGCGCCGCGCCAGCCATACCTCGCCCATGCCGCCCTCGCCGAGCAGACGGATGATGCGATACGGCCCGAGGCGCGAGTCCGGGCGCAAGGCGCCCTCCCCGGAACCGGTGGTTCCCGGTTCCATGAAACCATTGCCCACCGTCTCTTCGTGCTTGAGCAGATCCAGGACGAGGGCGTGAAGGTCCGGCCGGGAATGCGCGAGCTCGTGCAACGCCTCCGCGCGTTCCGCGCGTGACTTGTCGAGCAGCCTGTCGATCTCCGCCAGCGCATCGCGCTGCAATTCCTCGTTGCCGATCGAACCGCTCATCGAGCTGCCTCGTTCACGAGTTGATGCCGCAGATACAGGCGGGCCTTCGTCCAGTCGCGCTTCACCGTCGCCGGCGAAATGTCGAGGAAGCGCGCGATCTCGTCGATTTCCATGCCACCGAAGTAACGCATCTCGACTACGCGGTGCGCGCGCTCGTCGACGCGTTGCAGCGAGCCAAGCACCGAATTCAACGCATCGAAGTCGAATGCGCCGACGTCGCGGTCCTCGACCGCGGTGTTCAGCGTCACCTTGAGTTGATCGCCGCCGCGGCGTTCGCTGCCGCGCGCGCGCAGGTAATCGACGATCACGCTGCGCATGACGGATGAGGCGTAGGCGAGAAAGGCGCCGCGGCCCTCGCCGGGCAACGACTGCTGGCGCGAGATCCTCAGGTAGACCTCGTTGACCAGGGAAGAGGGATCGATGAGCGTCATCGGCCCCTGCCGCCGCAGGTGCGCCTTGGCGACGGTTTCCAGCTCGCGGTAGACACGCGTGTAGAAACGCTCGAGCGCGACCTTGTCGCCTCGACGCGCGTCATCCAGCAGCTGGGTCACCTCTCCCAATGCGCCTTCCTCTGCGGGAAATTCGCCGTGTGCTCGACCCGGATCATAGTCAGTTACCGCCGCGACGAGAAATCCCGCGCCCGCGGCGGTTGCGCAATATGTCGACTGGTTCCCTCGCCCGACTACTTCGCAGCGCGATTGAGCTCGTAGAGGCAGATGTTCACCGTCGCCGCGACGTTCAGCGATTCGATCGTGCCCGTTCCCGGGACGGTGAAGGCCTGCACGCCGAGTGAGCCCATTTGACTACGCGGCAGTCCGCGCGCCTCGTTCCCGAAGACGTAGCAGTCGAATTTCCGGAATGCCGGCGATGAGACCGCCTCTCCGCCGAGATCCAGGCAGGCGATGCGCGCGAAGCGCGCGGGCAACATGTCGATCGGCACGTCGAGCTCGACCGGCACATGAAAGATGGCGCCCATGCTCGCGCGCACCACCTTGCCATTGTGCACGTCCACGCTGTCGGGGCTGAGGAGGCAGCGGAAATTCCCGAACCACGCGAGCGTGCGCAGGATCGTGCCGAGATTGCCGGGATCCTGGATCTCGTGAAGATAGATCGCGCGTTCGCCCGGCCGCGCGGCCGGGGCTTCGAGCAGCGGCACGACCGCGGCGATTCCCTGCGGCGAACGGGTCTCGCTGATCTGCGCCATCTGCCTCGACTGGATGACATGGATGGGTAGTTTGCTCGACCAGTGTGCGTGGTCGCGCGTCACGTAGATCTCGCTGGCGCGCAGGCGGGGGTGGTGCGCGGCGGCCTTCTCGAGCTCCTGCACGAGATGCTCACCTTCGATGACGAAATGCCCGAGTTCCTCGCGGAATTTCTTCTGGTGCAGTTTCTTGATGTCGTCGTGTTTCATGCCAGCGCCCGCGCGACCGCCTCGGCCACCTTGATTCCGTCGACGCCCGCGGAAAGGATTCCGCCGGCGTAACCCGCGCCCTCACCGCAAGGATACAGGCCACGCGTGTTCAGGCTCTGCAGCGAATCGGCGTCGCGCGAAATACGCACGGGCGACGAGGTGCGGCTCTCGACTCCGGTGAGCACCGCGTCGTCGCGGTCGAAGCCGTGGATCTGCCGGCCGAACGCCGGCAGCGCCTCGCGAATCGCGTCGATCGCGTAAGCGGGCAGCGCCGTCGCGAGGTCGCCCAGCCTGACGCCCGGCTTGTACGAAGGCTCGACCTCGCCTAACTGCTGGGAGGGCACGCCGCGCAAAAAATCACCCACCAGCTGAGCCGGCGCGCAGTAGTCGCGGCCGCCGAGCTCGAACGCGTGCGATTCGAGCGCCTCCTGGAGGACGAGCCCCGCGAGTGGACCCCCTGGAAAATCCTTCGCCGGATCGATACCGACGACGATGCCCGCGTTGGCATTGCGCTCGTTGCGCGAATACTGGCTCATGCCGTTGGTGACGACGCGCCCGGGCTCGGAGGTCGCCGCCACCACCGTGCCGCCCGGGCACATGCAGAAGCTGTACACCGCGCGGCCGTTGCTCGCGTGATGCACCAGCTTGTAGTCGGCCGCGCCGAGTTCGGGATGGCCCGCGAATTTGCCGAAGCGCGCCCGGTCGATGAGCGACTGGGGATGCTCGATGCGGAAACCGATCGCGAACGGCTTCGCCTCGACGAAGACGCCGCGCCGCTCGAGCATGCGAAACGTGTCGCGCGAGCTGTGCCCGAGCGCGAGCACGACGTGCCGGCTGCGCAGGGTTTCTCCGCTCTCGAGTACGACGCCTTCGATTTGTCCGTCATCGATGAGCAGGTCGGTCACCTTGCTTTCGAAGCGCACTTCGCCGCCGAGCGTGATGATTTCCGCGCGCATCCTTTCCACGATGCCGGTCAGCCGGAACGTGCCGATGTGCGGCTTGCTCACGTACCGGATTTCCGGCGGAGCGCCCGCGCGCACGAACTCGTGCATCACCTTGCGTCCGTAGAACTTCGGATCCTTGATCTGGCTGTAGAGCTTGCCGTCGGAGAACAGGCCCGCCCCGCCCTCGCCGAACTGCACGTTGGATTCGGGTGTGAGGATTTTTCGCCGCCACAGGCCCCACGTGTCCTGCGTGCGCCGGCGGACGTCACGGCCGCGCTCCAGCACGATGGGCCGGAAGCCCATCTGCGCCAGCAGCAGCGCGGCGAACAAACCACCCGGACCGAAACCGATCACGATCGGGCGTTCGGCCAGCTGCGCTGGCGCCTTCGCGACCATGTGATACGACGTGTCGGGTGCGACGCCGATCTGCCGGTCGCGCGCGAATCGTTCGAGCACCGCCGCCTCATCGGCCACCTTCACGTCGACGATGCAGATGAACCGGATGCCTTCGTTCTTCTTGCGCGCGTCGTGGCTGCGCTTGAACAGCGTGTATTCGAGCAGGTCCGCGTCGCGGACCTTGAGTCGCCTGACGATGGCGGCGCGCAGCGCCTCGGGCGTGTAATCGAGCGGCAGCGCCAGCTCTGTGATGCGGATCACTCAGGTTCCTGGCCGGTCGACCCGGCAGAGGTAGAATGCGCGCATTATGCCGCGTTCGAAGAGCAGTAATCAGTGGCTGGCGCGTCACGTCAGCGATCCCTTCGTGAAAAAGGCGCAGGTCGACGGCTATCGTTCGCGTTCGGCGTACAAGCTCATCGAGCTCAACGAGAAGGATCGGCTGATCCGCCCCGGCATGCGGATCATGGATCTCGGCTCGGCCCCCGGCGGCTGGTCGCAGGTGGCGGGCAAACTCGTCGGCGCCAAGGGCCGCGTGCTCGCGACCGACATCCTGCCAATGGCCTCGCTCGCCAACGTGGATTTCATCCAGGGCGATTTCACCGAGGACGCCACCGTCGAGAAGCTGCTCGAGTGGTTAGGCGGCGGGAAGTTCGATCTCATCGTCTCCGACATCGCGCCCAACATCACGGGCATCGATTCGGCCGACCAGGCCTCCTCGATGTATTTCCTCGAGCTCGCGCTCGATACCGTGCGCAGGACGCTCAAGCCCGGCGCCACGTTCGTGGCGAAGATGTTCCAGGGCGCGGGATCGGATCAGTACCTCAAGGATCTGCGCACCTCGTTCGACAAGGTGCTCATCCGCAAACCCGCCGCGTCGCGCGCGCAGTCGCGCGAGGTTTACATCGTGGCCAAGGGATTCAAGGGCTAGCGATTTTCCCGCCCGCTATCCGTGCTGATCGCGCGAGGGTGGATCGACGTCCCTTGACCGCGCCGCAAGCGCGCACACGGTAAGCCTGTCGCCGACGATGTTGCGCGCAATCTGCTGGCTCTCGTCCGATTGGATCAGGAACATGTCGCGGGCGAGTTTCTTCCCCACGTGCGTGGACACGAATCTGCTCGCCGCCTCGAGATCATCGGGGCTCATCGCGGGTTCGGCCACGGGGGAGGACTCCGCCGCGGCGCTTCCGAAGATGAAATCGACGAATTTCACTCCGGTCGGCGAGCGATAAAACGCGAGCGCTTCCCGGATTTCCGCGCCCGACAGTTCATGCGACAGCAACAGGGCGAGGTCGAATGTGAATGCCGAGGCCGGCAGTTGCTGAAAGCACTGCCACTCCGCCGCCGTGTAGTGACCTTCGCGAACCGCCCCGGACAAGGCTGACCTGGACGCTTCGAGCATGATCGCGTCCGCGCGCATGGCCCGGACGAGGTCCGCGGCATCACTCGGCTGGCTCACTTGCGAACTCGCTAACGGGGAACCCAGCAATGCGACGATCGCGGCCACCGGCATAAAGCGCTTCATGGAACCCATGTTAGTGCGCGCCGGCCGCCCCGAGTCGAGGCCGCGACGGCCTTACGGTCCAGAATGGGAGATTTTTCCGGGCCGTCCGACGGGTGTGCAGCCGGCGGGCACGACGGGAGTTCTCGGATCCGGAGATTTGCCTCAGATCTTTCACTTCCTCAGGGCAAACTTGATCTTGTACTCCATGCATGACTCGGCGACCGGTTTGCCATTTTCCGTGTCCGCCGCATAACGCGCCGCTTTCGCGGCCTTGATGGCGCCGGTATCGAGATCGGGGAAACCGGACGATGTCAGGATCACCGGCTCGCGCAGCAACTTGCCGTCAGGGCCGACGCAGACCTGCACGATCGGCGCGCCCTCTTCTCCGCGTTTGATCGCGCTGGACGGGTAATAGTCGTCCGGGTTCACGGGACGCAGGAACTTTGCGTGGTACCTGGGCGGTTGTAGTTTGGCGGCCTTAGCGTCGGCGAACTCGCCGGTGAAATTGCAAGCCGTCTCGAGCATGCGTTCGTCGACGCTTCCTGATGCAGGTTGTCGAAAGGTCAGGACGGACTGGTAGTGATAGCCACCCAGGCTTTCGTCGGCGTTGTCCCAGAAATACCGCATGACCGCGCCGGTGCGATCCCCGCAGTGGAAATATCGCAAGGTCCTTTCCGATCGATAGGCTCGAAGCGCGGCGGGCACTGACTCCAGGTATTCATGCGGGATGGGTTGGTCCGACGTGTGGACGGCCTTGAACCAGGCTCTCCGAAGTCCCTTCACTTCGGTGACGCCGGCCGCATCGAACAGCAGCACGCCGCCGTTCGAATCGAGTTCGGCAATTTCCTGCCAGTCTTCCGCGTGGGCCGTGGAAGCCAGGAGCAACAGTGCGATCGAAAGGTGGCGCATGTGGCGCAATCTACTGGACAGCACTACCGGGGGTCACTGGAGAACAAGCTCGGGCTTGCGTCCAAACTTGACTCTGAACATGATGCACGACTCCGACGCCACGACGCCGTCAATCCGGGCCGGCGAATATCGCGTAGCCCTGGCGACTTCGATCGCAGCGGCATCCAGGGCAGGAAAACCCGAAGATTCCGAAATCACCGGATCGCGCACCAGCTTTCCGTTGCCGCCAACGCAGGCCTGGACGACCGGCGACCCCTCTTCTCGACGAGCCCGGGCGTCGCGAGGGTAGTAGTCGTGCGGATTTGCCGGCTTCACCACCTTCGCCCTGAGGTCGGCAATTTCGGAAAAGTTCTTCAGCTGACGAAAGGCCACCGGAACTTCGAGGCACGATTCCGCAAGCGCGGCGCCATCTCGCACACCCGGTTTGTAGCGCGAGTCTTTCGCGACCTGGAGCGCGGCGCCATCCAGCGCCTCAAAACCGGACGACACCGTGACTACCGGCTCGCGCAGCAATTTTCCGGTCGAATCGACGCAGACCTTCACGGTGGCCGCGCCCTGTTCGCCGCGCCGGATGGATTCCTGTGGATAGTAGTCCTTGGGCTGCACGGGACGAGTCATCTGCGCCTGCTCCTCGAGGCGCTCTAGAGATCTGACGGACTCCGAACTGCAAACCGCTTCGAGCATCTGCTGGTCGACGGATCCGGGTGAGATCTTCCGGAAATCGAGAGTTTCCGCTCGACGACTACCCAGATCCTTGTCCTTGGCATTGAACCAGCGCTGTTCCGCGAGCGCGGTGGTTTGTTGCGTGCAGTGGAAAAGGTTGGCGCTTCGTATCCAGCGATACGTTTTCGACTTGGGAACCGAGTCCCGGTGCTCACCCGGGACCGGTTGATCCGTCTCATAGGCCCACTTGAACCAGGCTCGCCGATATCCCTTCACTTCCATGATGTCGGAAGCGTCGACGAACAGGACGCCACCATTCGAATCGAGACGGGTTATCTGCTGCCAACTTTGCGCCACGGCCGTCGAAGCCACGAACAGAAGTGCGACCGACAAGTAACGCATGCGAGCCTCCCCAGCTTCGCCGTATTCGGCGGCATGCTACCGCCATTCGGGCGACGGAATTGACTTGCGGGTTACGCCACGCGCGAAGCGCGTCGGGCGGACGACGTTGGAGCAGGTAGGAAGCTGAAGTGGTAGCGGGGGCAGGATTTGAACCTGCGACCTTCGGGTTATGAGCCCGACGAGCTGCCAGACTGCTCCACCCCGCA
>JAEZCR010000238.1 GCA_023433465.1 Pseudomonadota bacterium | reverse complement strand
ACGCGCACGAAACGCCTGGCGAGGTTTGGGTAGGGCGCGGCCCGCGCCGCGACCATCAAACTACCGAGGGAACCCTCTCCCAAGCCGCGCGAGCAGTGGACGCTGCTCACGAAGCGGACCCTGCCGATGACACACGCGCGCTCCGTGGTGAACGGCACCTCGGTTTACGGCATGGACGTGCGCCTGCCGGGCATGCTCTACGCCGCGCTGCTGCAGTGCCCGGTGCACGGCGGCCGGCTCGTGAGCCACGACTTCGAGAAGATCAGGAACATGCCCGGCGTGCGCGGCGTCGCGGTCGTGGATCCCGACGAACCGCGGCGCAAGTTCGAAAAGCCCGCCCACTGGGCGAACACCGACGCGCAAGCCGGGATCGCCGTGGTCGCCGAGCACTACTGGCAGGCGCGCAAGGCGCTGGAGGCGCTGCCCGTGACGTGGGACTTGGGCGCGGGCGCGGAGTGGAAATCGACGCAGCAGATCTACGACGCGCTGTATGCACGCCTGAAGGAACCGGCCGATGATCTGATGAGCGATTTCGGCGATGCGCCGAAGGCGGTCGAAGCCGCCGGCGCGGAGGCGATCGAAGCTATCTACCACACGCCGCTGAGCGATCACGCGACGATGGAGCCACTCAATGGCACCGCGCTGATCACGCCCGAACGCGTGGACCTGTGGCACCCGACCGCGCTGGTCATCCAGGCGCTGGTGATCGCGAGGGAGGAAACCGGCCTGCCCGAGGAGAACATCCACTTTCACCAGACGCTGGTCGGCGGCAGCTTCGGCCGCCGCGTCGGCTGCGACGACGTGCGCATGGTCCTCGCCGTCGCGAAGAAATTCCCCGGCACGCCGGTCCACGTGATCTGGTCGCGTGAGGAGACGTTCCGACAGGGCAAATATCGCGATCTCCAGTCGGTGCACCTGCGCGCGTCGCTGGGAGCCGATGGTTTGCCCGAAGCTTTCGCCTCGCACGTGGCCGCGCGAAAGCCCGTGATGTTCGGCCTGGAGGATCCGCCGTACGTGAAGGGCGTCATCCCCAACGTGCGCATCGAAACGTCCACGCTGGATACGCACATCCTCACGGGGCAGTACCGCGCGCCCGGCTACAACTCGCACTGCTTCTTCGTCGAGAGTTTCATCGACGAATGCGCGGCGAAGGCCGGCATCGATCCGCTCGAGTACCGCCTGCGCATCCTGGCGAAGTGGCCCGATGCCGGCTGGAGCAAATGCCTCGAAGTGGCCGCGAAACACGCCGGCTGGGGCACCCAACTACCCGCGCGCCACGGCCGCGGCATCGCCATCGGCAATTTCGGCAGCGGGGGTGGCAAGCCGCACGCGGGCATGACCGTGGCCTGCGCCGCGACGGTGGAAGTCACCGCGGCGAACGAGCTCAGGGTTCATGGGCTCGACATCGCCTTCGATTGCGGTCAGGTGCTGAACATGGATGCCGTGCGTTCGCAGCTCGAGGGATCGGCCGTGTTCGCCCTCAACATGTGCCTCAACGAAGAGATCAACATCGAGAACGGGCGCGTGGTCGAGGGCAACTTCGATACGTATCCCATGCTGCGTCTCGCCGATATTCCGCGCATCGACATCCACACCGAGGCCTTGAGCGGCCACGAGCGCCACGCCGGCGCAGGTGAAGCCGGCGTTGGCCCCATCGCGCCGGCGATCGCGAACGCGGTGTTCGCGGCCACGGGCGTACGGATGCGCAGCATGCCGTTCCGAAAATTGAAGCCGGGCTGACCGCTCGTCACGGCGAATCGACCGCTCCACATCGAGTCGCGCGAACGCCTTCCTGGAGCGTTAGCCTAGCTTCATGAAAGCCACTCGACTCCTCGCGGCACTGCTGCTCATTCACTGCACCGCGTCTGGCGCCGCCGATGCACTGCTCATCGAAAACGTCACGCTCGTCTCGCCGGAGCAGCCGCAGCCGCTCGGCAATCGCCACGTGCTCATACAGGATGGGCGCATCGCGCTCGTCAGCGACAAGGCGATCCCGCTGCCCGCGGGTGCGCGCAGGATCGACGGCACTGGCAAGTTCCTCACGCCCGGACTGACCGACGCACACGTTCACGTGTCGGATGCGATCGGGCTGCCCTTCGGATCGGAAGACCCGGCATTCGCGGAGCTGGAAAGGGATTTCTTCGCGCAGCAGCCGCGCAGCTACCTGTACTTCGGCGTAACACAGGTGCTCGACACCGCCAATCGTCCCGATCGCGTCGAGTTGTTCGCCGCGCAGAAACAGCACCCGGACATCTTCCGCTGCGGCGCCGCGCCGATCGTCGATGGTTATCCACTCGTGTTCGTCGACAAGGAAATCCGCCACAAGATCTTCACCGACTACATCTTCGAGCCCGCCAACGCGCGCGAACATCCGCTGCCGGATGGCGCCGATCCCGCCGAGCACACGCCCGAGGCGGTGGTCGCCCGCATCGCCGCGAGTGGCGCGTTGTGCGTGAAGATCACGATCGAGGACGGCTTCGGCGAAGTTTCGGACTGGCCGATCATGAGCATGGAAACGCTGCGGCGCATTCGCGCCGCGACGCGGAAACACGATGTGTTGCTCGCGGCGCACGCCAACGCGCTCGACGTGCAGCGCATGGCGGTCGACGGCGACGTGGACATCATCCTGCACGGCGTGTGGGGCTGGAACGATCTCAACGGCCAGGCCGGCATGCCCGACACCGTCGCCGCGCACCTGAAGAACGTTCACGCGAAGAAGATAGGCTACCAGGCGACGCTGCGCGTCCTCCCGGGCGTCACGGACCTGTTGGATCCCGCGCTGCTGGACGATCCGGTGCTCACCAAGGTGGTGCCGCCACGCCTGCTCGCCTGGTATCGCACCGACGCCGGACAATGGTTCAGGAAGCAGATATTCGGACCGGAGGCCGGCCCTGCCATGCTCGAGGGCCAGCGCAAGGCGAACGAGACCTGGGCTACTTCCGAGCAGGGCATGCGTGCGCTGCGTTACCTGTACGAGCTGGGTCAGCCGCTGTTGTTAGGCAGCGATACGCCTTCGGCTCCGACATACGGCAACCAGCCCGGGTATGACACATATAAAGAGATGCGGCTGATGGCGCAGGCCGGCATTCCCCTGTCGGAGATCTTCCGGGCCGGCACGATCAACAACGCCCGCAGGCTCCGGCTCGACAAGGACTACGGAACCGTCGAGAGGGGGAAGATTGCGAATCTGGTGTTGCTCGACGCGAATCCATTGGCGAGCATCGAGGCATGGACACGCATCGACAAGATCATCCTGCGCGGCGAGCCGATCGATCGGCAGGCGCTGGCCGCCGACGCAAGGTAGGCGCCAGCGCGCTCGCCTACTGGGCGCTGCAGCTCTTCGGCTGGGGCTTCTACTACTTCGCGCAGACATCCGGCGAAGTCATCTTCGCCTCGCAGCCGTGGAGCAAGGCGAAGATGCTCTGGGGCGGAGCGGCGCTCGGCGGCATCGCCCTCACGCACCTGCTGCGGTGGGTCATCCAGCGCTACCGCTGGCTGTCGCTGCCGCCCGCCGCGCTGCTGGGAAGAGTCATCGTCGGCACGCTGGTCATCGGCACCGGTTCCTATCTACTGACGCTGGCATTGTCGCAGGCGGTTTACGGCACCCCGGTCCCGCCGCTGACCGCGGCCTTCTACCACAGGCTGTCCGAGGGCGGACAGCTGCGCAATCTCTACATCCTGATCCTGCTGCTCCACATTGCGTGGGTGGCGCTGTATCTCGCCTTCGCGACGATGCGCCATCGGCACCAGTCCGAGCTGCTCCTGCTCAAGTCGCAGCTCAATCCGCATTTCCTTTTCAACGCGCTGAACGGGCTGCGCTCGCTGATCGCCGATGATCCGACCCGCGCACGCGAGGCCGTGACCCAGCTCGCGCGTATGCTGCGCTACACGCTCGCCTCGGGCGAGGACGACCTCGTCACGCTCGAACGCGAGCTCGAGATGGTCGACGACTACCTCGCGCTCGAGGCGCTGCGGCTGGAAGATCGGCTGAAAGTCGAACGGGAGATCGAGTCGGCGGCGCGTTCCGCGCGGGTCCCCGCGATGCTGCTCCAGACGCTGGTCGAGAACGCGATCAAACACGGCATCGCGCAGCTTCGGGAAGGCGGCACGTTGCGCATCGTGGCCCGCCTCGACGGCAACAAACTTCTGCTGCGGGTCGAGAATCCGCGTCCGGAACCCACGGTGTCGAGCGAAGGGGTGGGCCTGCGGAACGCGGCCGGAAGATTGCGACTGCTGTTCGGGGTGCGCGCGAGCCTGAAGCTCGAACTGTCGAATCCCCGCCTCGCCATCGCGGAAGTGAGATTGCCCGCATGAAGGCGCTCGTCGTCGACGACGAACCCCTCGCCCGCCGCGAGCTGCGGCGGCTGCTCGGCGAGATCCCCGCGGTCGAAGTCATCGGCGAGGCCGCCAACATCGACGAGGCGCGTAGCGCCATCGAAAGGCTGTCGCCCGACCTCGTGTTCCTCGACATACAGATGCCCGGCGGAACAGGATTCGATCTGCTGACGCAGCTCGAGCGCGTGCCGCGCATCGTATTCACCACCGCGTACGACCAGTACGCCGTGAAGGCTTTCGAGGTCAACGCGCTCGACTATCTGTTGAAACCGATCGAACCCGAACGCCTCGCGGCCGCGCTGCAGAAGTTTCCGTCGCCTCCGCTCGAGCAGCTCTTCATCCGCGACGGACATCGCTGCTGGTTCGTGCCGCTCCGCGAAGTCAGCACCTTCAACGCCGAAGGGAACTACGTGCGCCTGCTGTGGGGCAAGGAACGTCCGCTGCTCGGCCGCTCGCTCACCGCCGTCTCGTCGATGCTCGATCCGGCTCGTTACTTCCGTGCGAACCGCGCGCAGATCGTCAATCTCGAATTCATCGAGCAGGTCACGCCCGGCGAAGGCGGCCGGCTGCACCTGCGGTTGCGCGATGGGCAGGAAGTCGAGGTGTCCCGCCGCCAGACGCGGCTTTTCAAGGCGAGAGGTTCGGTTGGTTAGGCCTCGTTCGAGGCTTTGAATACCGCCAGCTGCGCCGCGAACGCACGCTGGTAGGCAGGCCGCGCCTCACCGCGTGCGACGTACGCCGCGAGTTTCGGGAATTCGTTCACGACTCCCGTCGACTTGAGTCTCAACAACACCGAGACCATGAGCAGGTCGCCCGCGCTGAACGCGCCGTCGAGCCACTCCGAATCGCGCAGGTGCGCGGCGAGCTGTCCCAGCCTGGCGCGCACGCGATCCCTGACCATGAGCTGCCGCTCCTCATACCAGGGCTTGTCGCCCTCCTGGAACTTCGCGTACGTGAGCTCGAGGATCGGCGGCTCGACGGTATTGAGCGCAGCGAACATCCATGTGATCGCGCGCGCCCGGGCCTTGCCGTCCTGCGGCAGCAGTCCCGAGTGGCGTTGCGCGATGTGGAACACGATTGCGCCCGTCTCGAACAGCGCGAGATCTCCCTCCTCGTAGGTCGGAATCTGGCCGAACGGATTGAGCGCGAGGTGCGCGGGCTCCTTGAGCGCGGCAAACGACACCAGCCGGACGTCGTAGGCTTGATTTACCTCTTCGAGCGCCCAGCGGACGCGCGTGTCGCGCGCGAGGCCCCTGCCCCGGTCGGGAGAACGCTCGAATGCGGTGATAATGGGCTGCATGGAATGGCTCCGGGGATGTTCCCTGTATAGCCGAATGGACACACGGATAATCGACGAATCACATGCTGACTGCCGGACAACTCGAAATATTTGCAACGGATGGTTTCGTAAAGGTCGAGCGGGCGTTTCCGCGCGAGCTCGCGGAAGAGGCGCGCGCCATCCTGTGGAAAGACACGGGATGCGACCCCGCTGAGAGGGCCACCTGGACCCGGCCGGTGATTCGCCTGGGGATGTATACGCAGGCTCCTTTCGTCCAGGCCGCGAACACACGCCCGCTTCACGAGGCATTCGACCAGCTCGTCGGCGTCGGCAAGTGGCTGCCCTGCATGAGCATGGGGACCTTTCCCGTACGTTTCCCGCACGACGAAGATCCGGGCGATACCGGCTGGCACGTCGATGCAAGTTTCGGTCACGCGGATCCCGACTTTCTTTCGTGGCGCGTGAATGCGCGCTCGCGGGGCCGCGCGCTGCTGATGTTGTTCCTGTTTTCGGATGTGGGCGAAAACGACGCACCGACGCGCATTCGCGTCGGCTCACACGTCGACATGGCGCGCATCCTCGAACCCGCTGGCGAGGCCGGCCTGTCGCTGCGCGAGCTCGCCGCCAATGGCTTCTCGGAGACGGCGCATCGCCGCGAGGCCCTCGCGTGCGGCGAGGCCGGCACCGTCTATCTATGTCATCCATTCGTCGTGCATGCCGGCCAACCTCATCGAGGCTCGAGGCCGCGATTCATGGCGCAACCGCCGCTGCTGCCGCGATGAACGAACTACTCGACTTCATCCGCGCTCACACGAACATCGCCGTGCTCACCGGCGCGGGCGTGAGCACGAGCTCGGGCATCCCCGACTACCGCGACGAGCGCGGCGAGTGGAAACGCGCGCGACCCGTGGAATTCCGCCCGTTCATGACCGACCCGCGGGTGCGCCAGCGCTATTGGGCGCGCAGCACCGTGGGCTGGCCCCACATCGGACGCGCGCAACCCAGCGCCGCGCATCGCGCGCTCGCGCGGATGCAATCGAACGGCCCCGTGTCGCTCGTCATCACGCAGAACGTGGATGGGCTGCACCAGGCCGCCGGCAGCCGCGACGTCATCGACCTGCACGGCCGGCTGCATCTCGTGCGCTGCATGCAGTGCGGTCATTCCGTGCCGCGAGCGGAACTGCAGATTCAACTGCGGGCGCGCAATCCCGAATGGGCCGAGATCGAAGGACGCGTCGCGCCCGATGGCGACGTCGACATCGATGGCCGCGACTACGGCGGATTCCTCGTCCCCGACTGCTCCGAATGCGGTGGCATCCTGAAACCCGACGTCGTGTTCTTCGGCGAGTCCGTGCCGCGCGAGCGCGTCGATCGCGCGTTCGCGGGAATCGCGCAGTCGGATGCGCTGCTGATCGTGGGCACGTCGCTCATGGTGTATTCGGGATTCCGCTTCGCGGAAGCGGCAGCGGCCGCCGGAAAACCCATCGCCGCGGTCAATCTCGGCCGCACACGCGCCGACCATCTGTTGACGTTGAAGGTCAGCGCGCCGTGCGACGAGGTATTGGAAAACCTCAGCCCGACGTGATGTACGCAAGCAGGTCCGCGTTCACGATATCGGCGTGGTGGAACTCCTAGCGCGCGCGTATCCACGCCACGATCTCGGCCAGCACCTGTTCCTTGCCGAGGTCGTTGAGCAGATCGTGAAAGTGCCCCTCGTACAGCTTGAGCGTCTTGTCCGCGGAGCCGGCGTGATCGTAGAACTCCTGGCTGCCGGCGGGGACTGTCGCCTTGTCGAGCGTGCCGTGCATGATCAGCAGCGGCAGCTTCAAGGTGCCGAACTCCGCCTTCATGCGATCGGTGGCCTTCAACAGCGCCGCAACGGTTCGCGCGGGCTGAATTTCGCCACGGCACAGCGGATCGGCTTCGAGCTCGGCCAGCGCCCGCGGGTCGCGCGTGAAGTCCTTCATCTTGAGCGCGAGTACCGGTAGTTTGGGCGCGATCCGGCCGAGCAGGCGCACCAGCGCGAGCACCGGCGCGGGCGCCGGCACGCGATACGCAAAGCTCTCGCAGACGAACCCCGCGATCTCCTGCTGGTGATCGAGCGCCCAGGTACACGACACGACACCGCCCGCGCTGTGTCCCAACACGAATACGCGCAACCCCGGGTCACGGGACTTGGCGAGCGCGATCACCGTGCCCAGGTCCTCGGTGTAGTCGCTGATGTCGTCTATGTAGAAGCGCGGGCCGGCGGATTTGCCCCGCCCTCGATGATCGTGCGCATATACGACGAAGCCCGCCTTCGCAAGCTGTTCGCCCGTCCAAAGGTACTGACCCCCGTGCGAATTGACGCCGTGCACGATGACGACGATCGCCTGCGCCATTTCGGGGCGCCACGACCGCA
>JAEZCR010000228.1 GCA_023433465.1 Pseudomonadota bacterium | reverse complement strand
CGTTGCGCTGCGCCTCGGTCAGGAACGCCGCGGGCGCGCGCTCGACGACCTTCTGGTTGCGCCGCTGCACGGTGCAGTCGCGCTCGTAGAGATGCACGAGGTTGCCGTGCGTGTCGCCGAGGATCTGCACTTCGATGTGCCGTGCCTTGCGCACGAGCTTCTCTAGATAGACCTCGTCGTTGCCGAAGCCCGCCTTCGCTTCGCGCCGCGCGACGGGCAGCAACTCCGCGAGCTGCGCGTCGTTCTCGATGATGCGCATGCCGCGGCCGCCGCCACCCCAGGACGCCTTGAGCATCACTGGATAGCCGACCTCCGCCGCCTGCTTCTTGCAGGTTTCGATGTCCGCCGGCAACGGCGGCGTGGCTGGCATCACGGGCACCTTCGCGCGCGTCGCAAGGTTGCGCGCGGCGACCTTGTTGCCGAGGTCGCGCATGATCTCGGGCGTCGGGCCGACGAAGATGACGCCCTCGCGATTGCAGGCCTCGACGAACTCGGGGTTCTCCGAGAGGAAGCCGTAGCCGGGATGAATCGCGTCCGCTTTCGCTTCCACCGCGACGCGCAGGATGTCCTCGATGTCGAGGTAGGCGTCGACCGGCGCTTTGCCGCGGCCCACGAGATAGGCTTCGTCGGCTTTCGTCCGATGCAGGGAGAAACGGTCTTCCTGCGAATAGACGGCGATGGTGCGAATGCCCAGCTCGTTCGCGGCGCGCATCACCCGGATGGCGATCTCTCCGCGGTTGGCGACGAGCAGGCTGCGGATACGGGTCAGCATGAGTACGTTCTTTTAAATATGATCCGGAAACGGCGACAGCATAGCCGCAGGAGCCGGAAAAATGGCGGCGAATCAAACTTTCGAGAGTCGGATGAGGCCGCTGCGAACGGTCGCAGTTTCCATTGCGGTGCTGTTAACGCTCACTTGCACTTGCGTTGGGCGTGCGGCTGAGACAGGCGCACAGCGCTCCGGAGGAAAGATGTTTGCGATCGCGATTCACGGCGGCGCCGGAACATTGTCTCGCACGGACATGAGCGAGACACAGGAGAAGGCGTATCGCGCGGGGCTCGAAGAGGCGCTCGATGCGGGATACGCCGTGTTGTCGCGGAACGGCACGAGTCTCGACGCGACGATCGCGGCGGTGCGTGTCCTGGAGGACAACCCGCTGTTCAACGCGGGACGTGGCGCGGTGCTCGACCGCAATG
Source organism: Pseudomonadota bacterium (assembly GCA_023433465.1). Classification (GTDB taxonomy): domain Bacteria; phylum Pseudomonadota; class Gammaproteobacteria; order Steroidobacterales; family Steroidobacteraceae; genus CADEED01. Next base: position 20,254 of record JAEZCR010000228.1, on the reverse strand, counting down.
GCGAGGCGCAGCTCGACGCCTCGCTCATGGACGGCAGGACACTGGCCGCCGGCGCGGTGACCGGGCTCAGGCACGTGAAGAATCCGATCGAACTCGCGCGGCTCGTGATGGACAAGTCACCGCACGTGATGCTGGTGGGCGAAGGCGCCGAGGAGTTCGCGAAGCTGCAGGGCGTCGATCTCGTGCCGAACGAGTACTTCCGCACACCGACCCGGCAGCAGCAGCTCGAGCGCATGCTGCGCGGGGCGCGGGTGCGGGAGAACGAGCTGCAGGCGTTCGGGACCGTGGGCGCGGTGGCGCTCGATCTGGACGGCAACATCGCCGCGGCGACGTCGACGGGCGGGATGACCGGCAAGCGCTGGGGTCGGGTCGGCGATTCGCCGATCATCGGCGCGGGCACGTATGCGAACAATGAAAGCTGCGCCGTGTCGGCGACGGGGCACGGCGAGTACTTCATCCGCACCGTGGTCGCGCACGACATCTGCGCGCAGGTTCAGTACCTGAAGATTCCGCTCGCGAAGGCCGTGGACAACGTGCTCAATGGACGCATGAAGTCGCTCGGCGGCAACGGCGGCGTGATCGCGATCGATGCCCAAGGCGAGATCGTCATGGAGTTCAATAGCGAAGGAATGTTCCGTGGCGTGCGGACCTCGCAAGGCCGGCACGAAGTCGCGATCTACAGGTGAGGTGGGGATTAGGTGCCGGTGTAAAAAGTGGGGATTAGCAGCGCGCTTTCGCTTGCGCTAATCCCCACTTTTTACACCGGCACCTAATCCCCACCCTAGCTACCGGCGGCTTCCTTGAGGGGAAGAACGGCGGTCTCGGCGGGGTCAACGCGCTGCGCGGCGGGCTCGGCGACGACGTAGCGGTCGCGGCCCTGGTGTTTGGCCGCATACAGCGCCTGGTCCGCGAGTTCGATCGCGACGTCGTGCGAGGCGACGCGATACGCGTCCACCGACACCACGCCGACACTCACCGTGACGTACGGCTGCGTCTGCGAATTCGCGTGCGGAATGCGCAGCTCGCGCACGGCCGCGAGCAGGCTGCGCGAGATGCTCTCGCCATAAGACTTGTCCGCGCCGTACAGCACCGCGATCAGTTCTTCGCCGCCGTAACGCGCGACGAAATCGAGCGGCCGACGCCGCGCGGCATCGCGCAGCGCGACGGACACGCGGCGCAGGCAATCGTCGCCGGCGATGTGTCCGTAGCGGTCGTTGTACGACTTGAAGCAATCGATGTCGATCATGATGACCGCGACGGTCTGGCGGTCACGCTGCGCCTGCTGCCACACGCGGCGGATCTGGTCTTCGAACGCGGCGCGATTGAGCAGCATCGTGAGTCCGTCGTGCGTCGCCACCTCGGTGAGCTGCCGATGCTCGAGAAACGCGGTGCGATTCGCGTGCTCGAGCGCATACAGACCCGCGCAGCCGATGAGATTGGCGCAGAACAGCGTGAACGTGAGGTAGGTCGCGGTCGCCGTCGGCAAACTACCCAGCACCAACGCGAAGACGAGCGCGCCGAACACGATGAGATTCGCGCGCAGCGCCTCGCGGAACCTCAGGCCGATCATGAAATAGAAGAACAGCGAGGCGAGCAGCAGGCGCCCGCCGATCAGCGGTACTTCCTGGGGCAGCGCCGTCGTCGACATGATCACGGTGCCGATGCCGAACACCGGCGCGACGAATCCGATGCCGATGTCGTACCAGCGGTCGTAGAAGCGCCGCGAGGTGCAGATCAGCATGATGACGACGGCGGGCACGTGCAGCCCGAACCGCACCATGTTCGCGATGCGGGAGTGCTCGGTCGAGAGCACGAAGTGATCGAGGATCGCGAAGCCCAACACGGTGCACGCGGACACGATGATCGCGAGCCGCGTCCAGGGGCGCAGGCGCGCGCGATGTTCGGCGCGAAAATCGCTTTCGAGTGGTTCGGGAAAACGCAGGAACCGGAAACCTTCCGCGAGCAGGCGCGCGGTATCCGACTTGTCAGGAGATGACTTTTTCCCTTGCGCCATTGGACCGACCCCGCGCTCGATTCCCCAAGCGCTTTTTATTTGTTCGGCAGTCGTGGCGCAACTGCCTCACTCCCCTGTCGACCTGTCCCTAACAGGCCATCGATCCACTGCCGCGAGAAACTCAACTACGAGGCTGAGTCTTGTCCGGCGTCAGGTGGTGCACAGGATGTTTGACGCGCGTGCGCCAGACTTCGTACGGACTCCACGCCTGGTTGCGCCCCGTGGCGCTCGTATCCTGCGTAGAGAAATCTTCGTTAGCCGCCGACGACTTCCTCAACTCGAGCAGATCACGCTCGGTCTGATTTTTGGTTTTCATTGCAGTCCCTGAATTCATTCGACCATCCGGTCTTCTGGGCAGGGATTCTAGTACGCCGAATGTGAAAAATCCGCTTCTCGAACAAGAATTTATCGATATGTCAATACTTCGAACTGCGTCACAGTTTTTCAGGCCGACGTGTACTCGGAAATATATTGTTCAAAACTGAGTCTATCGGCGGCCTCGATCCTCGCCTGCGCGATCAAAGACTCCTCCGCCGCGTTCCTGAACTCGGCCTGGCGCTCCACGTTGGGCGGATACAACGCGAGGAAATATTCCTTGTGCAGACGGGACATGCGCAGGGCCAGATCGAAGAACGATTCGCCGGTCGATTCCAGCTCCGCCAGCATGCGCGCCGACGGGGTCAGCGCCACGTCATCGACTTTTGCGGCCTGTACCGCGAGGGCCGCGGAATTGGGGCGCGCGGGATCGCCGCGATCGAGAATCTCCGCGACACCCTGCATCGAATCGAGTAGCTCACGGGCCCAGTCACGCATCGGTATATCGCGGCCATCACGCTTAAGGGTGAGTCCCGGCTCGCGGCCACGCCGCGCGACTGTCACATGATTCTGATCCAGCGCGTCCTGTTCGCCGATACCGATCGGTTTCGACTCCTTCATCAGGCACAACGCGAGGAAGATCTCGAGGAATCGCAACTTGTTCTGGTTCACGCCGACCGGGTCGAAGGCGCTCACGTCGAGCGCGCGCACCTCGACGTATTCGACGCCGGCGCGCAGCAGCGCCTTGGTCGGACGCTCGCCCGAACGCGCGACGCGCTTGGGGCGGATGAAGCTGTAGTACTCGTTCTCGATCTGCAGGATGTTGGCGTTGAGCTGGCGCCATTCGTCGTCGACCTTCACGCCTAACTTCTCGTATGGCGGGTGCAACGTGGTGATCGCGCGCCCGAGGTCGCGCACGTACTCCTCGAGGCTGTTCACCGAGACCGAGAGCCCCGCCTGGTTGCGGTTGCGATAGCCGATGTCGCTCATGCGCAGCGACGTCGCGTACGGCTCGTACGAGGTGTCCTTCGACAGGCGCGGCAGCGTCACGCTGCGGCCGCGCAGGAAGGAGTTGCACACCACCGGCGAGACGCCGAATAGATAGAGCACGATCCAGCCATGGCGCCGGTAGTTGCGCAGCAGGTGGAAGTAGCTGTCCGAGATGAACTCCTGCCCGGATTCCCGCGACTTCACGATCTCGGCCCATGCGGGCCACATGGTTTCCGGAAACGAGTAGTTGTAATGCACGCCCGAGATCGCCTGCATCATGCGCCCGTACCGGACGCCGAGTCCGTTGCGGTACACGGTCTTCATGCGTCCGATGTTCGACTTGCCGTACTGCGCGATCGGGATGTTGGCGTCGCCGTCGATGATCGAAGGCATCGACGTCGCCCACAGGAGTTCGTCACCCAGGTGCTGGTAGACGAACTGGTGAAGGTCGAGCAGGTACTGCAGCAGTTCCCAGCTCGTGCGGAACGTCGGCGAGACGAGCTCGATCAGCGCCTCGGAGTAATCCGTGGTGATGTTCTCGTTGGTGAGCGCGCTGCCGAGCGCCCGCGGATGCGGCGTCTGCGCGATGCGCCCGTCGGGCGGCACGCGCAGCGACTCCTTCTCCACGCCCTTGCGGCCGCCCTGAATGATCTGCGGCTCGCCGCTGTTGATCAGCGCCGCGAGAGTTTGTTCGAAGGTGCGGTCGATGGCGGCTCTCATGAGGGGCCGGCATCTTGCCGTCTGGGCGGCGTGTTCCGCAATCAGTCGATAGGGAGAGGCCCGTCAGCGGGGAGAAATGACGGCGGGCGTGCTCGCGGCTTGTTGGGCCTCACAAAGGCGGCGCAGGTCCTGCAGCATCTGCGGCAATTCGCGCTTGAACGTCGAGCGCGCGAGCCAGTTAGGCACGAAGCCGGGCGGGTCGATGTAGGCGCGGTATCGCAGCAGGGTGCGTGTGCCGGTGTCATCGGGCTCGAGCTCCCACATGCCCTCGTTCGCCTTGAAATCCCCGCTGACCTGGCGGAAGCGCATGACGGACTTTCCCTCGAAGTCGACGCGGAACACCCACCGCAGCCGTGGCGTGTACCACCCGAAATCGATCTCGTGTTCGATGAGCTGCCAGCTCCCGTCCGGCGCGGAATCGCGCACGCGGCATTCCTCGAGATGGGGCACGTAGCGCAGGGCATCGGTGCAGTTGGTCATCATCCCGAAGACGATGTCCGGCGAGGCCTCGATCTGGATAGCCGCGCGGACGGTACCCTTGCGCTGACTGCCCTGGTCCACCTTGGCGCGAATGACGACCTCGCGTTGATTCAGCTTCTGGATCTCGGCGGGTGTCAGCGTGAAATCCGTGGCGCCCGCGCGAGCGGCCCAGCCGCAGGCCAGGACGAGCGAAAGCATCGAAGCTGCGGTTTTCCTGCGGATGGCCTTGCCCATGAATACGTTGAGTGCCGTTCCTCGCCAGAAAGGTTCGCCGGATGATGTTAACGATTCGGACGGCGCGACGCCGTTCATTGTCGGTTAAGGACGGAAGGCCTATGGTGGCCCCATGAAACGCGCCGCCCTGATCATCGCGTTCGGCCTGCTCGCCGCCTCCCCTTCGTTCGCGGCGCTCCGCTGTGGCAGCAAGATCGTGTCGGAAGGCGACACGCGCGACGAGGTCGCCGCCAAGTGCGGCGAGCCGACGGACGTCATCTCGGGACGCAGCGTGTTCCGCCGCCCCGTCGTCTGGGATTACCGCGGCCGGCCGCACTACATCGGCGAGGACTTCATCGAGATCCAGGTCGAGAGCTGGGTCTACAACCTCGGGCCTAACAAGCTGATGCGGCGGATACGGTTCGAGGGTGGAGTCGTGGTGGAGATCGAGACCCTGGGGTACGGCTACCGGTGAAGACGGTGCCTGGCACGGAAAAGCCGGGAGAAGCGGCGCCGAGGGCCAGTTGACCCGCGAGACATCGGCGCTTCTCCCGGCTTTTCCGTGCCAGGCACCGTCTTACTTCACTGCGCGGGGTTTTCCGCGCGCGTCTATCCACCGATCGATCTTCGCGGTCAGCACATCCATGGGCACGGCGCCGTCGCGCAGCACCTGGCTGTGGAACTCGCGCACGTCGAAGGCGTCGCCGAGGCGCGCCTGGGCCTTTGCACGCAACGCGCTGATGTGCAGCTGGCCCAGCTTGTAGCCGAGGGCCTGGCCGGGCCACACGATGTAACGTTCCACCTCGGCCGTCACGTCGCTCTCGGCAAGCGACGAGTTGTCGAGCATGTACTGGATGGATTGTTCGCGCGTCCATCCCTTCGAGTGCAGCCCCGTGTCGACGACGAGGCGCATCGCGCGCAGCATTTCATCCGACAACCGGCCGTACCACTGGTACGGATCCGTGAACACGCCGAGTTCCTTGCCGATGGACTCCGCGTACAGCGCCCAGCCTTCCGAATACGAGGTGTATCCGTTGAATCGCCTGAACCGCGGCAGGTCCGTGAGCTCCTGCTGGATCGCGATCTGGAAGTGATGCCCTGGCGCCGCCTCGTGCAGCGACAGGGTCTCGAGCCCGAACCGCGGCTGCGCCTTCAGGTTGAACGTGTTGATGTAGAAGATGCCGGGCCGCGTCCCATCGGCCGACGGCGCCTGGTAGGACGCGCCCGCGGCGGATTGCGCGCGGAACGGCTCGACCGGGCGGATCTCGTAGTCCGCCTTCGGGAAGTCGACGAACAGCTTCGGCAGCAACGCGTCGATGTGGCGCTTCACGTCGCGATACGCGCCTAACAACTCCGCCTCGTCGTCGAAATAGAACTGCGGATCCTGCTCGAGATGCGTGAAGAAGGCGTCGAGGTCGCCCTTGAACCCCACCTGCTCCTTGACGGCGGTCATCTCGCCGCGGATACGCGCCACCTCCGCGAGCCCGATCTCGTGGATGCGATCCGGCGGCAGATCCATCGTGGTCGACTGGCGGATGCGCCAGCGATACCAGTTCGCCCCGTCGGGCAACGCGGACCAGCCGACGGTCGTGCGCGCCGCGGGTAGATAGTCGCGCTCCATGAAGTCCGCGAGTTTCGCGTAGGCGGGCAGCACTTCGCCGGCGAGCGCCTCTCGATAGGCCGCCGCTATGCGTTCGCGCTCGGACCCCGGGAACTCCTTCGGCATGTCCGCGATGGGCGCCCAGAAGATGCTGTCCTCGACCTTCGAAGTGACGATCTCGCGCAGTTGCGGGATGACCTTCACGACCGCGGGCCGCGGCAGTGTGACGCCGCGCGCGATGCCTTCGCGCATACGCTCGATTGCGCCGTCCGCCCAGCGCGGGAACTCGCGCACGCGCGCGAGGAACCGGTCGTAGTCCTTCACGGTGACGAACGGTTGCGGACCCGATCCCGAACCGTACACGGCGAGGTCCATAGGCAGGCCGCTCATCTGGTTCAGCGGCAGGAGCTCTTCGGGGAATTTCAGCCCTTCGATCGCGATCTCGCGCTCGCCGACGAAGATGTCCCACGTGATGCGCGCACCGGGCGACAGCCGCACCGCGTCGATGAGCCGCGCACGCGCGAGGAAGTCGCGTTCGATCGCGCCCGTGCGCTCGCGGAATCCCGCGCTCGTCGTTTCGTCGAGCCGATCGTCGTAGCGCGAGTCGCCGATGGCCGTCGCCGCCATCGGCGCAAGTTCGAGCTGCCGCTCGAAGTATTCGTCGACGAGCGCGTTGAGTGTGGCGTCCGGTGTCGTTGGCACGGGGGCGGTGGCACACGCGGCGAGCAGCGCGGATGCGATGAGTGTGACGTGGGATTTCATGACGCGATGTTAGCAAGCGCGCGCGCGACGTTGACCGGGTTTCCCCGTATTCGCGCTGAATCGCGCTGCCGATGCGGCGGCAGCATGACGGAAATTGCGGATCGTGGGCGTCAGCGTGATGAGCCAACCAGTAAGAGGAAACCCTTTTCGACGCGGCTGATCCCGCTCTGCCCGTGTCTCGGCCTCCCCCGCGGCACGGGCGTTTTTTTTCCGGCGGCATGGCATCCTAGCCCGCGGTCAGTCGCGGAGTTTCAGTCATGCTGGTCGGATCCAACGTTCGTCGCGTCGCAATCGTCGGGGGCATGCGAATTCCGTTCGCGCGCGGCCACGGAGCCTATGCGCGCGTGGGTAACCAGGACATGTTCACCACGGTGCTGCAGGCGCTGGTCGCCAGATACCGAATCGCGGGCGAGCGGCTCGGCGACGTGACGGGCGGCGCAGTGCTCAAACATTCGAAGGACTTCAACCTGGTGCGCGAGTGCGTGTTGTCGTCGGGGCTCGACCCGGCGACGCCCGGCATCGACATGCAGCGCGCGTGCGGCACGGGGCTGGACGCCGCCATCTCGATCGCGATGAAGATCGCGCTCGGGCAGATGGATGCGGGGATCGCGGGCGGGTTCGACACGGTGAGCGATCCGCCGATCGTGTATCCGAGGTCTTATCAGCAGCTGCTGCTGCGCGCGTATCGCGGCAAGACTCTGGGTCAAAGGATCACGCCGTTTCTCGGCATCCGGCCCAGGCATTTCAAACCAGTGATGCCGGGCGTGCTCGAGCCACGCACGGGACTTTCCATGGGCGAGCACTGCGAGCAGATGGCGAAGACCTGGAAGATCTCGCGCGCGGAACAGGACGAGCTCGCGAATCTCAGTCACGTCAACGCGGGCAAGGCGTGGGCGCGCGGCTGGTACAGCGATCTCGTCGTGCCGGAGTACCAGGGGCTCAAAATCGACAACAACGTGCGCGCCGACAGCACGGTCGAGAAGCTGGCCATGCTCAAGCCGGCGTTCGACCGGCGCACTGGACAGGGCACGCTCACGGCGGGCAATTCGACGCCTTTGACCGACGGGGCGTCGGCCGTATTGCTCGCGAGCGAAGACTGGGCGCGCAAGCGCAACCTGCCGATTCTCGCATGGTTCACATACAGCAAGCAGTGGGCGGTCGACTACGTGGGCGGCAACGAGGGCCTGCTCATGGCGCCCGCCTACGCCGTTCCCGCCATGCTCGCGGACGCGAACCTCACGCTGCAGGATTTCGATTTCTACGAGATCCACGAGGCATTCGCCGCGCAGGTGTTGTGCACGCTCAAGGCGTGGGAGTCGCCTGACTACTGTCGCGAGCGTCTCGGTCTGGAGCGGCCGCTCGGCGGCATCGATCGCTCGAAGCTCAACGTGAACGGCTCGAGCGTCGCGATCGGCCACCCGTTCGCCGCCACCGGCACGCGCATCGTCGCTCAGCTCGCCAAGCTCCTGTCGGAATCCGCTACCGCCCGACGCGGCCTGATTTCCATCTGCACCGCCGGGGGCATGGGCGTTACCGCGATCCTCGAAAAGGCGTAGTTGAAGAAGGTGCCTGGCACGGAAAACCCGGGAGAAGCGGCGACCCGCGACGGGTAGTCCGGATACATCACCGCTTCTCCCGGGTTTTCCGTGCCAGGCACCTTCTTCCATTTGGTTTCAAATGAAACTAAATTGGGCGCATGAAGCGCTACGTCCACTTTCCGAGGGTCGAGGGACAGGCTTCGCGGCAGGCGCACGCTGACCTGCCGGCGGGGACGTACGAGCGCGAGATCAGCAAGGAAGGGTTCTTCGGGCCGGCGGCGCATCTCTACCACCGCAATCCACCCACGGGCTGGTCCAGTTTCGAAGGGCCGCTGCGACCGCACGCGTTCGACTGCACGAAGCTCGCGGACAACGCCCCATCACCCTGGAGCGCGGCCGAGCTGCTGTTCAACTCGGCGACTCGGGTGCGCTTCTGGCGCCTCGATTCGGACATGCCGGCGCTCGCGCGCAACGCGGACGGCGACGACCTCCTGTTCGTGCACGAAGGCGCCGGCGCATTGTTCTGCGACTACGGTCATCTGCCGTTCGAGGCGGGCGACTACATCCTGATCCCGCGCGGAACCATGTGGCGCATGACCTGCACGCAGCCGCTGCGCGCGCTGCTGATCGAAGCGACCAACAACTCGTATCGCCTGCCCGACAAGGGCCTCGTCGGCCCGCACGCGATCTTCGACGCCGCGATGCTCGACACGCCGCGCATCGACGACGTGTTCCGCGCGCAGCAGGACGAGCGCGAATGGCGCGTCGAGATCAAGCGCCGCGGCGCGTTATCCACCGTCACCTATCCATTCAACCCGCTCGACGCGGTGGGCTGGCACGGCGATCTGTCCGTGGTGCGCATAAACATGCGCGACCTGCGGCCGCTCATGAGTCACCGTTATCACCTGCCGCCGTCCGCGCACACCACGTTCCTCGCGGACCGCTTCGTCGTCTGCAGCTTCGTGCCGCGCCCGTTCGAGTCCGATCCGGGCGCGATGAAAGTGCCGTTCTTCCACAACAACGACGACTATGACGAGGTCATCTTCTATCACGCGGGCAATTTCTTCAGCCGCGACAACATCCATCCCGGCATGATCACGATGCATCCCGGCGGTTTCACGCACGGCCCGCATCCGAAGGCGCTCAAGAACGTCTTCACGCAATCGAAGCCCGCCACCGACGAATACGCGGTGATGATCGACACGCGCGATGCGCTCGAGATCGCGCCGGGCGCGATGAAGATCGAGTGGCCCGGGTATGTAGATAGCTGGAAGTCCGCGAAATGAAGCTGGCCACGCTCCGGCGCGGCGGCCGCGACGGCCGCCTGGCGGTGGTGAGCCGCGATCTCACGCGTTGCCAGCTCGTGCCCGGCATCGCGCCGACGATGCAGGCCGCACTCGACGACTGGGCGCAGGTGGCGCCGCGGCTGGCCGAACGCGCCGCGGCGCTCGACCTCGGGCATCACCAGGTGGACGTCATGCCGTTCGACCCCGCGTCGTGCGCGGCGCCGCTGCCCAGGGCGTACCAGTGGGTCGACGGCAGCGCCTACGTGAATCACGTCGAACTCGTCCGCAAGGCGCGCGGCGCCGAGATGCCCACCTCGTTCTGGACGGATCCGCTCGTCTACCAGGGCGGCTCCGACGACCTGCTCGGCGCACGCGATGCCGTGCCGTTCGGCTCCGAGGACTGGGGCATCGATCTCGAAGCCGAGGTCGCGGTGATCACGGACGACGTGCCCATGGGCACGGACGCCGCCGCGGCCGCGGGGCACATCAAACTGATCGCGCTCGTGAACGACTGGTCGCTGCGCAACCTGATCCCGGGCGAGCTCGCCAAGGGTTTCGGGTTCTACCAGTCGAAACCCGCGACCGCGTTTTCGCCGGTCGTGGTCACGCCCGACGAGCTCGGGCGAGCCTGGCGCGACTGCAAGATCCACCTGCCGCTGTTCAGTCGCATCAACGACGTCGAGTTCGGCCGGCCGGATGCCGGCACCGACATGACCTTCAGCTTCGCGCAGCTCGTGGCCCACGTGACGAAGACTCGCCGGCTCGGCGCGGGCACCATCGTCGGTTCGGGCACGGTCTCCAACTACGACCGCTCGCGCGGGTCCAGTTGCCTCGCGGAGAAGCGCACGCTGGAGCAGCTCGAACATGGCGCGCCGCGCACGCCCTTCCTGAAGTTCGGCGACCGCGTTTCGATCGAGATGTTCGACGCCGAGGGCCGCAGCATCTTTGGGGCGCTCGACAATCGCGTCGCCCGGGCAGGTAGCTAGCCCGCGCGGCGCGCGCTCAACCCGTCGCGACTTCCACGAGTCGTGGGGCCAGCACGCGGACCAGCTCCCGCGGATCGATGCCCACCAGGAATCCGCGCGCCCCGCCATTGATGTAGATGCGCGGCAGGTCGACGATGGTCTTCTCGCAGTAGATGGGCATCGCGCGCTTGAGTCCGAAAGGCGACGTGCCGCCGACCTGGTAGCCGGAATGGCGGTCGGCGACCGCGGGCTGGCACGGCGCGACGCTGCGGCGATCTGTCTGGCGCGCGAGATTCTTCGCCGACACCTCGCGATCGCCGTGCATGAGGATGCAGAGCGGCTTCTTCGCGTCGTCATCGAAGATCAGCGTCTTCACCACGCTGTGTTCGTCGACACCGAGGTGCTCGGCGGACGCGCGGGTACCGCCGTGCGCTTCCCAGGTGTAGAGATGCGGCGTGAACTCGACCCGATGTTGCCGCAAGGTGCGGATCGCCATCGTGACCGGATAGTCGGTGGCCATCAGCCCGCCACGGCGAACTCTCGCGCGTCCAACGTGAGCTCGCGTCCCTTGCGTACGCGCACGGTGCGCACCGCATCGCCGTAGCGCAGGCGAGCCTCGCCTCCGGGCCTGCCACGTACCCTCACGGACACGAGTCGGCCCTCGCGCCAATCGACGTCGAGTTCGAAGCCGCCGCGCGCGCGGACGCCGCGCACCGTCCCCGAAGGCCAGGCCCGCGGCAGGGCGGGCAGCAGCTCGATCTCGCCATCGACACATTGCAGGAGCATCTCGAGGATGCCGTTCGCGCCGCCGAAGTTCCCATCGATCTGGAACGGCGGATGCGCGTCGAACATGTTCGGATAGGTGCGCGACGGATCGAGAAGTAGTTTGATCACGCCGTGCGTGTGCTCGGCCTCCCTGAGCCGCGCCCACAGGTTGATGCGCCACGCGATCGCCCAGCCGGTGGAAAGGTCTCCGCGCAGCTCGAGCGACCTGCGCGCCGCGGCCGCGAGTTCGGGCGTGCGCCGCACGCTGATCTGTTCGCTCGGAAACAACGCGTAGAGATGCGAGACGTGGCGGTGATCCCGCTCGGGCGCCTCCATGTCCCAGTCCTCCATCCACTCCTGAAGCTGCCCCTCCTTTCCGATGCGATCCGGCGGCAACTGCGCGCGCGCGTTCGCGCAGGCCTTACGGAACTCCGCGTCGACCCCGAGAATCCGCGCGGCCTCCATGCAGTTGGCGAAGAGGTCGCGCAGGATCTGGCTGTCCATCGCGGGACCGGCGCAGATCGACGCGCCGTGCGGATGGTTGTTCTCGGGAGAGACGGAAGGACTGGTGACGAGGTATTTCCCCGACGGATCTTTCACCAGCGTATCGAGGAAGAACTCCGCCGCGCCTTTCATGAGTGGATAGACATCGGCGAGGTAGGCGCGGTCGCGCCCGTAGTCGTAGTGATCCCAGAGATGCTTGCAGAGCCAGGCGCCGCCCGTCGGCCACATGCCCCACATGGCGCCGTCGATCGGGCCGGTGGCACGCCACAGGTCGGTATTGTGGTGCGCCACCCAGCCGCGCGCGCCGTAATTCACGCGTGCGGTGCGTGCGCCCGTGACGGCGAGGTCCTTCACCATCGCGACGAGCGGTAGCACGCACTCGGCGAGATTGCCCGGCTCCGCCGGCCAGTAGTTCATCTCGGTGTTGATGTTGATCGTGTACTTGGAACCCCACGGCGCCGACAACTTGTCGTTCCACAATCCCTGCAGGTTCGCTGGTTGCGTTCCCGGTCGTGAACAGGCGATCAATAGATAACGCGCGTAGTTGAAGTACAGCGTGGCGAGCTGCGGATCGTTGGAGGTCTGCGACGTGCGGATGCGCACGTCCGTGGGCCGATGACTCTCCTGCGTCGCGCCGAGATCGAGCGACACGCGCCGGAACAGGCCCTGGTGGTCGAGCACGTGCGCGTCGCGGAGTTTCTCGTACGACTTGCGGGATGCAGCCGCGATCCGGGCTCGCGTCTGCTGCGCAGGATCCGCGCTGACGTCATCGAAGCGCCGGAAGCTGGTCGCCATTGCAACCAGCACCAGCGCCGAATCCGCGCCTTCGACGACGATGCCGCGGTCGCGCGCGCGCACGGTACCGCCCTGCGCCATGACACGCACCCGTGCCTCGTAACGCAGCGCGGCGGGAATCCCCTGCTGAGAAGTGTTCGTGCCGCGCAGCACGAGATCGTCGCCATCGTTCGAGACGTCACCGGGCATCGGCGTTTCGAATGTCGCGCTGAAACTCACCGCGCCAGGTTTGTCCGACTTGATGTGCTGGACGAGCACCTGGTCCGGCGCCGAGGCAAAAGTCTCTCGCCAGTACTCCGCGTCGTCGCGACGGAAGCTGACCCGCGAAATCGCTTCATCCAGATCGAGTTGACGCACGTAATTCTCGGCGAACGATGATGGCGCGAACGTCAGCATGAGATCGCCGATCGTCTGGTAGGACGGCATGCGCAGCGGTCGCGCCATCATCTTTTCATCGGCGAGCGCCTGCGCCTCGGCGTACTTGCCGGCCGCGATCAGCTCGCGCACACGCGGCAGCGCCGTCAGCGCCTCCGGGTTCGCCGGATCGTAGGGGCCGCCTGCCCACAGCGTGTCTTCATTGAGTTGCAGCCGCTCGCGTGCGACGCCGCCGAACACCATCGCGCCGATGCGACCGTTGCCGAGCGGCAAGGCTTCGGTCCAGGCTTCGGCGGGCTGGCGATACCAAAGCCGGGTCGCGTTCTCCCGGTAGAGGATCGACAGCGCGTGAGCTGGCGAGCGCAGGCCCGATGCGACGACCGCTCCAAGCGCGATGCCACCTTTGATCGCGTTGCGACGCGTGACCATCCGTGCGGCCTATCGGCTCTCGCCGGCCGCGATGGACGCGTCCGGGCGTGCAAACAAACTCGACGCAAGACGCATCGGCATCTCCCTACAGAACTCTGGCCGCGATACTACCTTCGGAAGACGCGCGACGTGACCCGGCGGTGGCAAAATGACATCGAGGTATACGCATGGGTGAATACACGACGCTGATGGCCCGCGACGGCCACGAATTCAACGCCTGGCTCGCGGCCCCGGCCGGTCCGCCGCGCGGCGCGCTGGTGATCGCGCAGGAGATCTTCGGCGTGAACCATCACATCCGCGGCGTGGCCGACGGCTACGCGACCGATGGCTACGTCACGATCGCGCCTTGTTTGTTCGACCGGATCCGGCGAGGCATCGAGCTCGGATACTCGGAACCCGAGGTGAAGGAAGGCCGTGGCTATCGCGTGCAGATTCCGATCGAGAAGACGATGCTCGATCTCGCCGCGTCGATCAACGTGATCAAACATGCCGGCCGTGTCGCGGTCATCGGCTACTGCTGGGGTGGAACGCTGGCCTACGTCGCGGCCTGCGGACTGCCGATGACCTGCGCCGTCGCCTACTATGGCGGGCAGATCCGCGAGCATCTCGGCAAATCGCCGCGGCGGCCCGTCATGTATCACTTCGGCGAGAAGGATCCGTACATCCCGTCGACCGACATCGAGCAGATCCGCGCCGCCGATCCGAACGGCACGTTCCATCTCTACCCCGCGGATCACGGTTTCAATTGCGACGAGCGCGCGAGTTACGACGCGCCGAGCGCGAAACTCGCGCGCGAACGCACACTCGCGTTCCTCGCCGCGCAAATGGAGAAGAAATGATCAAGCTCGCCGATTCCTCGCTGCTCAGGCAGCAATGCCTGATCGACGGCCAATGGCGCGATGCCGACGGCGGCGCGACCGCGGACGTGATCAACCCGGCCACGGGGGAGAAGTTAGGCACGGTTCCCGACATGGGCGCCGCCGAAGCCCGGCGGGCGATCGAGGCCGCGCACGCGGCGATGCCCGCCTGGGCGCGCAAGACGGCGGGCGAACGCGCGCGCATCCTGCGCAAGTGGTTCGATCTCATGATCGCGAACCAGCAGGATCTCGCGGTCATCATGACCGCCGAGCAGGGCAAGCCGCTGGCGGAGTCGAAGGGCGAGATCGCCTACGCCGCCGCGTTCATCGAGTGGTTCGCGGAAGAAGGCAAACGCGTCTACGGCGACATCATTCCCGGGCACCAGGCCGACAAGCGCATCATGGTGCTGCGTCAGCCCATCGGCGTGGTCGCGGCGATCACACCGTGGAATTTCCCCGCGGCGATGATCACGCGCAAGGCCGGGCCCGCGCTCGCCGCGGGCTGCACGTTCGTGTGCAAGCCGGCGCTGCAGACGCCCTACTCCGCGCTCGCCATGGCGAAACTCGCGATCGATGCGGGCATACCGCCCGGCGTGTTCAACGTGATCACGGGCGACGCGAAGGCCATCGGCGGCGAGTTCACCGGCAACGCCCTGGTACGCAAGGTCACGTTCACCGGCTCGACGCCCGTGGGCAAACTACTCATGCGGCAGTGCGCCGGCACGGTGAAGAAGGTCGGCCTCGAGCTCGGCGGCAACGCTCCGTTCATCGTGCTCGACGATGCCGATCTCGACGCCGCGGTCGCGGGCGCGATCCAGAGCAAGTACCGCAACACCGGCCAGACCTGCGTCTGCGCGAACCGCTTCATCGTCCACGAGAAGGTCTACGATGCCTTCGCGGGAAAGCTGGTCGAGGCCGTGAAGAAGCTGCGCATCGGCGACGGTCTCAAGGGCGAGACGGACCAGGGCCCGCTGATCGACGACAAGGCGCTGGCGAAAGTCGAAGAGCACGTGGCCGATGCCAGATCGAAGGGCGCGAACATCAGCGCGGGCGGCAAACGCCACGCGCTCGGCGGCACGTTCTACGAACCGACCGTGCTCACCAACGTTTCCAGCGACATGCTGCTCGCGCGCGAGGAGACCTTCGGACCCGTCGCGCCGCTGTTCCGCGCGTCGTCCGACGAAGAGGCCATCCGCCTCGCGAACGATACCGAGTTCGGACTCGCCGCCTATCTATACACGCGCGACCTCGCGCGTTCGTGGCGCGTCACCGAGGCGCTCGAATACGGCATCGTGGGCCTCAACACCGGGCTCATCTCGACGGAAGTCGCGCCGTTCGGCGGCGTGAAGGAAAGCGGGATCGGCCGCGAAGGCTCGAAGTACGGCATTCTCGAATTCACCGAGCTCAAATACGTGTGCGTCGGCGGGATCTGATGATCCGCGGCTGACTTCGATGCGCGCCCGCCATCTCATTCCGCTGCTCGCGGCCTGCAGCGCGATCGGCTCGATCGGCAATTTCTTCTTCCTGCCCGCGCTGCCGAGCATCGGCGAGTACTTCCAGGTCGACACCGGCACGGCGCAGCTCACCGTCACCGCCTACCTGATTTCGTTCGCGTTCGGCGTGTTGCTCTCGGGTCCGCTCGCGGACCGGTTCGGACGCCGCCCGATACTGATCGGCGGGGTGACGATCTCCGGCATCGCGGCATTGTTGTGTTACTTCGCGCCCACGATGGGGCTGTTCGTGGTCGCGCGAGTCATCCAGGGCGCGGCCGGCGGCGCGGGCATCACGGTCTCGCGCGCGAGCGTCGGTGACCTGTTCGAGGAGCGCGAGCTCGCGCGCATGTACGCCATCCTCACGATGGCATTGGTGCTCGGCACGAGTCTCTCGCCGCTGGCGGGCGGAATCGTGACGCGCCACATCGGCTGGCACGCGGGTTTCCTGATGTTGGCCGGCGCCGCATTCGTCATGGCGGTCGCCTGTTTCACCTGGCTGCCGGAAACCCGCGCCGCGAGCGCCAATACCCACAGCTTCGCCGTGTTGTGGCGTGAATCGCGAGCGGTGATCGCCAAACCCGCGTTCATCGGCTACGCGGCCGAGTCCGCCTTCGTGTACGTGATGTTCTTCGTGTTCGCGTCACTCGCGCCGTACGTCATGGTCGCGGTGCTGAAGCTCGAGTCCGATCAGTTCGGCCTGTATTACCTGTTCCTGGCCGGAGGATACTTTCTCGGCAACCTGCATGTGTCGCGGTCGGGCCCCAGGCACGATGTCCACCGGCAGATGATGTTCGGTCTCGAACTGCAGCTCATCGGCGCGGGCGCGGCACTGGCATTGGTCCTGCTGGGGTATTCACATCCGCTCGCGGTGTTCGGGCCGATGGCGGTGTTTTCGTTCGGGCAGGGCCTCTCGCTGCCCAACGTCATCGCGCACGGAGTGAGGCTAGCGCCGAACTACGCGGGCGTGGCCGCGAGCATTTTCGGATTCTCGCAGCTCGCGCTCTCCGCGCTCGCGGTGCAGGCCATGGGTTATGTCCCGATCGCGAGCTGGCAGCCTCCGCTGTGGTTCTGCACGATCGGCGCCGCGATGACCTGGCTGGCCGCGTTGCTGTTGCGCAAGCGCGAACACGCAGCGTAGGCAACGGCGACGGAAGCCAAGTAAACTCGCGCGCGAGTGCTCGGAAAGTTTCACGAAATCAGTCTCGAGACAGCGGACATCGCGGGATCGGTCGCGTTCTACGAGCGTCTCGGTTTCACGCAGGTCGGCACGACGGACACCTGGCAGCATCCGTACGGCGCGCTGACCGACGGCAAACTGTACATCGGGCTGCACCAGTTCAAATTCCCGTCGCCGACCATCACGTACGTGCGGCCCGGCGCCGCGCAACACGCGCACGCCATCGAGAAACTCGGCGTCGAAATCGCGTGGAAGCGCACGGGCGACGACGCGTTCAACGAATTCGGATTTCTCGATCCTTCCGGACAGGCGGTCCGCGTGCAGGAAGCACCGACGCATTTCGCGGGCGATCGCGAGCTGGGCGAACCGTCGCTGCTCGGCGATTTCGCGGAGTTCAGTCTGCCGGCCGCGGACTTCGAACCGATGCGCGCGTTCTGGGAACCGCTCGGCTTCGTCGCGATGGGTGAAAGCGAATCGCCTTACCTGCGCATGTCGATGACGAGCGATCACCTGGATCTCGGCGTGCATCGCCCGCGCACGCTGGATGTACCCATGCTGGTATTCAGCGCCGCCGACATGGGCGAGCGCATCGAGCGCCTGCGAGCCCTCGGGATCGAGTTCGAGAGCGATCTGCCGCGCGGCCTCGACCCGCGTCACTGTGCGCTCATCGAATCGCCCGAAGGAACCTTGCTACTCCTGCTGCCGACGCTCGACTAGTCGGACGCGCCTGACGCCCCGGCGCGCCGAACCGAACGCGGGACGCGATATCCCGAACATCCAGCGTCTCGCGATGCCGGCTCGACGAGCCGGCGCGAGCCATTGTGAGCAATAATCGCGGCAACGACCGCGCGAGCGGCTCAAGACTTCCTGGAGTATTTCCCGATGATGCGCTGGATCAACGCGGCAGGCGCCGCACTGCTGGTACTCGCTTGCTCTTCCGCCGCGCGCGCGGACGAAGGCATGTGGACCTTTCATGGCTTTCCGCTCGAGAAAGCCAACACGACTCTCAACACCAGACTCGACCAGGCCTGGCTGGATCGCGTGCGACGCGCGACCGTGCGCCTCTCGAACTGCACGGGCTCCTTCGTCTCGGGCGACGGCCTCATCCTGACGAACCATCACTGCGTCGTGGGCTGCCTCGCGGAGCTCTCCTCGAAGGAGAAGAGCCTGGTGGACGACGGCTTCCTCGCGCGCGATCGCGCCAGCGAGAAGAAGTGCCAGACACAGGTGGCGGACGTGCTCACCGAGATGGAAGACATCACGGCGAAGGTCAATGCCGCGACGGCGGGCAAGAGCGACCAGGCCGCCAACGACGCGCGCAAGGCGGAGCTCACCAAGCTCGAATCCGCGTGCGAAGCGCAGAGCAAGCTCAAGTGCCAGGCCGTCACGCTGTACCAGGGCGGCCAGTACTGGCTGTACAAGTACAAGCGCTATACCGACGTGCGCCTCGCGTTCGCCCCGGAAGGATCGATCGCGGCGTTCGGCGGCGATCCCGACAACTTCCAGTTCCCGCGCTGGTGCCTCGACATGAGCGTTCTGCGCGCCTACGAGAACGGCAAGCCGGCGAAGACCCCGACCTTTCTCAAGATCAATTTCGCGGGTCCGGCGGACGGTGATCCGGTGCTCGTCTCCGGTCATCCCGGCACCACGAATCGCCTGCTCACGGTCGCCCAGCTCAAGTGGCAGCGAAACATGGAGCTGCCCAACTGGCTGCTGCGTTACTCGGAACTGCGTGGCCGCTACATCCAGTTCTCGGAAGAGAGCCCGGAGAATGCGCGCATCGTCGGCGACCAGATCCAGGGCGTCGAGAACGCCATCAAGGTGCGTCGCAAGCAACTCGACGCGCTCCTCGAGGACGCGTTGTTCGAGCGGAAGACCGCCGAGGAGAAATCCCTGCGCGCCTATGTCGCGGCCAACAACGAATTGCGCGCCGCGATCGGCGACCCGTGGGCCGACATCGAGAAGGTTCAGGCGGAATACTCCGGCAACTACCTGCCCATCCTGTTCATCGAGCAGGGCGCCGGATTCCAGGGTCGCCTCGTGACGTTCGCGCGCGCGCTCGTGCGCGGCGCCGCGGAGCGCGCCAAGCCGAACGATCAGCGCTTCCGCGAATTCACCGATGCGGCGCTGCCGCGCGTCGAGCAGCAGCTTGGCGCCGCGGTTCCCGTCTACCCGGAGCTCGAGAAACTGCGGCTCGCGTTCGGCTTCGAACGCATGCGTGAGTGGTTAGGACCGGATCATCCCGTCGTCCGCCAGTTGCTCTCGAAGGAGTCGCCCACCGAGCTCGCGAACCGACTCGTCAGCGGCACGAAGCTCGGCGACCCGGCGGTCCGCATGGCGCTGTGGAAAGGCGGAGAGGCGGCCATCGCCGCCTCCGACGATCCGCTGATCGTCATGGCCCGCGACCTCGAGCCCGCGGCGCGCAAGCTGCGCAAGGAATTCGACGACAACGTCGAGGCGCCGATCGACCTCGCCTCCGAGAAGATTGCCCGGGCACGCTTCGCGTCGCTCGGCACGAGCGTGTATCCGGACGCGACGTTCACGCTGCGCCTGAACTGGGGAAGGGTCGGCGGCTGGGTCGAGAACAGCAAGCCCGTCCATCCCTTCACGCGTCTGCAGGGCGTGTTCGACCGCGCCACCGGGGCGGAGCCGTTCAAGGTTCCGGACAGCTGGCTCGCCGTGCGCGACCAGCTCGACATGACCACGTTGTTCAACCTCGTGACCAACAACGACATCGTCGGCGGCAATTCGGGCAGCCCGCTGATCAGCGCGAAGGGCGAAGTGGTCGGCTTGCTGTTCGACGGCAACATCCACTCGATCTCGGGCTCGTACTGGTTCGATACCGAGAAGAACCGTGCGGTCGCCGTGCACCCGGCGATCATGCGCGAGGCGCTGACGAAGGTTTACTAGGCGGACGCGCTGCTCAACGAGATGTCGGGGAAGTAGCGCCGCCGGGGACAGACTCGAAGTCTGTCC
>JAEZCR010000069.1 GCA_023433465.1 Pseudomonadota bacterium | reverse complement strand
ATCGTCAGCGCGTCCATGTTGGTCATCACGCAGGCGTCGTATTGGCCCGCGGTGTACTGGTTGATCGACTCGACGTAGTCGTTGATCTGTGTGAGCTCGATCTTGATGCCGTACTTGTCGGCCCCCTTCTTGAGGCTGCCGCTCTGCCCGGCGTAGTCCCAGGGCATCCAGCCGACGTAGATGCTCCAGGCGACTTTGAATTCTGTTTTCTCGGCAGCAGTCGCCGAATGCGCGGCCGTCAATGCGAAGGTGGCGAGCACGAAGGAAATGAGTGCGCGCGAAAACGTACGAGCCATGAGAGTCTCTCCCGTGTTGTTTAGGTCATGAGGCATCTCCCGGGCTTTTGTCCCGCCGTGTATCCCCGGCGCATCCCTGCGTACCAACGGACTGCGTCTCTCGGACCAGCGTTGATCTCTCAACCGGAACCCTAGGCGCACATTCTGCGGATCAAATTTGCAAGAGGTGTGCCGCAGGCTCACTCACGGCATGGGGGTTCGGTTCACCGCATCGACCCAGCCGTGCACCAACTACATGCAAACAATCCGCGGACGGCACGATTCGAGTGCAACGTTCCAGGCGTCTTGCGTGGTTGGGGTGACGCAGGCGCGCATCGTGCTGGTACATCCCTTGCACTCCGGCTCACCAAAGTCGTGCAAGTGCCCGACGAACTCGAAACAGACGAACTAGAACGAGATGCTCTGGGAAGAAGAAATCATCGGGGGCGCGCACTGGTCCGGCGTCCTGCGGCGCGGAACGGCGCTGCGACTCACCGCGCGGGCGGACGATGCGAACGTCGCGGCCCTGTTCTACAGCCGCGAGCAGCCGCTCGAGCGCTACAACATGGCGGATACCCTCAAGGCGCAGCACACCGCGCACCTCACCACCGGCTGCGTGTGTTACTCGGACATGGGCCGCATTCTGTGCTCCATCGTCTCCGACACCTGCGGCTGGCATGACCCGCTCTGTGGCCTCACCGATGCGGAATCGCTGACGAAGCTTTACGGCGCCACGCGGTTCCAGGAGCAACGCAACTCGCGCCATGTGAGTGGTCGGGAGGCGATGCTGGTCGAGCTCGGCAAATACGGGCTGGGCGAACGCGATCTCGTCGCGAACATCAACTTCTTCAGCAAGGTCGTCGTCGATGACGACGGCGTGATGCGGCTGGCTCCCGGGCATGCGAAGGCCGGCCAGTGCGTCGAACTGCGCTTCGAGATGGATACCCTCGTGCTGCTGCATGCCGGGCCGCACCCGCTCGCCGCCGGGCCCAACTACTCGCCCGCCGGCATCGGCCTCGCCGCTCGCCGCGTGGAACCGCCGACCGCAACCGATCCCTGCCGCACGCGCTGCCCGGAGAATGCGCGCGGATTCATCAATACCGAGCGGTACTACGCATGAGTGCGACGCTGATCGATACCGTCGTTCCGGCCGGCGAACCGTGGATTGGCGTCGTGCGCGCCGGGCAACTGTTGCGCATCGTGGATCTCGAAGGAAACCAGGCGGTCGACACGTTGTTCTACAACGCGCACGATACCGCCGAGCACTACAGCGCGCAGAACACGATCCAGGCGCAGCACGGCATTTACCTGACCACGGGCACGTCGCTGCTCACGAACCGCGGCCGGCCCCTTCTGCGCATCGAGGACGATACCTGCGGCCGGCACGACACGCTCGGCGGCGCATGTTCCGCGGAGAGCAACACCGTGCGTTACGCTCTCGAGAAGCGGCACATGCACAACTGCCGCGACAGCTTCCTGCTGGCATTGGCGCGGCATGAGGATGCGGGCGGTCCGCGGCTCACCAAGCGCGACCTGCCGTCCAACATCAACTTCTTCATGAACGTGCCGGTGACGCCCGAAGGCGGCTTGCGCTTCGCGGATGGCATTTCCGCGGCGGGCCGCTACGTCGAACTGCGCGCGCTGATGGATGTGCTGGTGCTGATCTCGAATTGCCCGCAGCTCAACAACCCCTGCAATGCGTACAACCCGACGCCCGTGCGCGTCATGACCCGGGAGGGCGTGTGAGCGCGCGCTCCCGCCGGCGGGACGACCCGTCCGGACACATCATCAACGCCGGGACGACCTGGCGCAGTCCCCCGGCAAATGGAAGGGATCGAACTGCGCTATGTTCCAGAAAATCCTGATCGCGAACCGCGGCGCCATCGCGTGCCGCATCCTGCGCACCGTGAAGGCGATGGGGCTGCGCTCCGTCGCGGTGTATTCCGAGATCGATGCGAACGCGCCCCACGTGCGCGACGCCGACGAGGCGTACTTGTTAGGGCCTGCGCCCGCCGCGGAGAGCTACCTGCGCCAGGACCGCATCCTCGAGATCGCGCGCCAGTCGGGCGCGGAGGCGATTCATCCCGGCTACGGCTTCCTGTCGGAGAACGCGGACTTCGCCGAGGCCTGTGAACAGGCCGGCATCGCGTTCATCGGTCCCACGCCCGCGCAGATGCGCGACTTCGGCCTCAAGCACACCGCGCGCGAGCTCGCGCAGCGCAACGGACTGCCGCTGTTGCCCGGCACGGACCTGCTGCGCGATCTGCCCGCCGCGCTCGCGGCCGCGGAGCACATCGGTTACCCGGTGATGCTCAAGAGCACCGCGGGTGGCGGCGGCATCGGCATGCGCCGCTGCGATACCGCGCGCGACCTCGAGGAATCCTTCGCGGCCGTGCAGCGGCTCGCGGCCGGAAACTTCCGGAATGCCGGCGTATTTCTCGAGAAGTTCGTAGCGCGCGCGCGGCACATCGAGGTGCAGATATTCGGCGACGGGCGCGGCCAGGTCGTCGCGCTCGGCGAGCGCGACTGTTCCGTGCAGCGCCGCAACCAGAAGGTCATCGAGGAATCTCCCGCACCGAATCTCCCGGCATCCGCGCGCCGTGAGCTGCACGTGGCGGCCGCGAAACTCGGCGGCGCCGTCGGCTACCGGTCGGCGGGAACCGTGGAATTCGTCTACGACGTGGACGCGCGGAAGTTCTACTTCCTCGAAGTGAACACGCGGCTGCAGGTCGAACACGGCGTGACCGAGGAAGTCGGCGGCATCGACCTCGTGGCGTGGATGATCCGCACGGCGGCCGGCGAGCCGCCCGACCTCGCGGTTTCGTTCGAGCCGCGCGGGCACGCGATCCAGGCGCGCGTGTACGCCGAGGACCCGGTGCGCAACTTTCGTCCCGCGAGCGGCGTGTTGACCCAGGTCAAACTACCGGCTTCCCGCGGGCTCGGCGACAGGAGTGGGGGCATCCGCGTCGACTCGTGGATCGGGGCCGGCGCCGAAGTCAGCTCCTGGTACGACCCGATGCTCGCGAAGGTGATCGCGCGCGGCGAAACACGCGAGGACGCCCGCGCGAACCTGGCGCGCGCGCTCGCCGGCTCGCGCATCGACGGCATCGAGACCAACCTGCCCTATCTCGTGTCGATACTCCAACATCCGACTTTCGCCGCGGGTGAGCAGACGACCGCGATGCTCGCGCGGCATGTCTCGAAGTCGCCGGGAATCGAGGTGCTCGCGCCCGGCACGCTCACCACCGTGCAGGACTGGCCGGGACGCCTCGGCCTCTGGGATGTCGGCGTGCCGCCGTCCGGCCCCATGGATTCGCTCGCGTTGCGGCTCGCGAACCGCATGGTCGGCAACGACGATGGCGTCGCCGGGCTCGAGATGACCGTCACCGGCGCGACGCTGCGCTTCGACGCGGATACGGTGATCGCGCTCGCCGGCGCGCGGATGCTTGCGACGCTCGACGATGTCGCGATCGACTTCTGGCGGCCGATCGCGGTGAAGCGCGGCAGCGTGCTCGCGCTCGGCAGGATCCAGGGCGCCGGCCAGCGCGCCTACCTCGCGGTGCGCGGCGGATTCGACCTGCCCGAGTATCTCGGCAGCCGTTCGACCTTTACGCTCGGACAGTTCGGCGGCCACGGCGGCCGCGCGCTGCGCACGGGCGACGTGCTAAGACTGAAGCGCGATGACGCGTCGCTCGATGGCTGCGCGCCGATCCCGGCGCACGAGCAACCTGACTACTCGAACTCGTGGCGGATCGCGGTGAACGACGGACCGCACGGCGCTCCCGATTACTTCACGACCGACGACATCGCGACGTTTTTCGCGACCGAGTGGGAAGTGCACTACAACTCCAGCCGCACGGGCGTGCGGCTCATCGGCCCCAAGCCCAGGTGGGCGCGCGCGGATGGGGGCGAAGCGGGCCTGCATCCCTCGAACATCCACGACAATGCCTACGCGATCGGCAGCGTGGACTTCACGGGCGACATGCC
Organism: Pseudomonadota bacterium; assembly: GCA_023433465.1. Taxonomy (GTDB): domain Bacteria; phylum Pseudomonadota; class Gammaproteobacteria; order Steroidobacterales; family Steroidobacteraceae; genus CADEED01. Next base: position 21,903 of record JAEZCR010000069.1, on the reverse strand, counting down.
GGTAATCCTCGGGCCCGACGGCCCGAGCCTCGGCGGCTTCGTGTGTCCCGTCACCATCGTCGACGACGAGCTCTGGAAGATCGGCCAGCTTCGCCCCGGCGACAAGGTGCGCTTCATTCGCTACGCGAAGCCAGCGAAGAGTCTCGAGAACCCCTCGATCATCGCGACGCTGCCGGCATCCGCGAATCACGCCGACATCTGCATCCGCCGCGCGGGCGACAGCAACCTGCTCGTGGAGTTCGGGCCGCCCGTGCTCGATCTCGTGCTGCGCTTCCAGGTGCAGGCGCTGCTCGAATCGCTCAACGCGCGCCGCGACGCCGCCGTCATCGACCTGACGCCCGGCATCCGTTCGCTGCAGATTCACTTCGATCCCGCGCGCAAGTCCGAGAACGCGATGATCGATGCGCTGCTCGCGGCGATCTGCAAACTACCGAACGTCGCCGAGATGCGGCTGCCGAGCCGCATCGTGCACCTGCCGCTGTCGTGGGACGATCCGGCGACGCAGCTCGCGACTGAACGTTACAGATCGGTGCGCGCGGACGCGCCCTGGTGTCCGGACAACATCGAGTTCATCCGGCGCATCAACGGGCTTGGTTCGCGCGAGGAGGTGCGCGACATCGTGTTCGGCGCGAGTTACCTCGTGATGGGGCTCGGCGACGTCTACCTCGGCGCGCCGGTGGCGACACCGCTCGACCCGCGGCATCGACTCGTCACGACCAAGTACAACCCGGCGCGCACGTGGACGCCCGAGAATGCCGTGGGAATCGGCGGCGCCTATCTGTGCGTGTACGGCATGGAAGGTCCCGGCGGCTACCAGTTCGTCGGCCGTACGGTGCAGATGTGGAATCGTTACCACCAGACCGCGGATTTTCGCGACGGCCGCCAGTGGCTGCTGCGTTTCTTCGACCAGATCCGCTTCTACCCCGTCGGCGCCGACGAACTACTCGAGATGCGCAAGGGTTTTCCATTCGGCCGGCACCCGCTGCGCATCGAGGAGTCGCAGCTCGATCTCGGCGAATACCTCGGCTTCCTCGATAAGGAAAAGGTTTCCATCGAAGCCTTCCGCCGGCAGCAGCGTGCGGCGTTCGAGGCCGAGCGCGAACGCTGGCGCATCGCCGGAGTCGCCGAGACGCCGGCCATCGAGACGGCGGCGAAGCTCGCCGCCCCCGCGCTTCCCGATGATTGCATTGCCGTGACCTCACCGGTCTCCGGCAGCGTGTGGCAGATCAAGGTCGCCGCGGGCCAGCAGGTTCAGAAGGGCGACACGCTCGTCGTGATGGAGGCGATGAAGATGGAGATCGCGGTCGTCGCGGAAGCTTCGGGCACCGTCGTTTCGATCCACCAGAAGGCCGGCGCCGGGACGAGCGCGGGCGACACGCTGCTGACGGTCCGTCCTGCCGTATGAGCCACCCCATGAGCCCTGCTCCCGATCTCTCGCTCGACACCCTTTCGCGCGCCTATCGCGCGGGCACGCTGACGCCGCTTGCGCTCGTCGAGTCACTCATCGAGCGGCGCGGCCGGTTCCGCGCGCACAACATCTGGATCCACGAGATCGACGACGACGCCTTGCGCGCGCGGGCGCGCGCGCTCACGCAGGTCGTGCCCGAGTCGCTGCCGCTCTACGGCATCCCGTTCGCGATCAAGGACAACATCGATCTCGCCGGCGTAAGGACCACCGCCGCCTGCCCGGACTTCGCCTATCTACCGCAGGCATCCGCGCCCGTGGTCCGGGCGCTGATCGACGCGGGCGCCATTGTTCTCGGAAAAACCAACCTCGACCAGTTCGCGACCGGCCTCGTCGGCACGCGTTCGCCCTATGGCGCCTGCGGGAACGCGTTCGATCCCGAATACCTGAGCGGCGGCTCGTCGAGCGGTTCGGCCGTCGCGGTCGCGCTCGGGCTCGCGAGCTTTTCGCTGGGTACCGACACCGCGGGATCCGGCCGCGTGCCGGCGGCGTTCAACAATCTCATCGGGTACAAGCCGACGCTGGGCCTGCTGAGCATGCGCGGCGTCGTGCCCGCGTGCCGCTCGCTCGACGTGATGTCGATCTTCGCGCTCACTGCCGAGGATGCCGCGCGAGTCGGCGCCGTCGCGGGGAAGTTCGATGGCGCGGACTCCTTCGCGCGTGCCGCGAAGTCACCGGCGCGCCCGGGCTGGGCGGGCGGGCCCTCCTTCCGCGTCGCCGTCCCGCGTGCCTCGCAACTCGAGTTCTTCGGCAACACGGCCTACGAAAAACTGTTCGGAGAGAGCGTCGCGCGCTTGCAGTTGCTTGGCGGCCAGCCGATCGAAGTCGACATCCAGCCGCTGCTCGATGCCGCGCGACTCTTATATGAAGGCCCGTGGGTGGCGGAGCGTTACCTGGCCACGCAGTCGCTGCTCGAGTCGAAGCCCGACGCGATGCTCGAGGTCACGCGCCGCATCATCCGGGGCGGCGCGGCCCCGAGCGCGCGCGATGCGTTCCGGGCCCAGTACCGATTGAGGGATCTCGTCCGGCTCGCGCAGCCGATCTGGGACGCGGCCGACGTCCTGCTGCTGCCGACCGCCGGCACCCACTACCGTATCGACGAGGAAACCGCGGACCCGCTCCGGCTCAACAGCAATCTCGGCCGCTACACGAATTTCGTGAACCTCATGGATCTCGCCGCCGTCGCGGTTCCATCGGGCTTCACGCCGGCCGGATTGCCGTTCGGCGTCACGCTGATCGCGCCTGCCTGGAACGACGCCGACCTGCTGGCGCTCTCCGCGCGCGCGCAACGCGCCGCGGTCGCGACGATGGGCGCGACCCAGCGGCCTCTCCCCGAACTGGTGCCGGGCACCTTTTCCCCACCCTCACCGGACACCGTCGATGTGATGGTGTGCGGCGCACACATGTCCGGGTTGCCACTCAACTCGCAGCTGCTCGAGCGCCGCGCGTGGCTGGTCGCGAAAACGCGCACGGCGCCGATCTATCGGTTCTACGCGCTGCCCGGCGGCCCGCCCTTTCGGCCCGGTCTCGTGCAGGTGCCGGAAAACGGCGTAAGCATCGACGTCGAAGTGTGGCGCGTGCCCACGGAATTCTTCGGCTCGTTCGTCTCAGGGATACCCGCACCGCTCGGCATCGGCAAGGTGAAACTCGAAGACGGCAGCTCGGTCTGCGGTTTTCTGTGCGAATCGATCGGCGTGGCCGGCGCGAAGGACATCAGCGCGCTCGGCGGATGGAGGCAATACCTCGCATCGTCTCGTTGAGCCGGGCTAGGATCGGGCGCTCAACCGGACGGTCCCACACGGAGACAACCAGGCATGGCCGCACTGAAACTGCGAATCAACGGCAAAGAAGTCACCACCGACGTCGATCCGGATACACCGCTTCTGTGGGTGCTGCGCGATTCGCTGGGACTCACCGGCACCAAGTTCGGCTGCGGCATGGCGATGTGCGGCGCCTGCACGGTGCACGCCGACGGGAATCCGGTCCGCTCGTGCACCACATCCGTCGGCACGGTCGCCGGCCAGGCGATCACGACCATCGAAGGCCTCGCACCCTCCGACACGAAGCTCCATCCGTTGCAGGAAGCCTGGATCGAACACGACGTCCCGCAATGCGGCTACTGCCAGGCGGGCCAGATCATGTCCGCCGCGGCGCTGCTCGCGCGCACGCCGCAACCCACCGACGCCGACATCGATGCGGCCCTGGCCGGCAACATCTGCCGCTGCGGCACGTACCAGCGCATCCGCGCCGCGGTGCACACCGCGGCCGGCAAGCTGGCCCAGGCAAGCACGGTCAAGGGGAAATGAACATGAACGCACGCACCCGCGACCCCATTACGGCCGACGAATACCTGCGCGAGATCATCCGCGAGATGGAGGGCGAGACGCGCCCCTCCGGCGGCAAGGTAGTTAGCTCCGGCGTCGTGCTGGACCGCCGCGGCTTCCTCAAGCTCACGGGTCTCGCGGGCGGCGGCCTCGTGCTCGCGTTCTGCACGAGCGTGCCGGCCGACGCAGCGACGGCGGACGCCAGGGATTTCGTCCCCAACGCATTCATCAGGATCGGCCGCGACGGCAAGATCCTCATCTTCAACAAGGGCCCCGAGATCGGCCAGGGCATCAAGACCGCGTTCCCGCTGATCATCGCCGAGGAACTCGACGCGAAATGGTCCGACGTGGTCGTCGAGCAGGCGCCGGTGAATCCGGCCGTGTTCGGCAACCAGAGCGCGGGCGGCTCGCGCTCGATTCCCTCGAGCTGGGATCAGCTCCGCAAGGCCGGCGCGGTGGCGCGCTCGATGCTCGTGTCCGCGGCGGCCGCGCAGTGGAAGGTGCCCGCGTCGGAATGTATGACGCGCGACAGCACCGTCGTGCACGGCAAGCGCACGCTCGGCTATGGCGCATTGGCCGCGAAGGCCGCGCTGTTGCCGGTGCCCGATGCCGCGACCGTCCCGCTCAAGCAACGCTCCGAGTACCGGTTGCTCGGCAAGTCGTACACGGGCGTCGACAACCATCTGCTAGTCCGGGGCAAACCGCTGTTCGGCATCGATCAAACACTGCCCGGCATGAAGATCGCGGTGTTCGAGAAGTGCCCCGCCGTCGGCGGCAAGGTGCGTTCGGCCAACCTCGACGAGATCAGGAAACTTCCCGGCGTGCGCGATGCGTTCGTCGTCGAAGGCAACGGCAAGCCGACGGAAGTGATGCCCGGCGTCGCGATCATCGCGGACACCACCTGGGCCGCGTTCGAGGCGCGCAAGAAACTCGAGGTCGACTGGGACGAATCCGGCGCGTCGAAGGACAGCTGGAGCGAGCTCGTGAAGCGCGCGACCGAGCTCGGCAAACAGCCCACCGGCGAGAAGGTCACGGTCGCCAAGGGCGACTCCGCGGCACTCGCCAACGCGGCGAAGAAGGTCGAGGCGTTCTACACCTATCAATTCGTCTCGCACGCGCCGCTCGAACCTCAGAACTGCACGGCGTGGAGCCACGACGGCATCATCGAATTCTGGGCGCCGACGCAGACCGCGGATCGTGCTCTATCTACTGTCGCCGGCGCGCTCGGCGTGCCCGTCGACAAGATCAAGATCAACCAGACGCGCGTGGGCGGCGGATTCGGGCGCCGGCTCATGAACGACTACGTCTGCGAGGCCGGCGCGATCGCGCAACGCTACGCGGGCCCCGTCAAGCTGATCTGGACACGCGAACAGGACCTGTCGCACGACTTCTTCCGCCCGGGCGGCTTCCACGCGCTCGCGGGCGGAATCGACGCGAACGGCAAGCTGGTCGCGTGGCGCAACCACTTCATCACGTTCACGACGGACGGCACGAACCCGGTGAGCGGCGGCAACCTGCCAGAGCAGGAATTCCCCGCGCTGAACCTGGCCAACTACCAGCTCACTCAGACGATGCTGCCGCTGAAGACGCCGTGCGGGCCGTGGCGCGCGCCGCGCTCCTGCTCGGTCGCCTGGGTCATCCAGAGCTTCCTGCACGAGCTGTCGGCGGCCGCCGGCCGCGATCATCGCGACTTCCTGCTCGAGGTCATGGGTGAACCGCGCCTGCTCGAGGGCGGGCTCAACACCGGCCGCGCGGTCGACGTCATCAAGCTCGCCTGCGAGAAGGCCGGCTGGGGCCGCAAACTACCGGAGGGTCACGGGATGGGGCTCGCGTTCCACTTCAGCCACGCCGGTCACTTCGCCGAGGTCGCCGAGGTCAGCGTCGACGCGAACCGCAAGCTGCGCGTGCATCGCGTGGTGGTCGCGGGCGACATCGGCCCGATCGTCAACATGAGCGGCGCGAACAACCAGTGCGAGGGTGGCGTCACCGACGGCTTCAGCACGATGATGGGACTCGAGATCACGATGGAGAACGGCCGCATCGAGCAGTCGAACTTCCACCAGTATCCGATCCTGCGCATCGCGCACCAGCCGAAGGTCGAAGTGCATTTCATCCAGAGCGACAACCCGCCGACCGGTGTCGGCGAGCCGGCGCTGCCACCGGTCGCGCCCGCGATCTGCAACGCGATCTACGCCGCGATCGGCCACCGCGTGCGCACGCTGCCGCTCACGAAGGAAGGATTCTCGGTCTGACTCGCGGACGCTCAGTCGCCTGCCGGGTCCACGCGCGTGGTGCCCGGCGGGCAATAGCCCTGCGTGTACTGGGTCGATCCCGATGCGTCGCGGCACCGGAGGATCTTGTCGCGGGATGAGCCCTGCGACTCGGTTTCGCTCGCTTCCGTTTGCCGGGTGACTCGCGCCGCGCTGTCGGGGTAGTTGCTCGAAGGCGCCTGGCGCTCCGAGTACAGCGCCGCGGCCTCACGCTCCGCTTGTTCCGCGAGCAGCCGCTCGGCGTCCTGTCGTCTCGCTTCCTGACGTTCCGCCTCGTGCCGCGCGGCTTCGGCTTCCTGCCGCACGAATTCGCGCCGATCCGCTTCGCGACGCTCGGCCAACTGCCGCTCGGATTCGCGTTGCGAGCGCCGCGCCGATTCACGCGCTCGATCGTGTTCCGCCTCAGCGCTCGCCGTCACGCGGCGCGAGGAGGCGAACGATCCGAGGTTGAGGTCCGCGAACAGGACGATCAGCAGGTAACAAGCCACCCACACGCCCGCCGACTTCGCCACGGACGCGTCGGAGTCCAGTTCGACGCCGAATTCAGCGATTCCCTCCGGGCTGCGAAGATAGAAGAACAGTTTGAAGCTGACTACGACGAAGGCGACGAAGAACAGGAAGATCAGCAGGGACACGAAGCCAGCGAATGACGTAAAGGCGAAGACGATCAGCATCACCATCTTCGGAGCCTTGATCAGGCCGACGGCCATCTGCAGGAGCGCCAGCAAACCGGCTGTCCAGCCCATCAGGCTGTAACTCACGGCGAGCCAGCGAGCCCACGGCTGGCGCCGGATCAATCCGATGCACATCGCGACGATCAGCGAGCCGCCGAGCAACCCCAGGAAAGTCGTGAACGTGAAGCGGCCGACGGGCACGCCTATGTAGGACGACAGCATGTAGGGCGCCACCAACATGAGGAGCGCGGCGATGGCGATCTGAACGATGTAGAAGATTGCGGCGATGTTGACCATGTGATGGCGTCCTCCCGACCTGAATCTAGCGTGCCGGGATCCGGAAGCCTGTGTCGCCCGTCACTTCGACGGCACGCGGATCGCTAACTAACCCCCGTCTATGGGGCCTAGGCCCGACGACGGCGCCATTCGGGGAGCGCATGCTGGCGCCCGCCCGAAGGTGGCCTTGCCGGCCTTCGTCGCGACCACATCGGAGATACCCATGAAGACCACCGGGATACTCCCCGCGGGCATGCTGGCGCTCTGCGGGTGCGCGGGATCCGGCCCCATGTCCACCGAAGAGCGCCTCGGCCTGTACGTATCCCATTCGACGCCCGTCGACAGCTTCCGCATCACCGAGCTGCAGGGCCGCGTGATCCGCTGGTCGCCGCTGGGCGACCAGGCGCTCACCGTGTGGGGCGAATCGGACCAGCCCTATCTACTGCAGCTCCCGGGGAAGTGCTCCGGGCTGGCCACGACGAGATCGGTCGCGCTCACCAACGCCTCCGGGGTCGTGACGCCGGGGAAAGATTCCGTGCAGCTGAAAGGTCCGAGCAAGGCGGGCTCCGCCTACCATTGCCGGATCGGCACCGCGCGCCTCATCGACATGAGCGCCGTCGAGAAGGCCAGGGACGGCGGCGCGGACAATTCGCCGTAGTAGTTAGGTGTCGCGGCACGCCCACAGCCGCGTGGGGCGAAGACGCCACGCGATCGGCTCATGGTCGTACAGACGGCGCGCTGTCCGCGCGGCTAGGGTCCGCGCCGCGAATTCGCGCGAACCAGCAAAGGGGGATCCCATGATCCCGATCTCTCGCTCCTTACTCCTGCTGTCGCTGTGGCTGTCGCTCGGCGTGGCGCACATCGGCGACACGTACGCGCAGGAGCCCGCTCCGGCGCCCCAGCGTGGCCAACTGCTCGAGAATCCGCCACAGAAGCTCGGGTCCTACACGGTCGCCGACCTGCTGGGACGCATCGCGGATGGGACCGTGACCCAGTGGCTCATCACGCAATCGACCGCGCAGGAATGCGCCGTCGACGTGTACCAGCTCCGCTACGGCACCATCGGATCGCTCGGCGAGCCGACGACGGCTTCCGGCGCGCTGATGGTCCCTGCCGGCACGCCCGCCGACTGCCAGGGGCCGCGGCCGATCGCGATGTACGCGCACGGCAAGCGCAATCTCCAGTCGATAAATATCGCCAATCTCGACGGCGACGCCGAAGGCGTGATGATCGCATTGACGCTGGCGAGCGCGGGTTACGTCGTGATCGCGCCTAACTACGCGGGATACGACACCTCCACGCTGCCGTATCACCCGTTCCTGCACGCCGCGCAGCAGTCCGCCGACATGATGGACGCGCTCGCCGCGGCGCGCACGGCGCTCGCGGGCACGGCGGTCACCGAGAACGGAAAGCTGTTCATCACCGGGTACTCCCAGGGTGGACACGTGGCGATGGCCACACACCGCGCGATGCAGGCGGCTGGCATGACGGTGACCGCTTCCGCGCCGATGTCGGGCCCCTACGCCATGTCCGCGTTCGCGGACGCGGTGTTCATGGGCCAGGTGGGCAAGGGCGCGGTCGAGGAGTTCGCGATGCTGGCTTCGAGCTACCAGCACGCCTACGGAAATCTGTTCGCCGATCCCGCGGAGATGTTCGAGCCGCAATACGTGGGCGCGCCGGATCTGTTCCCGAGCACGACGAGCGGGGCCGATCTCGTCGCGCAAGGGTCGCTGCCCATGGACGCGCTGTTCAACGACACGCCTCCGAGTCCCGAGCTCGCGCCCATGACCCCGGCGACCGAACCGCGGGGATTCGCCGCGGTGTTCGCGCAGGGATTCGGGCCGGATCACCTGATCACGAACGGTTATCGCCAGGCCTATCTACAGGACGCGGCCGCCGCGCCCGATCAAGGATTCCCGGACACCACGAGCGGGCTGCCGCCCGCGAATGCCGCGCACCCGCTGCGGCAAGCGCTCGTGGACAACGATCTCAGGAACTGGTCGCCGGCCGCGCCGGTGCAGCTGTGCGGCGGCTCCGACGATCCGGTCGTCTTCTACTTCAATACCGAGCTCATGCAGGGTTACTGGGCCGCGAATGCGCCCGATAGCCAGGTGACCACGCTCGACGTGGACCTTCCTCCGACAAGCGAGGGCCCTTACCCCGAGATCCGCCAGCGCTTTTCCCAGGCCAAGCATCTCATCGGAACGATTTCGGTGATCGACGGAGCGAAGGATGGCGGCCGGGCCGCTGTGCTCGAGAACTACCACGACGTCCTCGTGCCCGCGTTCTGCATGCAGGCGACGCGTTCGTTCTTCGACGGGTTGTGACGTCACTCGAACGGCTTCGAGGCGAATAAATTGAGCCCGAGCCGCTCCGAGATGAACTTCGTCGCCAACTGGCCCTTCACGCTGTTCCCCGCGCCATCGAGCGGCGGCGCGAACGTGCCGAGTCCGCCCTTGCCGGGCGCGGCGGTGAAGATGCCGCCGCTGACGCCGCTCTTGCCGGGCAGCCCGACTTCATAGAGCCAGTCGCCGGATCGCTCGTACAGTCCCGCGGTCGCCAGCGCCGCGAGCACGTGTTTGCAATGCGCCGCCTCGATGACGCGCTCGCGCGTGAGTGGATTGACGCCGCCGTCGGCGAGCGTCGCGCCCATGATCGCGAGATCCTTCGCGGTGACCCGGAGTGAACACTGCTTCGTGTAGACCTCGGTCGCCACGAGCGCGTCGCAGTACATCCGGCCGTAACCTTCGAGCAGGCGCGCGATGCCTCGGTTGCGCTGATTGGTCGCGGCTTCCGATTCGTACACCTCGTCGTCGAGCGCGAGCTCGCGACCGGCGAACCGCGACAACCCTGCGCGCACGAAGCGCCACTTCTCTGCCGCGGTGTCGCCAGGTGCGAGACTCGTGGTCGCGATGGCGCCCGCGTTCACCATCGGATTCATCGTGCGCTCGGGATTCAGATCGATCGCCATGACCGAATCGAACGGCAGTCCCGTCGCGTTGACGCCGATCTTCGCGCGCGCCTCGGCCGCACCGATCGCCTGGCACACGAGGGCGAACACGAACGGCTTCGAGACGCTCTGGATGCTGAACTCGTGGCCGGCATCGCCCGCGGCGTGCCACGAGCCGTCGATGTCGGCCACGCAGATGCCGAACAGCGCGCGCGGCGCGCGTCCCAGCGCCGGAATGTAGTTAGCTACCTCGCCGTCGTCGACGCCGCGGAAGCGCGCGTAGGCGGAGTCGACGACGCGCGCCACGTACTCGCGCCCGGGCAGCCGGCCGGTCGACACGGCGGTGACGTCGCCGCTTTCGACGCTGTCAAGAGGAATAGGCATGACGGTGGATACCTGTTTGCCGCGCCATGCTATTCCGCTGCGCGACGACTGGTCATGGACGAATGTCCCATCGAACGGCGGCCGCGCCGGCGCGAATATATTGGATGCCCTCCCCGCTTCTGAGGACGGCTTCATGCCGAAGCGAATCCGCATCACCCACGAGACCCAGTACCTCTACAACCAGCCCGTGAAGTTCGGCCCCCATCGCGCGATGATGCGGCCGCGCGAGGGACACGATCTGCAGATCGTCGGCGCGCGAGTGGAAGTCGAGCCGAAAGCCGTCGTTCGCTGGCTGCGCGACATCGAGAGCAACTCGGTCGCGGTGCTGGCCTTCGACGCCCCGGCCGACAAGCTGCGCGTATTCGCCGAAGTCGACGTGGATCTGTCGCACGACGACCCGATCGAGTGGCTCATCGATCCGGGCGCGGCGTCGTATCCCTTTCAATACGCGCCGGAAGAGCAGGTCGAGCTCGTTCCCTATCGCCTGCCGAGTTATTCCTTCAGCGGACCGGCGCTGCGCGACTGGCTCAACAATCTCTACAAGCCGGGACAGGTGATCGACACCTCCGTCCTGCTCAGCAATCTCAACGCGTACATTCATGACACGCTGCAATACCGGGAACGTTACGACCCCGGTGTGCAGCTGCCGCACGAAACCCTGAGGCTCGGCGGCGGCACGTGCCGCGACTACGCGGTATTGATGATGGAAGCCGCGAGATTCTGGGGATTCGGCGCGCGGTTCGTGACCGGCTACGTGCAGATGGCCGATGGTCAGCACGGCTCGACGCACGCCTGGACCGAGATTTTTCTGCCCGGCGCCGGCTGGCGCGGATACGACCCGACGAACAACAAGATGGCCGGGGCCGAACACATCTCCGTCGCCGTCGCCCGCGCGCAGGAGAACGCGGCGCCGCTGTCGGGATTCTGGGAAGGGCCGCCGGGCGCCTTTCAGAGCATGAACGCCACGGTGCAGGTGGTGGCGCTGTGAGACAGGGCCTCTTCAGTGGATTCGACCGGCAGCGCAGCGGTGGGCTGCTCCATTTCTCGCCGCGCGCGATCGCCTCACGCACGATGGACTTCAGGCGTTACGACCCGGAGAACGGCCCGTTCTACGACGAGTTGTTCGAATCGAGAGGCCAACCGCGCCCCGCTTTCGAACCACTCGTCGAAGGCATCGAGCAGCTCGAACCCGGCGTGCTGCAGGCGCGCCAACAGGCGGCGGAAACGGCGCTCTACAAGATGGGCATCACATTCACGCTGGGCGGCAACGGCGAAGGCGCGCGCGAACGGATCCTGCCCTTCGACGTGATACCGCGCGTGATCGCCGCCGATGAATGGTCGAAGCTCGAGCAAGGAATCCGTCAGCGCCTCACCGCGCTCAACCTGTTCCTGTCCGACGTCTACGGCGAGAAGCGCTCGATCCGTGAAGGCGTCGTCCCCGAGCATCTCGTGAAGACCTGTGTCGGGTATCGCCCGCAATGCGAGGGATTGAAGCCGCCACGCGGAATCTGGTGCCACGTGAGCGGCACGGATCTCGTGCGCCACCGCGACGGCAACTATTACGTGCTCGAGGACAACCTGCGCTGCCCGTCGGGCGTCAGTTACGTGCTCGAGAATCGGCACGTGATCAAGCGCATCTTTCCGAAACTGTTCCAGGCGATGTCGATTCGGCCCGTCGACGACTATCCAGTGCAGCTCTACACGATGCTGCGTCACCTCGGAAAGGAGCTCTCCGACAATCCACACGTCGTCGTGCTGACGCCGGGAAGGTACAACAGCGCGTATTACGAGCATGCGTTCCTCGCGCAGCAGATGGGCGTCGAGCTCGTGGAGCCGGCCGACCTGGTGCTGCGCGACGGCTTCGTGAACATGCGCACGACGCGCGGGTTCCAGCGGGTCGACGTCGTCTACCGCCGCATCGACGACGACTATCTGGACCCTGAAGTATTCCGGCCCGATTCGCTGCTCGGCGTGCCGGGACTGATGAAGGCCTATTTCAGCGGCAAGGTCGCGCTCGCGAACGCGCCGGGCACCGGCGTCGCCGACGACAAGGCCATCTACGCGTATGTCGAGCGGATCATCCGCTTCTTCCTCGACGAGGAGCCGCTGCTTCCCAACGTGCCTACCTACATCTGCTCCGACGACCTGCAGCGCTCGCACGTGCTCGCGCATCTGGAGGAACTGGTCGTCAAGTCGACCGACGGCTCGGGCGGCTACGGCATGCTCGTCGGGCCACATTCGACGCGCGCCGAACGGCGCGAGTTCGCCGAGCGGATCCGCGCGAATCCGCGCGGCTACATCGCGCAGCCGACGCTGTCCCTGTCGCGCGTGCCCTCGATCGTCGGCGACCGGTTCGAGCCGCGGCACGTCGATCTCAGGCCCTACGCGCTGCACGGCCGGCAGATCTACGTGCAACCCGGCGGACTCACGCGCGTCGCCCTGCGGCGTGGCTCGCTGGTGGTGAACTCGTCGCAGGGCGGTGGCAGCAAGGATACCTGGGTGCTGACCGAGTGCTGAGCCGCGTCGCCGATGCCATCTACTGGTGCAGTCGCTACGTCGAGCGGGCGGAAAACGTCGCCCGCTTCGTCGACGTGAACCTCAATCTCATGCTCGACACACCCGTACAGAAACGCGACGACTGGGCGGCCCTGGTGCTCACCACCGGCGACCAGAACTGGTTCTGGAGCCACTACGACCAGGCGACGCCGCACAAGGTCACGCGTTTCCTGACCTTCGATCCAGACTACCCGAACAGCATCCTGTCGACGCTGTCGCAGGCACGCGAGAACGCGCAGACCGTGCGCGAGATCATCTCGCGCGAGATGTGGCACGCGCTCAACGAGTTCTACCTGTTCGTGCGCGACGCGAGCACACACGAGTTCTCCGTGGACGACATGGCGGAGTTCTATGCCGCGATCATGGCGCGCTCGGCGGAATACCAGGGCGTGAGCATCGCGACCCTGAGCCGCGGCGAGGCGTGCCACTGGTCGCGCTTCGGCCAGTTCCTCGAGCGCGCGGACAAGACCTCGCGCATCCTCGACGTGAAGTACTACATCCTCCTGCCGACCGTGACCGAGGTCGGCACCACCGTGGATCTCGTCGGCTGGACCGCGCTGCTGGACTCCGCGAGCGCGTTGCAGATGTATCGCCAGCTCCACAACGTGATCACGCCGGAAGACGTCGCGAGTTTCCTGTTGTTCGATCGCGCGTTCCCGCGCTCGATCCAGTTCTGCATCAGCCGCGCCGAGGAAAGCCTGCACTACATCACCGGCAATCCGCTCGACCTGTGCCCGGACGAGGCGGAGCGCAAGCTGGGCCTGCTGCGCGCGAAACTCAGTTTCGATCGTCCGGGCGACGTATTGCGATCCGGTTTGCACGAGTACATCCAGGACCTGCAGGTGTCGATCAACGACATCGGGCATGCGACGCAGAAGCAATTCTTCGACCGCTGGAGCTGACACATGAACCAACCCGATCCCGTTTCCGCGTCGGGCGACGCTTCCGCGCAGGGCCCGGCGCTCGATCCTTTCCGGCTGCCGCGCGCGGCGCTGCCGCGACGTTACGACATCACGCTTTCGCCCGATCTCTCGCGTGCCGGGTTCGGCGGCACCGTGCGTGTCTCGATCGAAGTCGTCGAGGCGCCGCTCGCCGAGATCGCGCTGAACGCGATCGAGCTCGAGATCCACGCCTGCGAAATCGACGAGGTGGAATGCACGTTCCGTCTCGAGAGCGAGACCGAGAGATTGTTCGTGCGGCCGCCGCAGCCGATCGAGTCCGGCACACACACGCTGACGATCCGTTTCTCGGGTACGATCAACGACAAGCTGCGCGGCTTCTATCGAAGCACGTACCGCGACCCCTCCGGCGCCGAGCAGGTCATCGCGACGACGTCGATGCAACCCGCCGACTGCCGGCGCGCGTTCCCGTGCTGGGACGAGCCGGATTTCAAGGCGGCCTTCGGCATCACGCTCGTGGTCGAGCCCGGCCTCACCGCGATCGCCAACGGCCCCGAAGTCCACCGCGAAACCGTCAAAGGTGGACAGACCGCGATCACGTTCGCGGATTCGATGGTGATGAGCACCTACCTGGTCGCGTTCGTGGTTGGACCGCTCGAGGCCACCGCGCCGCGCAAGGTCGAAGGCAACACGATGCGCGCGGTGTATGTGCCTGGCAAAGGCCACCTCACGGATTTCGGCCTCGACGTCGCCGCGTTTTCATTGCGCTGGTTCCAGGATTACTATGGCATTCCCTACCCCGCGGGCGACAAGACCGATCTGCTCGCCGTGCCCGACTTCTCCGCGGGCGCGATGGAGAACCCGGGATGCATCACCTTCCGCGAGAACCTGCTGCTCGTCGATCCGGAACGCGCCACGCAGAACGAGGTGCAACTCGTGGCGGACGTGGTCGCGCACGAATTCGCGCACATGTGGTTCGGCAATCTGGTCACGATGCGCTGGTGGAACGGCATCTGGCTCAACGAGGCGTTCGCGACCTTCATGGCCATCGCCGCGTGCGACGCGTTCCGACCCGCGTGGAAACGCTGGACGTCATTCGGCATCGAGCGCAGCTTCGCGTTCGAGACGGACTCGTTGTCGAGCACGCGGGCGGTGGAGTTCGAGGTGCGCTCGCCCGACGACTGCCAGGGCATGTTCGACGTGTTGACTTACCAGAAAGGCGGCGCGCTGCTGCGGATGCTCGAGCAGCACCTCGGCCCCGAGCGCTTTCGTGAAGGCGTGAGCCACTACCTGCGCAAGCACGCCTACGGCAACACGGAAACCAGCGACCTCTGGGACGCGATCGAGGAGACCAGTGGCGAACCCGTGCGCCGGCTGATGGATTCGTGGATCTGGCAGCCGGGCTATCCACTCGTGTCCGCGGCGCACGAAGACGGAACGCTGGTGCTGCGCCAGCGGCGTTTCGCGTTCGGCAAGCCGCCCGATGCCTCCGCGCGCTGGGTCGTGCCCGTCGGGGTGCGAAACGGCGGAAAGGTCGAGCGGGTGCTGCTGGAAGGCGACGAGATCAAACTACCGCTCGCGTCCGCGTCGGGTCCGGTGGTGGTCAACGCCGGAGGTCACGGCTACTTCCGCGTCGCGTATGACGAAACGCTGCGTGCGCGACTGTCGGGCGCCGCGCTCGGCGAACTCGACACGCTCGAGCGATACAACCTGGTCGACGACGCCTGGAACGCGGTCGTCGCCGGCGAGATGCCGGCCGCGAACTACCTCGAATTCGTCACGGGATTCGCGAACGAGACGGAGCACGCGGTCTGGCAGGCCATCGTCATCGGGTTGCGCGGCATCGGTCGCCTCCTCGACGATGCGCCGTACGAAAAGTATCAGCGCCGCGTCGCGGCCCTGCTCGAACCGGTCGTCTCGCGCCTCGGCGATCCGGCGCCAGGCGAGGACGCCCTCGCCGCGAAATTGCGCGGCCTGCTCGTCGGCGCGCTCGCCGTGCTCGGCGGACACTCTCCGACGCGGCAACATTGCCGGGCGCTCTTCGCGCAGGGACTGGCCGATCCGACGCACATCGATCCTGAACTGCTGCAGGCCGCGACCAGCGCGTACGCCGCGAGCGGCGGACCGGCCGAGTTCGAGGTCCTGCTCGACGGCTACCGGCGCGGCGGGACGCCGCAGGAGCGGCTGCGTTACCTGTACGCGCTGCCCCAGCTCGACGACGCCAAACTACTGTCGAAGGTCTGCGACCTGGCGATGAGCGGCGAGGTGAAGACCCAGGACGCACCGTTCGTGCTCAATTCGTGCATCGCGAACCGCCGTTTCGGATCCGCCGCGTTTCGTTTCGTGCGGGACCACTGGAAGATCGCCAACGAACGCTTCCCGGCGAACACGATCGTGCGCATGGTCGATTCGGTCAATCTGCTCAATCGCTCCGTCGACGTCGCGACGGCTCGCGACTTCTTCGCGAGCAATCCGATTCCGCAGGCCGCGGCGACGCTGCGCCAGGTCCTCGAGCGGCAACACGTCAATGCTGCGTTACGCGCGCGCGAGTCGGCGCGGCTTCCGGCCGCGCTGGATTGATGCGAGGCGCGGGGCTCGTCGCTCACGAGAACCCGCGCGGTCTGTCACGGGATCAGTCGCGCCAGCGGCGGGCCGAGCACTCGTACGACTCCCGTCGGCAGCCTGCGCCACACGCGCGTGGCCAGGTGGTAGCGTGGATTCGAAACGTTCAATTCCGGAAGCGGACCGCCATCGGGGCGGTGAAAGTGCCAGTAGAGCTGGGTCACCGTGGCATTCCACTTCTGTTTGAACGCCTCGCCGCCGGACTCCGCGGTCGATCGGCCGAGGTGGAATCGCTGCAGTCCCCGCACGCAGCAGTCGCGGATCATTTCCCAGTAGAGCACGTAGTTGGCGTCGAGCCTGCGCGACTCGGCCGTCCCGCCGGCCCACAATCCTTCCGCGATGCCGACGCCGCAGGTTCGATGGTATCCACAGAACGCGGCCGCGAGCGGGACCTCATCGCGATGACAGATGAAGATGCGCGTGTCCTGCGGAAACGTCTTCACGATCCGTTCGAAGTACGAACGCTGGTACATGGGCGTACCCAGGCTGCGCCAGGACTGTTCGAGGATGCGATAGAACGCCGGCAGTAGTTCGGCGCAGCCGCTCGTCACCGCGAGCCCGTCCTTGTACGCGCGCCTGACGTTCTTGCGATGTTTGGGCGTGAAGCCCTTCCAGAGCACTTCCGGGTCGGCCGCGAGCGGGATCGTCATGCTCACCTTGCGCAACGACACCGGCATGCCGTTCGGCAGGCGCTCGGCGCAGCGCAGCTCGAGGTAGTTTGCCCGCCACACACGCGTGATCTCCATGGCCGCCTGCGCGAGCGCTTCCGAGATATCGCTCGCGGTCGCGCACGGTCCGCCGTAGTTCACGAATGGCATCGAGCACAGGATGCGGCCGAACAGCCGGCTGCGCAGGTACACGAGCGGAAGCACTCCGACGAGCACGCCGTCCCGATGCGCCACGAGGGGAATGAACTCGTGACCCAACTCCTGGCGGTTGATCTCGCCCCATTCATGGCGGTGATAGAACGAACCGCCCGGGTGAGTGGAAATGAAGGTGTTCCACTCGCCGGCGTCGGCGCCGAGCGAAAGGATGAGCGGGGATGCGCCGGTCGCGCTCGCGACGCGCGAGAAGAACGTGAGCGGCAACCGGGCAGATGGCGTGCCCATACTGAACCCTCCAGTAACTGGAACGTACTGGGATGACGACCCGATTGCCCCGCCTGTATACGCGGAGGTCTCCCATGTTCGCGATCAGTATTTGACGAAGGCGCCGCCGCAATCCAGCGGCGAACTCCCACCCTTTGCTTCCGGTTTGCTTACGGCTTGGTGCGCCGCGGTCACTCCGCGACTCTGGCGCCGTCGATCCGGAAGCGCAGCGCCTGCTGCTGCTCGGGCGTCAAGTTCGCGATTCCGCTCGCGGCAGCCGCCTGTTCGCCGGGCTTGACGACGGACTGGATGACCACCGGGTTGCCCTGCTGCACGACGCGCCCGGCGGCGTCGATGAGCACCGGCGTCACCTGGATCGCACTGAGCGGCACCTTCGCTCGGTTCTGCACGACGACGAGCAGGCGGCCTTGCGCGTCGTACTGCCCGCCGGCCGCGACGTAGTTGCCGGGATTCTGCGGCAGGTCCATTTTCGTGAACTCGACCGCCGCGGCCTGGCCGATCGAGCTCTGCGAGCTCGCCGCCGCCTCGTAGTACTTGCGCGCCGCCGCGGTGTCGCCGCGGTCGCGCGCGATGTTGCCGAGGTAGTAAGCCGCCGGCGCCGTCGGCAGGAGCTGGGCGCTTCGCGTGAGGTACTGCTCGGCCTTCTGCCTGTCGTTGAGCTGAAGTTGCGCGACACCCGCGCCGAGGTACGACGCGAAGTAGTTCGGGCTGAGCTGCATCGCCTTGTCGTAGTGAGTCGCCGCGACCTTGGGCTGCTTCTCGGCGAGCGCGATCTGCCCCAGCAGGATCTGGAAACTGCCCTCGTTCGGAATGGCCTTGACGGCTTCGCTCGCCAGCGACTTCGCGGCCGCGTAGTCCTTCTTCTGCGCCGCGGCCAGCGCCTGGTCGGCCTTGTCGTAGGCGGGCTTCATCTGCCGCAGTTTCTGTGTCGCCGCCGCGAACGACTGGGCACCGAGCTCGCCGCCCCGGCCGAGCTTGTCCGCGGTCACCTTGTTCCGGTCGACGCGCTCCTGCGATGGCGGATGCGACGCGAACAATCCTTCGAGCCAGTTCTGTTGCGTCGCCCCGCCGGCCTGCGACAGGCGCACGAAAGTCTCCTGGAGCGTCACCGCGCCCGTCGGGTCGTAGCCCGCGAGTTTCATGTACTTCATGCCGTATTCGTCGCTCTCGAGCTCGTGATCTCGGCCGTACTTCATCTGGACCATCTGCAGGCCGACGCTTGCACCGCCGAGCGCGAGGTTCGCGATGTTGGCATCGACGCCGCCCACCGCCGCGCCGATCTGCGCGGCCGCCATGCCGACCTGCATCAGCGTGCCGCGCTCCTGCGCCTTGGCGCCGTGCCGCGCGGCGGCGTGCACGATCTCGTGGCCGAGCACCGCGGCGAGCTCGGCTTCGTTCCGCAGTTCGGTGAGCAGTCCCCGGTTGATCGCAATCTTGCCGCCGGGCAGCGCCCACGCGTTGGGTACGGAGTTGTTGAGCACGACGAACTCGTACGGCAGCTTGCGATCCGCGACCGCGGCGAGCTTCTGGCCGACACTGTTGACGTAGGTAGTCAGCTCCGGCAGCAAGGTGAGATCGCCGCCCTCGCCCTGGCGCGCCGGGGCGTAATTCTGCTCGCCGAGCTGCAGCTCCTGGGATTCCGAGATGAACTGGATTTCCTTCTTTCCGGTGACGGGGTTGACGCCGCAGGCGGTCAGGAACGCGATCGCGAACAGTGGAACGAGGATGCGTGGCTTCATGGTGCAGATATACACCCGCGCCGGTCGGTGGGCGAGTAGGAACCCACTCAGAAGTCGCCGAAGAAATCCCGCGTCGCCTGCAGGCAGAACGCCGGCACGAGCACGTCGTGATATTCCTTGCGTACGGCGGCGCGACCTTCGATCAACTTGAAAAGGCTCTTCGTTTCCGCGAAGCGCTTGCGCAGGCGCTTGTAGGGTCCATCGTGCCCTGGCGGCGCATCGATGTTCAGCAGCGTCACGTGACTGCCGGGTGCGTTGGCGGCCCAGTAGCCCGCGATGAGCTCCGTATTCAGGAAGAAGACGACCGGGTCCTCGTCACCACCGCACAGCAGGACCGGCGCGACCGGCGCGAAGTTGCGCAGATCGTTGTTCCTGAGCGCGACGCGCAGAGGGTGCGCGGGATTCGCGGGCGGCAATCCCGTCGTCGTGTTCGGGTAACCGCCGTCGGGATTCGCAAGCGCGTCCTGAAGGTAGCCCAGGCGATACGTATTGCTGATCAGGTGATCGGCGCCGAAACCCTCGGCGAATACTTCGGCGTACCGATCCGCGGTCACGGCGGGCGTGAACGCGGCGAACTCCGGCGCGGGTGGCGTGCTGCTGAAGATGGCGGTCGCGGGCATCCGGCCTTCCGCGACGAGCGTGCCGGTGCCGGTGATTCCCGGGAGCAGCGATCCGGCCGCCGCGTATCTCGCTTCGAAGATGTCGGTCGATGCGGCGTGCAGATCTCCGTACGCGCGCTGGTAGCTCGCGGCAAGCATGATGAATCCCTCGACTGCCCCGCGTCCCACCTGGCCCATGAATACCTGGTCCGCGAATGCCGAGAGCGTGTACGGGCCGGACATCGGCGCCGAGGCCGTCACGGGAATGCCCGCGGCTTCGAGCGCGCGCTGTGTCGCGAGCGCGACGTATCCGCCTTGTGAATAGCCGGTGACGAAGAGTTTCAGGTTGTCGAGAGCGCCGAGGGCCGGCAGCGCGGCGCGCGCCGCGGTCAACGCGTCGATCATGTCGGCGGACTGCTGGTCGCCGTGCAGGAAGGCGTGGTAGTCGAGCGTGGACGCGTCGTATCCGGCGTAGTTAGGCGCGACGACGATGTATCCGTCGCCGGCCAGCGCCAGGGCGAGGATCACACCCTCGTAGTTGGTCTCACCACCCAGATCGGCGATGTTGAAGGTGCGCAGGTTGCGCTTGCCATGCGCGTACAGGGCGATCGGGCGCGGTCCCTGGCATGCGCCGTCGCCGCCGACCGGCAGCATCAGTGCGCCCGAAGCCGTGGCCGGTTCGCCGCGCGCACCTACGGTACCGTAGCGAAGCTGGTGAATCGCGACGCTGCACCGGGGCGTGAACGTGCGCCGGATCAGCCATTGCGTGAGTTCGCCGCTCGTGAGTTTCGCGATGAGATCCGAGGGCGAGTACACGCCGAGGCCGGCGGGATGTTCCAGAAGCTGCCCGCGCTGGGGCGGGACGGCTTCGACCGCCGGCAGGTCCTGGGCGTGGACCTGGCCGATCCGCGCCACCGCGACGAACAGCAGCGCGAGGTAAATCGACGAGCGTTTCGTGCGAGACATCGGGGGTGGCTTCGTGATGTCGTGATTCGCGATGTCATCAATGCGCGCCGATCTTCGCGACGGCCGTGCGTCAAATCCATGGGACCAATGCAGAACTTGACCCCGTGCGGGGCCCCGCATGCCGGCCGTCGATGCCGCCGTCGACTACGAGCCTGCGCGGCGCTCTGGAACCGATCCGGGCTCGCTTATGCCCGTTGTCGTCGCAGGTATCGGGTTCTGATGAAGAAATTGGCGGTTCGACCGCCAGGATCCGGGGGATACAGCCTGCGAAGCGGGCCTGCCTCTCTATTGATCTGGACAATTGTTAGTATCGGCGCCGGTCCCGCCAAACCAGAACCCGTGGAGCACCCATGCAAGAGCAGACACTGCCCAGCCTGACACCCGTATCGGCGCTCACCACCGAGGCCCGTTCGAGATTCATCACCCGCACGTACAGCCACGTCGCCGCCGCGATCCTGCTGTTCACGGCCATCGAGATGTGGCTGTTCAGCACCGGGCGCGTGGTTCCGCTGTCCCAGTGGATCCTGAGCTTCAACTGGCTCGTGATCATCGGCGCGCTGATGCTCGTGGGGTGGATCGCGACCCACGTCGCGCACAATCTCGAGTCCAAACCACTGCAGTACCTCGCGCTCGTCGCCTTCGTCGTAGCACAGGCCGTCATCTTCGCGCCGCTGCTGCTGATCGCGGTGAGCCTGCAGGCCGGCATCGTCGAGAGTGCCGTGTTCATCACCGCGTTCGGTGTGCTCGGACTCACGGCGGTCGCGTTCATCACGCGCAAGGACTTCTCGTTCATGCGCGGCATCCTGATGTGGATCGGCATCCTGGCGCTCGTCGCGATCGCCGGCTCGGTGCTGTTCGGATTCCAGCTCGGCACGTGGTTCTCCGTCGCGATGATCGGCTTCGCCGGCGCGGCGGTGCTCTACGACACCTCGAACATCCTTCATCACTATCCGGAGGACCGTTACGTGGGCGCCGCGCTGGCGCTGTTCTCCTCGATCGTGCTGATGTTCTGGTACGTGCTGCGTCTCCTGATCGCCTCGCGCGACTGACGCACCTGGGGATAGCGGTGC
>JAEZCR010000066.1 GCA_023433465.1 Pseudomonadota bacterium | reverse complement strand
GCACGCACAAGCGCATCATGGACATCATCAACCCGACCGATAAGACGGTCGACGCGCTGATGAAGCTCGAGCTGCCGGCCGGCGTCGACGTCCAGCTGAAGCTCAACTAACAAACGGGGTATGCTGCGGCCCGGGGGTTACCTTTGAAGCTGCAGCAACTCCGATATCTCGCGGCCGTCGTCCAGAACGGCCTCAACGTCACCACTGCCGCCCAGGCGCTGCACACCTCGCAGCCGGGCGTCAGCAAGCAGATCCGGCTCCTCGAAGAGGAGCTGGGTCTGACCTTGTTCGTGCGTGACGGCCGCGCGCTCAAGCGCCTGACGCCGGCGGGCGAGGAAGTGGCGGCGCGCGCGCTGCGCATGTTGCGCGAGGCGCAGGCGCTCAAGTCCCTCGCGAAGGATCTCAAGCAAGCCGATCGCGGCTCGCTTTCCATCGGCACCACGCATACGCAGGCTCGCTACGTACTTCCGCGCGTCATACGCGATTTCCGCCAGAAGTATCCCGACGTGCAGCTCCACCTGCATCAGGGCACCTCGGACCAGATCGCCGAGATGGCCAGCCTCGACCGCATCGATTTCGCGATCAACACGGGGAGCCAGGACAAGTTCCCCGACTTCGTGCTGCTGCCTATCTATTCCTGGCACCGGCAGATCATCGTGCCGAAGGATCATCCGCTGGCGAAGGAGACGAAGCCGACGCTGCAGCAGCTCGCCGAATATCCGCTGGTGACGTACGTGTTCAGCTTCACGGGTCCCTCGTCCCTGCACCAGCAGTTCGCGCGCGCGGGGCTCGAGCCCAATGTCTCGCTCACGGCGCGCGACGCGGACGTCATCAAGACCTACGTGCGACTCGGCCTTGGTGTCGGCGTCGTCGCGAGCATGGCGATCGAGCCGGACGACGAGAAGGACCTCGCCGTCGTCGAGGCGGGGCATCTCTTCCCGCAGCACGTGACCTGGCTCGGCTTCCGGTCCGGCGCGTTGCTGCGCGGGTTCACATACGACTTCATCCATCTGCTCGCGCCGCACCTGACGCGCGAGCGCGTCGACCGCATCCTTTCCGCGCCGACGCCGGCTGCGCGCGAGAAGCTCATTTCCGCGCTCGAACTACCCCGTTACGATTGAGGGATCCGACCATGGCAATCCGTGCGCCGCTGACGCTGTGTGCGATGTTGCTCGTATCCGGCGGTCTCGCGCAGGCACAGGAGCGACAGACGGAACACACTTTCAAGCGCAGTAGTTCGGTTGCGCCGCCGCGCGCCGCGCTGGCCGACATGAAGTGGCTCGAAGGTCGCTGGGTCGGCGCCGCGTTCGGAGGCAGGACGGAAGAGCAGTGGTCATCTCCCGACGGCGGCGCGATGGTCGGCTGGTACCGGCTCGTGAAGGACGGAAAGCCGGTCTTCTACGAGCTCATGACCGTGGTCGAGAAAGACGGCAGCCTCGTCATGCGCCTCAAGCATTTCCATGCCGACCTCAAGGGATGGGAGGAGAAGGACGAGGTGCGCGAATTCGCGCTGGTGGGCAAGGACAAGGACGCCATGCATTTCGAAGGGATGTCGTTTCATCCCAAGGGCGACGCGCTCACCGTCTACCTCGCCATCGAACACGAGGACGGCAAGGTGACCGAGGAAAAATTCGAATACGCGCGCCGATAGCCGAAGAGTTCGCTGCTACTTCTTCACGCCTTCCTGCGGATTCCACTTGATCTGGAATTCGACCTCTTCCTCCGAAGCCGCGCGCTCGTGCTCGAGGTTGTACTGCGCGCGCGCCGGAACGTGGATGCGCTCACCCCCGATGCTGATCGTGAAGCGCTTGCCGTTCTCGATCGCGTCCGCAAGCCGCCGCAGCTTCTCGACGAAGCGTGCCTTGGGGTAGTCCTTCTCGATATCGCGTGATTTCTTCTTTGCCATGGGCATCTTTTATCACGGGTGGTGAGGCATTCCCACGGCGAGAGTCGTCCCATGCCGATTCGAACGAACACATGAGGCGTGCAGCTTCACGGCGATGCGCAGGCCGCAAGCGACTTCAGGCAGCAATTGGGACGTCGTAATCGCCGGCGCCGGTCCCGCGGGATTGTCCGCGGCGCTGGTGCTCGGCCGCGCGCGCCGGCGCGTTCTGCTCTGTGACACGGGGACGCCGCGCAGCTGGGCGGCGAAGGAGATGCACGCGTTCCTGTCGCGCGACCCGGTCTCCCCATCGAGATTCCGGGATATCTCGCGCGACCAGGTCCTGAAGTATCCGGGAGTGACTTTCGCGCCCCATGAGGTGACGGCGGCGCGGCGCAGCGGATCTCTCTTCCACGTGCAGCTCGCGGGCCGGGCGTCGGTGCGCACCCGCAAACTACTCATCGCCACGGGACTGTTCGACATCGTCCCGAGGATTCCCGGGATCGACGAGCTGTTCGGCCACAGCGTCTTTCAGTGTCCTTACTGCGACGGCTGGGAAACGCGCGACCGGCGGATCGCGGTGTACGGCAAGCGCCAGCGCGGATTCGAAATGGCGCGCGCGATCACGCCGTGGGCGAGCGACATCATGGTGTTCACGGATGGCCGTTCTGGTTACTCGCCCGACATGCGCCGGCAGCTCGAGCGCAATGACATAAGACTCGTCGAGACCCGGGTCGCAAGCCTCGAAGGCGCCCGCGGGAAGCTTTCCGCCGTGGTGCTCCGGGACGGCCAGCGCGTGGCTCGCGATGCCCTGTTCTTCGATACGCCTTCGCACAACCAGTCGAAGCTGGCGCAATCCCTGGGCTGCAAGTTCGGCCGGGATGGCGGAGTCCTGTGCGGGGACTACGAGGCCACCAGCGTCCCGGGCGTCTACGTGGCGGGGAACATCATCCGGGACGTGCAGCTTTCGATCGTGGCCGCCGCGGAGGGCGCGAAGGCGGCATTCGGGATCAACCGGGCGCTGACCCGAGAAGACTTCGAAAGGGGGCAGCCCCCGTCCCCCAGCAAAAGGGGTCAGACCTCACCCAGGTAGGGTCCACCCAGCCCGCTTCATCGACTTACCCCACTCCAATGCCAGGAAACGGGCGCTGCCCCCTTCTGTAACCCCGGTGTTATTCCTGCATAACCAAAAGTGCTTTCCGGGCGGAGGGTTGCCCTCAGTACAGTCCCCCGCACTTTGTATCAGCCGGCCTTGTGCCGGCCTTTTACGCTGCCCGGAAAGGTCTCGATGCACGCCCAAAAACAAGCAGTTACGACTCTCAAACCCGTCGGGGGAGGCCGTCGTGCCGCCGTGGCCAAGCTGACCCACCTGGCCCGGCTCGAAGCCGAGAGCATCCACATCATGCGCGAGGTCGCGGCCGAGTTCGCCCGCCCGCTGCTCATGTATTCGATCGGCAAGGACTCTTCGGTCCTGCTGCACCTGGCGCGCAAGGCGTTCTTCCCGGGCCGCATCCCATTTCCGTTGCTGCACATCGACACGGGCTGGAAGTTCAAGGAAATGATCTCGTTCCGCGACGAGACCGCGAAGCGTCTCAACGCCGAGCTCATCGTCTACACGAACCAGGCCGGCAAGGCCGCGGGCGTCACGCCGTTCACGCACGGTGGCCGCTACACGGACATCATGAAGACCGAGGCGCTCAAGGCCGCCCTCGACAAGTATGGCGCGGACGCGGCCATCGGCGGCGCGCGCCGCGACGAAGAGAAGTCGCGCGCGAAGGAGCGCGTGTTCAGCTTCCGCGACGCGCAGCATCGCTGGGATCCGAAGAACCAGCGCCCCGAGCTCTGGAACCTCTACAACGGCCGCCTGCGCAAGGGCGACAGCATCCGCGTGTTCCCGCTGTCGAACTGGACCGAGGTCGACATCTGGACGTACATCCACAGCGAGAACATCCCGGTGGTGCCGCTGTATTTCGCGAAGCCGCGTCCGATCGTCGATCGCGACGGGCTCAAGATCATGGTGGACGACGATCGTCTGCCGCTGAATCCGGGTGAGAAGCCGCGCCTCGAGACCGTGCGTTTCCGCTCGCTCGGCTGCTATCCACTGACGGGCGCGCAGGCTTCGGAGGCCGCCACGGTACCCGCGATCATCGAAGAAATGCTCCGTACCACGACCTCCGAGCGGCAGAGCCGCGCCATCGACGCCGAATCCGCGGCCGCGATGGAGAACCGCAAGCGCGAAGGATATTTCTGAAATGTCCGCCGCCCTGACTACCTTGACCGGGAAGAAGAACTTGCCGCCCACTCAGCCTCCGAGTGCTCGTCCCACAACCCTGGAAGAATTCCTCGCGCAGCAGCGCGAGATCGACCTGCTGCGCTTCATCACCTGCGGCTCGGTCGACGACGGCAAGAGCACGTTGATCGGCCGCCTGCTGCACGACACGCGCCAGGTATTCGACGACCAGTTGAACGCGGTCGCGAACGACAGCAAGCGCTGGGGCACGACGGGCGAGGTGCCCGACCTCGCCTTGTTGGTCGACGGCCTGCAGGCCGAGCGCGAGCAGGGCATCACGATCGACGTCGCGTATCGTTATTTCTCCACGCCGAAGCGCAAGTTCATCGTCGCGGATTGCCCGGGCCACGAGCAGTACACGCGCAACATGGCGACCGGTGCGTCCACCGCCGAGGCCGCCGTGGTGCTGGTCGACGCGGAGAAGGGCATCCGCGTGCAGACGCGCCGCCACGCGCACATCGTCGCGCTGCTCGGCGTGCAGAACATCATCCTCGCGGTCAACAAGATGGACCGCATCGGCTATGACAAGGCGAAGTTCGAGGCCATCGCGGGCGAGTTCGTCGCGTATGCGCACAAGCTGGGCGTGTCGAATGTCGAAGTGATCCCGGTGAGCGCGCTGCAGGGCGTGAACGTGGCAGCCAGGGGCACGAACGAGACGCCCTGGTACACGGGCCGCACGCTGCTCGACGCGCTCGAAGGCATCGAGGTGGTCAGCAGCGGCTTCAAGGAGCTGCGCTTTCCGATCCAGTTCGTGAGCCGGCCGGATGCGAACTTCCGCGGTTACGCGGGCACCATCGCGAGTGGCGAGATCGCGGTCGGCGACAGCGTGCTCGCGCTGCCGTCGCGCAAGTCGAGCACGGTGCGCGAGATCACCACGGCCGACGGCCCGCTCGAGCGCGCCGGCGCGGCGCAAGCCGTGACCATCGTGCTCGAGGATGAGATCGACCTGTCGCGCGGTGACGTGCTGGTTCATCCGGACCATCGTCCGGCGCTCGCGCGCACCTTCGACGCTCACCTCATCTGGATGGGCGAGGCGCCGCTGCTGCCGGGCAAGCGCTACGAATTCAAGATCGGCTCGCGTTACGTGAAGGGCCTGGTCGATTCGATCCAGCACCGCATCGACGTCAACGATCTATCCACCCGCGAGGCCGAGGCGCTCGACCTCAACGGGCTCGCGCGCGTGCGCATCGCGCTCGAGGAGCCGGTGGCGATCGACGACTACAAGCTGTCGCGCGCCACGGGCTCGTTCATCATCGTCGACCTGTTGCACTTCGGCACGGTCGGCGCGGGCATGGTCATCGCGCCGAGCACCCAGGGCGCGCGCGCCAACACGGACATCGTGTGGCAGCCGACGCGCGTCACCGCGGCCATCCGTGCGAACCAGAAGAGCCAGAAGCCCGCGGTGGTGTGGTTCACGGGTCTGTCGGGATCGGGCAAATCGACGCTCGCGAACGCGCTGGAACAGGCGCTGGTTCGGCGCGGCCACCACTCCTATCTGCTCGACGGCGACAACGTGCG
This sequence comes from Pseudomonadota bacterium, assembly GCA_023433465.1. Classification (GTDB taxonomy): domain Bacteria; phylum Pseudomonadota; class Gammaproteobacteria; order Steroidobacterales; family Steroidobacteraceae; genus CADEED01. Next base: position 4,919 of record JAEZCR010000066.1, on the reverse strand, counting down.
CCACGGGCTCAACAAGGATCTCGACTTCTCCGAGGCCGGCCGCGCGGAGAACATCCGCCGCATCGGCGAGGTATCGGCGCTGTTCGTCGACGCGGGCCTGATCGTGATCACCGCGTTCATCTCGCCGATCCGCGCGGATCGCGACCGGATCCGCGAGCGTATCGGCGACGCGAATTTCATCGAGATCTATCTATCCACGTCGCTCGAGGAGTGCGAGCGCCGCGACCCGAAGGGGCTGTACCAGAAGGCGCGCGCCGGCGAGATCCGCGAGTTCACCGGCATCGATTCGCCCTACGAACCTCCGATCGCGCCGCAACTCGCGATCGATACTTCGAAGATCGAGATGCCGGCAGCGGTCGAGACGATCCTGCAATATCTCGAGAACAAGGGTTTCCTGCACCAGAGCGATCCGGGGCTGTGAGGACGAACAAGTGAGTAACAGTGCCGTGATCCTTCAGGGCAATTTTCCGATTCCGGACGATCGCCGTCAGCTGCTCACGCAGCTCGCGACCGAGTTGAACCGCGAACAGTTGTTGTGGCTGTCCGGCTACTTCGCGGGCGCCGCCGCCGCGACGCCGAGTGGCATTCCGCAGTTCCAGGAGAACCTGCTGGGCGGCCATGCCGCGCGCGCGCCGCAGCCGCAGATCGCGCCGTTCCCGGTGCATGGCGCGAGCGCCGCGCAAGCGCCCGCGCCGGCCGCCGCCGCTGTGGTCACGCCGACGCTCACCATCGTCTCGGCCTCGCACACCGGCAACGGCCGCAAGATCTGCGAGAAGCTGCTGGCCGCCGTGCAGGCGCTCGGCGTGCAGGCGCGCATGATCAAGGCCGGCGACTACCAGCCGCGCGAGATCGCGAAGGAGAAGCTGCTCTACGTCGTCATCAGCACGCATGGCGACGGCGATCCGCCGGACGAGGCGCGTGGCCTGTACGAATTCCTCGGCACGAAGCGTGCGCCGCAGCTGCCCGAGCTGCAGTATTCGGTGCTCGCGCTCGGTGACTCGAGCTACCCGAAGTTCTGCGAAGCGGGCCGCGTGATCGACGAGCGTCTCGCGAAGCTCGGCGCGAAGCGGCTGCTGCCGCGCGTCGACTGCGACGTGGACTTCGAGAAGCTCGCGAAGACCTGGGCCGACGATGCGCTCGCACGCGTGCGTGAGATCGCGGACAAGTTCAAGCCGGCGGCTGGCGTCGTGACGCCGATGCCCACCGCGGCCGCCGTGGCGCCCGCGGTCGAGCTGACGCGCGCGAATCCCGCGGTGGCCGAAGTGCTGGCGAACCAGCGCATCGTGGGCCGCAAGGCGCTGCGTGAGGTGCGGCACGTCGAGCTCGCGTTCCCCGGTCTCGGAAACCTCTATAAACCCGGCGACGCGCTCGGCGTCGTTCACCGCAATCCGGAATCGGCGATCGATGCGGTGTTGAAGGCGACGAAGCTCGACGCCGGCGCCGCCGTGTCACACGAGGGCAAGACGCACACGTTACTGGAGTGGCTGCGCCACGAGCGCGAGCTCACGCGCATCGCGCGTCCTCTGCTGACCGCCGTGGCCGAGCGCAGCAAGGCGGACCTGTCCGACCTGCTCGATCCGCGCAATCCGCAGGCGCTCGCGAAGCTCACCGCAACCTCGCAGGTCGCCGACGTGCTCGCGAAGTACCCGGCCGAGTGGACGCCCGAGTCGCTGGTCGCCGCTCTGCGCCCCGTGACGGGGCGCGTGTATTCGATCGCGTCGAGCCCTGCGGCGGTGGGCGACGAGGCGCACCTCACGGTGGCCGTCGTCGGCAGCGACACGGACCGCAAACTACTCGCGGGCGCGGCGTCCTCGTTCGTCGTGAACACGCCGACGGATGTGAACGTCAGTGTCTGGATCGAGCGTAACGACCGCTTCCGCGTGCCGGTCGACGGCTCGCGCGACATCATCATGGTGGGGCCGGGCACCGGCGTAGCGCCGTTCCGCGGCTTCGTGCAGGAGCGCGAGGCGACGGGTGCGACGGGCCGCAACTGGCTGTTCTACGGCGGTCGTTCGCTCTACCACGACTTCCTGTATCAACTCGAGTGGCAGCAGGCGCTGAAGCGCAAGGCGCTGCATCGGGTGGACGTGGCCTTCTCGCGCGACCAGGCCGAGAAGATCTACGTGCAACACCGCATCCGCGAGGCCGGCAAGGAAATCTTCGCCTGGCTCGCGAACGGTGCGTATTTCTATGTATGCGGCGACGCGTCGGCGATGGCGCCCGACGTGAACGCGGCGTTGCTCGATGTCGTGCGCACGCACGGCAACCTCGACGCCGACGATGCCCAGGCCTGGGTGGCCGATCTCACCGCCGACGGACGGTATCTGCGCGATGTCTACTGAAGTTCTCGATCCTCCCGCCGTGACCATTTCGAAAGAGGCCGCCAAGGGCCCGCCGTCCGCGGTCGAAGTCATCAAGAAGGCGTCGCGCGGCCTGCGCGGCACGCTGGTCGAAAGCCTGCACGATCCGCTGACCGGTGCGATCCGCGAGTCGGACACGCAGCTGATCAAGTTCCATGGCAGCTACATGCAGGACGACCGCGACATGCGCGCGGAACGCGAGCACCAGAAACTCGAGCCTGCGTACAGCTTCATGATTCGCACGCGCCTGCCGGGCGGCATCTGCACGCCGAAGCAGTGGCTCGCGCTGAGCCACCTCGCGCGCGAGTACGGCACCGGATCGCTGCGCCTGACTACCCGCCAGGCGTTCCAGCTCCACGGCGTCATCAAGAAGGATCTGAAGAAGACCATGCAGGGCATGAACGCCGCACTGATCGATTCGCGATCCGCATGCGGCGACGTGAACCGTAACGTCATGGCGAGCGCCAACCCGGTCGAGTCGAAGGTGCACGCCGAGGTGTACGACTGGGCCAAGAAGCTCTCCGAGCACCTGCTGCCGAAGACGCGCGCGTACCAGGAAATCTGGCTCGACGGCGAGAAGCTCGACGGCCCGGCGGAAGAAGAGCCGATCCTCGGGCAGCTCTATCTACCTCGAAAGTTCAAGACGGCCGTCGTCGTACCGCCGCACAACGACGTCGACGTGTTCTCGCAGGACCTGGGCTTCATAGCCATCCTGGATACGGAAGGGCTGGAAGAGGGCAAGCTGCTCGGCTTCAACCTGACGGTCGGCGGCGGACTCGGTGCGTCGCACGGCGAGCCGAACACCTATCCGCGCGTCGCGGACGTGATCGGCTTCCTGACGCCCGACCAGGCGCTCGAGGTCGCGGAGACGGTCGTCATGATCCAGCGCGACTTCGGCGATCGGTCGGATCGCAAACACGCGCGCCTCAAGTACACGATCGACGATCGCGGCGTTCACTGGTTCAAGACCGAGCTCTTCAGGCGGCTCGGCTACGAACTACCGCCGCCGCGTCCGTTCAAGTTCACGACTCAAGGCGACCGCTTCGGCTGGCTGCGCGGGCACGATGGCCGCTGGCATCTCACGCTGCGTATCGAGTCGGGCCGTGTGACGGACCGGCCGGGCGCACCGTTCCTGACCGGCCTCGAGAAGATCGCCGGGATTCACCAGGGCGATTTCCGGCTCACCGCGAACCAGAATCTCATCATCGCGAACGTTCCGGCCAGCGAGTGCATGAACATCGACCGCCTGGTCGCGGACTACGGGCTCGGCAAGTCGCTGTTCACATCGCCCGTGCGGCGCGACGCGCTCGCGTGCGTGGCGCTGCCGACCTGCGGCCTCGCGATGGCGGAGGCCGAGCGTTATCTGCCCACTTTCATCGACCGCGTCGATGAGCTGCTCGCGAAGCATGGGCTGAAGGATATTCCGCTCACCGTGCGCATCACCGGGTGCCCGAACGGTTGCGCGCGTCCATATCTTGCCGAGATCGCGCTGATCGGTCGTGCCCCCGGGCGTTACACGCTGCGCCTCGGCGCGGACGCGGTGGGCCAGCGACTCAACGTGATCTATCGCGACAACATCGACGAGGCCTCGATCGTGAAGGCGCTCGACGAGCTCATCGGTCGTTATGCCGTTGAGCGGTACACCGACGAACGCTTCGGCGATTTCCTGTGGCGATTGAATGTGCTCTCGCCGGAGAAGCATGCATGAGCGAGTCGGCCGCGATCGGACGCGCGAAGGTTGCACCCGTGGCGAACGGGTCTGGCGACGAGCCGCGCCTCGAGATGTCCGCGGCCGAATTCGTCGCGGACGTCGATACGGCGAAGCGCATCAACGACTGGCTCGCTTCCGTCGATGCCACGACGCGCACGCGCTGGGCCCTCGATAATCTGCCGGGCCCGCACGCGTTGTCTTCGAGCTTTGGCGCGCAGGCGGCGGTTTCGCTGCATCTCGTCTCGCAGCTCTCGCCGCGGATTCCCGTGATACTCATCGACACGGGTTATCTGTTCCCCGAGACCTACCAGTTCATCGAACAGCTCCGCAAACAACTCTCGCTGAACATCCAGACGTTCTCGAGCCCGCAGTCGGTCGAGCAGTTCGAAACGCAGCACGGCAAGCTCTGGGAGAAGGGCCGCGAAGGTCTGGATCAGTATCTCGAGCTGCGCAAGGTCGAGCCGATGCGCCGCTCGCTGGTGACCCTCGGCATCAAGACCTGGTTCGCCGGCCTGCGCCGCAGTCAGGGCGAGAGCCGCGCCAAACTGAACCCGCTCGAAGTGCGCGACGGCCGCTTCAAGGTTCACCCGATTTTCGACTGGTCCGATCGCGACGTGTACCTCTACCTGAAGGCACACGGCCTGCCGTACCACCCGCTCTGGGACAAGGGTTACGTTTCGATCGGCGACTGGCATTCGACCAAGGCGCTGCACGAAGTCGAGTCCGCCGAAGAACTGCGCTTCGCCGGCTTGAAACGCGAGTGCGGCATCCACGGCCTCGAAGGTTGAGGGGTGGGGATAGTGGTGCCGGTGTAAAAAGTGGGGATTGTCGTTCACGCGCGCCTGACG
>JAEZCR010000155.1 GCA_023433465.1 Pseudomonadota bacterium | reverse complement strand
CCTCAATAGCCACGTAACTATCTGATTCGGGGGGTGGGGGAGGCCGTTCAGGCTGGGTTACAATTCGGCCCCCCAAAATTGCTGTAACCCCCTCAAGGATCAAGGTTTGTCCGATATCGCCCCGAAGCCGCCGATCGTCACCGAAGTCGTGATCATCGGCGCCGGTCCCTGTGGACTGTTCCAGGTGTTCGAACTGGGCCTGCTCGGGATCAGCTGCCACCTGGTTGATTCACTTGGGGCGCCCGGCGGTCAGTGCACCGAGCTCTATCCGGACAAGCCGATCTACGACATCCCGGCGCTGCCGACCTGTGGCGCGCAGGAACTCATCGACCGGCTCATGCAGCAGATCGCGCCGTTCAATGCGCCGCTGCACCTCGGCCAGGAAGTCACGGCGCTGCGCAAGCGCGAGGATGGGCGCTTCGACGTCGAGACCGCGCTCGGCACGCGCTTCGACGCGGGCGCGGTGGTCATCGCCGGCGGCGTGGGCTCGTTCCAGCCGCGGCGCATCGGTGTGCCCGGCGCGGAAGCGTTCGAAGGCAGGCAGATCCATTACCGCGTGCGCGATGCGGCGCAGTACCACGGCAAGAAGCTCGCGATCTTCGGCGGCGGCGATTCGGCGCTCGACTGGGTCATCGACTTCGTCGGCAAGGCGTCCGCGATCACGCACGTACACCGGCGGCCGGAGTTCAAGGCCGCGCCCGCGTCCGTCGCGAAGATGCGCGCGCTGGCTGACGCAGGTCAGGTCCGTTACATCGAAGGTCTGGCAGAGTCCCTCGTCGTGAACGAGGCGAACGTATTGACCGGCATGAACGTGAAGGGCGGCGACGGCACGATGCACGCCGTCGAGGCCGATCACGTGTTCGCGTTCTTCGGCCTGCACCCGAAGCTCGGGCCCATCGCCGAGTGGGGCATGGAGCTCGAGAAAAAGGCGCTCAAGGTCGACACTGAAAAATTCCAGACCAGCATTCCCGGGATCTTCGCGGTGGGAGACATCAACACCTATCCCGGTAAGAAAAAGCTGATTCTGTCCGGCTTCCACGAGGCGGCCCTTGCCGCGTTCGCGATCCAGCATCATCTGTACCCCGCCAAGAAGCAGTTCCTGCAATACACCACGACCAGTCCGGTGATGCAGAAGCGCCTCGGCGTCCCGCACTAACTACAACGGAGACACTCATGAAATCTTTCCGTACTTTGGCCCTCGTTTCCCTGTTCGCAGTCTCGGCAAGCGCCTTCGGCGCCGACAAGGTCTGCAAGGTCGACATCGCCGGCAACGACCAGATGCAGTTCGACAAGAAGGAGATCACGGTGGCGGCTGACTGCACCGAGGTCGAGGTCACGCTCAAGCACACAGGCAAGCTGCCGGCGGCGGCGATGGGTCACAACTGGGCGCTGGTGAAGACCTCGGACCTCGCCGGTGTCGCGAGTGACGGCATCGGCGCGGGATTCGCCAACGATCACATCAAGAAAGGTGACGCACGCGTCATCGCGCACACCAAGATCATCGGCGGTGGTCAGACCACGTCGGTGAAATTCCCGATGTCGGCGCTCAAGAAGGGCGAGAACTACTCGTTCGTCTGCACGTTCCCCGGCCACTCGGCGCTCATGAAGGGCGCGTTCAAGATTGGCTGACGGCCCGCGCCCCAACGTGGATCGTCGCCTCGCGGACCTGCAGCACCAGTTCGACCTCGAACGCCTCGAGGTGAACCTGTTTCGCGGCCAGAGCCGCGACACGGGCAGCGCCCAGGTGTTCGGCGGGCAGGTGCTCGGGCAGGCGCTCAAGGCCGCGTACGCGACGATCGAGGACGGCCGCAAGGTGCATTCGCTGCACGCGTATTTCCTGCGCCGCGGCGATTTCACCAAGCCCATCGTCTACAGCGTGGATCGCAGCCGCGACGGCGGCAGCTTCTCCGCGCGGCGCGTGGTGGCGGTGCAGGACGGCGAGCAGATCTTCATCTGCTCGGCCTCCTTCCAGGAGGAGGAGAAGGGGCTCGAATACCAGGCGGAGGGACCGCAGGTTCCTCCGCCCGAGGATCTGCAGCCCCTGCACAAACCCTCGCAGGAAGAACTCGCGAAGCTGCCGGAGAAGCTGCGGCGCTGGCTCGAGATCGAGCGGCCGTTCGAGTTCCGTCCGGTCCAGACGTACAACCCGCTCGCGCCGGTCGCGACGGTGCCGCCCGTGCGGCAGATCTGGATGCGCGCGGTCGACAAACTACCGGACGACGAGGCGCTGCATCGTTGCCTGCTGGCGTACGTCTCCGACTACTGGCTGCTCGACACCTCGACGATGCCGCACGGCGCCTCGTTCCTGCGCGGCAACCTCGTGATGGCGAGCATCGATCACGCCATCTGGTTCCACCGGCCGGCGCGCGTCGACGACTGGTTGCTCTACAGCCTCGACAGTCCCTCGAGCTCCGGGGCGCGCGGCTTCGCCCGCGGCGCCTTTTACACCCGGACGGGAGTGCTCGTGGCGAGCACGGCCCAGGAGGGCTTGATACGGCTCGTGCGCTCGCAGTCCTGATGAGCATCGCGGCGCTCTCGACGAGCGCCGCGCCCGCCACGGACGCGCCCCCCGACGATCGCGACACGCTGGTCACGTTGTGGTCCGGCCTGTACGACGTGTCGGAGGAGCTGATCACCCGCCGCTCGGACGCCGCGCCGCTGGTGCCGCTCGTCGACCAGCAACGCGTGCAGATCAACGTGCGGCGCATCCAGCTTCCGTGGCTGGGAACGCATGTGCTGTACGTCGAGGAGTATCCGTACGACGAGCCGCTCGAACTTCGCCGCCGCGTGTTGTTGTCCGTCGAAGCGCCGCGCGAGGGCGTCATTCGCGTGCGGCAGTTCACCCGCAAGGCGAAAGCGAGCAATCCGACCAAGCTCACGCCGGACGACGTGGAGTCGATGGCGGGATGCGACCTTCTCCTGCGTCGCGAGGGGCTGCACTTTCGTGGCGGCACGAGTGGCCGGCGCTGCCTGGAAGGCATGGCGGACGAGCCGCGGTGGGTCGACTATCGCGTGGTCATCGGCGAAGGGCTGTTCTGGTATCGCACGCGGCGCCTGACTGTCGAAGACAACGAACTCGTCGAGGAAGTCGCCGGTTTCCCCCATGTGGATCTCGATGAGGCCCGCTTGTTCTCGTGCGGAATCTCGTGGATGGCGCCGGGTTCGAAAGGCCCGCGCAAACCGATCGCGAGTCTCGACCTGCACGATCGCGGCGGCCGAGCGCGTTTTCGCACACCGGATGGCCGCGAGCTGCGCCTCGAGCTCCATGGCCGCGACTGGCCGTTGTCGGAAGGGCGCGAGTCGCTGGTGTTGATCCTTCAGGACGACAAGGCGGAAGAACCCATCGCGTCGAGCTGGACTTCTCTCGGCGCCGCTCGCGTCGGCATCGACATCGGCTGGCTTGCGATCGACTGCGCGCCAGTCGTTTCCGAAACCGGCGAACAGCGGTCATGAAATGGGGAATGTCCCCATTAGCCACTGGTACAGCTGGACCAGCAGGAATACGCCGAGCGCGGTCAGGGCGGCGAAGACCAGGAAGATCGCGACTGGCATCAGGATCAGCGCGAGTTTGCTGCGGCGGGCAGTGTGCGCCGGTGATTGGCGCCATTGCTCGAGCAGCGCGAGATTGCGTGTCTGCGCCTTGAACGCGAAATCGAACAGGTCGCCGAAGAAGGGCACGGCGCCGACGAGCGCGTCGATCGCGATGTTGCCGAGCATGCGCAGCTGGATCGACGCGGGCGCGCCGAGCTGGCGCGCGACGCGCAGCGCGTAGACGGCGACGATGCCACCCGCGATGTCGCCAAGTCCGGGGATGAATCCGAACAGCGCATCGATGCCGAAGCGCCAGCTCGTGCCCGGCACGCGGAACGCCTGGTCGAAAATCCGCGCGAGCGAGCGCAGGTTCTCCAGGTCGCGCTGAGCCTGCGTTTCTCGATTCTGGTTGACCGGCCGTGAGGCCGTGCCGCTTGCTTCCATGACTTATCCAGCCTCCGCGGCGAGCGCCGCGATTTCCTTCTCGAGCAACGGATTGAATCTCCCGGCATCTTCCATCATCAGGAAATGCCCGGCGCCCGGCAGTGTCGTCGCGCGGAACTTCGGGACCACCTTGCGGATTCGTACCTCGTTGAGCGGCTCGCCGAGGTCGGAATTGATCACGACGACGGGTACGGTGATGTCCTTCAGCGACTCCGTGAAGTCGTACTCGAGCACGGCGCGCAGCGCGGGCACCGCGACCTGCGGCGGCGACAGCGACATGTCGTAGGCGACCTTGTCCGCCAGCGCGCGGTCGCCCCCGCTCGCGAACAGGTGATCGGTCACGAGCGTGCGGGTCTGCGCGATGAAGTCCCCCTCGAACGTCTTCACGATCGCATCGACCTGCGCGCGGGTGGGCGCCGGGGCGCCGATGGTCTTGAAGGTATCGACTCCGATGATGCCGATCACGCGACCTTTCATGAGTCGCGCGGCCTCGAGCGCCACCGGTCCGCCCATCGAATGACCGACCAGGATCACCTTCCCGGCGGGAACCGCGCCGAGCGCCGTGGCGACGTCCTGTCCGAAGCTCGCGATGGACCAGTCCGTGCGGCTCGCGCTCGAGCCGCCGTGGCCCGCGAGATCCACGGTGACGACGGTGTGCGCCTGCTTGAACAGCGGCACCTGTTCGCGCCAGTAGTTAGAGTCTCCGGACCAGCCATGGATGAACACCAGCGCGGGTTCGCCGCGGCCGTACACCCGGTACTGCACGTGCACGCCGTCCGGCGCGATGGCGATGCGCGGCGCGCCCTCGGTGGGCGTGGTGCTCGCGGCGGGCGCGGGGGGTGGCGTAACTTCCTGCTTGCCGCAGCCGGTGACGAGGAATACGGCGCCGAGCGCCGGCAGGATCGAAGTGACGAAAGAACGCATGTTCACGACTTCAGCAAATCTCCAGGAAAAAGGCGACAGAGAATCCCTATGCGAACGAGGCCGCGTAATCACCGATTGCGAGCGCCGATGTGAGGCCCGGGCTCTCGATTCCAAGCAGGTTCACGAGACCCGGCAGTCCGTGATCGGAGACAGATTCGATGCGGAAATCCGGTTGGGGCTCGCCCGGTCCGTGCAGTTTCGGGCGGATTCCCGTGTAGTCGGGCATGAGCGCGCCGTCGGCGAGATTCGGCCAGTAGCGGCGGATCGCCGCGTAGAACAGCGGCGCGCGCCCGGCATTCACCGAATAGTCGATGCGATCGATCCACTCGACGTCCGGCCCGAAGCGCACGCGTTTGCCGAGATCGAGCGTGGCATGTATGCCGAGCCCGGCTGCGTGCGGCACCGGGTAGATGAGATGTTTGAACGGCGAACGCTGCGCGACGGTGAAGTAGTTGCCGCGGCCGAAGTGCAGCTTCGGGATGCGCTCGCGCGGATAACCGTCGATGCGTGACAGCAGGTCCACCGCGCCGAGGCCCGCGCTGTTGACCACGAATCGCGCTTCGATCTGCGTGGCCGCGGCCCCGCCGGTCTTGAGCAGAAAACCATCATTCAGCCGCGCGAGGGATTCGACACGGCAATCGCACACCAGCGTGCCGCCGGCATTTTCCATGTCACCCTGGAGCGCGAGCATGTACGGGTGCTGGTCGACGATGCCGCTGGTCGGGCAGTGGAGGGCGGCGGTGCAGCGCACCTCGGGTTCCATCTTGCGTGCCTCGGCGGCCGAGATCATGCGCACGCCATAGACGTCGTTGATGTGCGCGCGCTCGAGGAGATGCAGGAGCACCTCTTCTTCTTCATGGCCGTTCGCGACGATGAGCTTGCCGCAGTCCTGGTGCTCGATTCCGCGGGCCTTGCAGTACTCGTACAACGCGCGATTGCCCGCGACGCAGAAACGCGCCTTGAAACTTCCCGGGGTGTAGTAGAGCCCGGCGTGGATCACGCCGCTGTTGCGCGCCGAGGTGGCCGTGCCCGGATGCGTTTCGGATTCCAGCAGCAGCACCTCGCGGCCCGCGAGCGCGAGCGCCCGCGCCGTGGCGAGTCCCACCACGCCCGCGCCGATCACAACGCAGTCCACCCGATCCGCCATATACTCAATCTATCATGCAGACACTTCCGGTCCGCCGGTCATTCGCGGTTTTACTTTGCGTGCTCGTGCTCGCCGCCTGCGCGCGCACTGACGATCCACCGATCCTCCAGGCGAACCTGCGGTCCGTGACGCTGTCGAGCGCCAGCGACGCCATCGGCGCCCGGTTGCAGGAGTGGGGCTACCAGCCGGTGGCGTTCGCCACTAACTATCCGGGCGCCACCCGCGTGCATGCGCTCCTATGGAACGTCCCGGAAACGGTGGTGGAGAAGGCGCTGGAATTCACCGCGACCGCCGCGGTGCCCGCGCACGCGCGGGTCGTGAACGTCGATTCGAGCGCCGAGCGCCCCGCGACTTCGGACGGTGACGTGAAGGAGTTCTACCGCGGCGTGCTCGGCGTGGAAGTGCCACGTTTCCCCACGAGCGGTGAACTGCCCGAGGGCGTCCGCGTCCACGCCTGGACATTCGCGATTCCCGACGTGCTCGAGGCGCGCCGCCTGCTGCGCGCGGCGAACATCCCGGTGATCTTCAACCCGGTGGGGCTCACGACCCCAATGTTCGGCGATCACAAGATGCTCGCGATTCGCGCGCCGGATGGCGCTATCGTAGAGCTGATCGAAATGGCCGCTAACTGAGGCCGCGCAGGACCTTGCCCGGGTTCATGATGCCGTTGGGATCGAAGGCTCGTTTCACGCGGCACATGAGCTCGAGCTCGACCGGATCCGCGTAGCGTTCGAGCTCGGCCACCTTGAGTTGGCCGATGCCGTGTTCGGCGCTGAAGCTGCCGCCGAACTCGCGCACGATGTCGTGGACCGCGCGTTTCAACGCGGGCTCGGCCGACAGCAGGTCCGCGGCCTGCGTGCCGTGGCGCTGGTTGATGTTGAAGTGCAGGTTGCCGTCGCCGAGATGGCCATACGCGACCAGCATTCCCTGCGGCACGTTCGCGGCCACCCACGCGCCCGCGCGTTGGATGAACTCCGGGACGCGCGACACGGGCACCGAGATGTCGTGTTTGACGCTCGCCCCATCCTTGCGCTGCGCTTCGGGAATGGTCTCGCGCAGGCGCCAGAAAGCCTCGCGCTCGCGTTCGCTCATCGCGATGCTGCCGTCGAGCACCCATCCCGATCCGGCGGCCTCGGCCAGGGACTTCTCGAGGATGTCCGCGAGCGAATCGTCGGCGCGCGGGCTCGACAGCTCGCACAACACGTACCACGCGGCCTGGCTCGACAGCGGATCGATCACGCCCGGAACGTGGCGGGTAGTCAGTTCGATCCCGATGCGAGGGATGAGCTCGAACGAGCTCACGCAATCGCCGCTGGCCGCGCGCAGCGCGCCGAGTAGTTCGACCGCGGCGGCCGGATCGCGCACCGCGAGAAAGGCCGTCGCGAACGAGCGCGGCGCCGGTTGCAGCTTGAGGCAGGCGGCCGTGATCACGCCCAGCGTCCCCTCGGCGCCCAGGAACAGCGACTTGATGTCGTAGCCGGTGTTGTCCTTGCGCAGGCCGGTGAGCGTGTCGAGCACGCGGCCGTCGGGCAACACGACCTCGAGTCCCAGCACCATCTCGCGAGCCATGCCGTAGCGGATGACGTTGAGCCCGCCGGCGTTGGTCGACAGGTTGCCGCCCAGCATGCAGCTGCCTTCCGCGCCGAGCGAGAGCGGCAGGTAGCGGTCCGCGGCCCGCGCGGCGGCCTGCAGGTTCGCGAGGATGCACCCGGCCTCGGCGATCATGGTGTAGTTAGCCTGGTCGATGCCACGCACGCGGTTGAGCCGCGCCAGCGAGAGCAGGACCTGTTTGCCCGAGGCATCGGGCGTGGCGCCGCCGCAGTAGCTGGTATTGCCGCCCTGGGGTACGACGCCGATGCGGTGCTCGTTGCAGAAGGCAAGCACGCGCGCGACGGCGGCGGTGTCCGCCGGGGCGACGATGGCGAGCGCATTTCCGCGGTAGAGAGCGCGATGGTCACGCAGCATGGGCGCGGTTCGTTCCGGGTCCCGGATGATTCCGCTTTCGTCCAGCAACTCAGCCAGCTGGCGCGCCGTGTCGGCCATTTCGTTCATCGTGGAATGATAGCCCGCGGTCCGGCGCGCGGATGAATTAGGATGGGGCGTGACCGAGAATCCATACGCCCCGCCTGCCGCCAAGGTCTCCGACGTCGATGCGGGCGAGCCGCTGCCGCGCCCGGGCGCGGTAGCTCGCGCGATCCAGCTGTTCTGGATATCGTTCGTCCTCACACTGCCGTTCGCGTTCGTCGGCGATGATCTGTTTCCGGATTCAGGCGACACCGAGACGTTAGCGGCCGTGGTCATCGGCTTGATCTTCGCGTTGGCCGTGCTGGCATTCATGATCTGGGTAGTCATCCAGATCGGCCGCGCGAAAAACTGGGCACGGGTCGCCTATGTGATACTGGCCATACTGGGGTGGCTCTTCACATTCTCCGATCTACCAGGAATGTTTTCCCAAGCTTGGTATTCCTGGTCCTGGGACCTGGTAAGTGCGGCGATCGACGTCGCCATCGTGGTGCTGCTGTACACGCCGGCCGCGAATGCCTGGTTCCGCGCTCGCGGGCGTGGTTAGCGCCCGATTTCTCGCTCGAGGTCTACTTGAGCTTGTGGATCCGGCGCGGATGATGATCGCGCATGGACACCGGCACGGGCTTCAGATCCCAGATGATTCCCATCCACGACATCACCTTGAGCAGGTAGTAAGTGATGTCGATCTCCCACCAGTAGAACCCTTGCCGGGTCGAGCTCGGATAGTGGTGATGGTTGTTGTGCCAGCCCTCGCCGAGCGTGATCAGCGCGAGGAACCAGTTGTTGCGGCTGGAATCACCCGTGCGGTAACGCTGTTTGCCGAAAACGTGCGAGAGGGAGTTGATCGTGTAGGTGCCGTGCGAGCACAACACGGTCGACACGAAGAAGCCCCAGATCAGCATCTGCCAGCCGTTCGTGCCGAGCCCCGGCGCCCATTTCTCCAGCGCCACGCCCAGCAGGAACATCGACACGGCGAGTAGCACCGGCACGATGATGTCGAAGCGGTCGAGCCAGCGCAGCTCGGGGAAATTCATGAGGTCGCGCACGCGCTTGAGATCCGGCGCGAATCCCTTCTTCGACAGGAACCAGCTCATGTGCGCGCGCACGAAGCCGTGCTGGATCGGGGAGTGCGCATCCTCGGGCTTGTCCGAATACTGGTGATGATCGCGATGGTGAGCGGCCCACCAGATCGGCCCGCGCTGCACGGCGGATGAGCCGAGCACGCCCATCAGGAACTGCGCGGTGCGCGAGGTCTTGAACGACTTGTGCGAGAAGTACCGGTGATAGAAACCGGTGATCGCGAACATGCGGATGAAATAGAGCGCGGCGCACACGATCAGCGCGACGGGGCTCACGCCCACCACGAACACGAACAGGCACGCCAGGTGCATCAGGATGAACGGCGTCGTGCGCACCCAGTCGATGCGGTCGGCGCCGGGCTGATCCTCGGCATTCTCGAAGCTGGAAGAGCGGCCGGTGTCGAACCAGTGGAGCAGTGCCCGGCCAATACGGGCGAAGGGATTCGAAGCCGTCTGAGTCTCTGCGTTCATGCGTCGAAAGGGTTCCTTCTCGAAATCCGAAAAACGGGGAAGGCCGAATGATCGGACATCCGGCCCTCCCTTTGCATCGGGTCTGATCGCGTTATCGGACCTGCGTCACTTCGCTGGCACCCTTCTGGAGGGCGGCGATGCGCTCATCCAGCGGGGGATGGCTCATGAACAGGCGCCGCATCCCCTGTGGGATCCCGCCGTTGATGCCGAAATTGGCGAACTGGGCGGGCAGGGGATTAGGGGAGTGCGCCCGCTTGAGCGCCTCGAGCGCGCCGATCATCGAGCGCGGGCCGGCCAGGTACGCGCCACCCGCGTCTGCGCGGAATTCGCGCTGCCGCGAGAACCACGCGACGATCATGCTCGCGAACAGGCCGAGCACCAGCTCCGCGACGATGACCGTCGCGAAGTAGCCGATGCCGGGGCCGCGGCTTTCCTGATTACCTCGCATCGCTCCGTCGACGATGCTGCCGATCACGCGCGCGAGGAAGACGACGAACGTGTTCACGACGCCCTGGATCAGCGTGAGCGTGACCATGTCGCCGTTCGCGACGTGGGCGATCTCGTGGCCCAGCACCGCCTCGACCTCGTCACGGCGCATGGAACGCAGCAGGCCCGTGCTCACCGCGACCAGCGACGCGTTCTTGCGGGCGCCCGTGGCGAAGGCATTGGGCTCCGGCGAGTCGAAGATGCCGACCTCGGGCATCGCGATGTGGGCGGTTTCCGCGTGCCGGCGCACCGTTTCCATGAGCCACTGTTCGGTCTCGCTTCGGGGCTGAGTGATGACCTGCACCCCCATCGCGCGCTTCGCCATCCACTTCGATAGGGCGAGCGAAATGAAGGCGCCGCCGAAGCCGATGGCCGCCGCGAAGATCAACAGATTGACGTAGCTGCCATAGCGGGCATCCAGGTACGGGTCGAGACCAAACAGGTTGATCACGATCGTCAGCAGCAGGATGACGGCCAGGTTGGTGGCCAGGAAAAGGAATATACGTTTCATAGGCTTACGTTACGTCCGTCCATAAATGTAAGGAGCTCCGGGAGCGCCTGAACTGGCGGCGAGGATGCGCGAATTCAATCTCCGAGCACGAAATCGAGCACGGCCTCGGTGTCGTCCAGGGGCAGTGTCACGCCCTTGTATTCCGCCAGGGTCACGCCCTTGGGGACTGCCACCGCCGCGATGCCTGGATCATCCAGGGCTAGTGGGGTGCCGGTTCCACGGAACACTTCGACCCGCCGAAGCCATTCGAGTTGCTTGAATCCCTCGACCAGTACGACGTCCACCGGCCGGAGCTCGGTGAGCAGCGTCTTCAAACCCGCCGGTTCGCGGGAAGCGGCAATCCGGGCCCATCCGTTGTCGGAGGCCACGATGACTTCCGCGGCGCCGGCCACCCGATGCCGATGGCTGTCCTTGCCCGGCGTGTCGAGCTCGATGTCGTGATGATGGGTGTGCTTGATGGTCGACACGGACAGGCCCCGGGCGCGCAGGCCTGCGATGAGTCGTTCGATGAGCGTCGTCTTGCCGCTGCCCTGGCGGCCGACGATGGCAACGACCCGCATGCGCGAAGGTCCCCGACTAACTAATAGTTGTCGTCGTCTTCGTCGTCGTCGAAGTCATCGTCGTCGTCATCTTCATCGTCGTC